>JBJXGO010000326.1:0-24311 GCA_046160345.1 Saprospiraceae bacterium
TTGCAAGGAATGTTGTGACGATTGCCATAATGGATGTTGCAATAAGCACCATAGCCCATCTTGCAGTGCGCAAGCCATAGATGGATGTTGTGATAGCGAGGGTGACGACCACGATGAGGATTTCGAAGATTGAAGCCTGGAATGTTTTGCCGTGTAAAGCCATTGATGTTAATTAGCTGAGTCGATTTCTTTGCAGGAAAATTAACTCGGATTGCGCAAAGGAGGAAATTTGTGCCTTTCCTTTATTGCAACATGAGCTACAATACAAAGAAATAATAGCGAAGAACGATTGCATCTACGTGCATTTGCCCTAAGCGGGCAAAAAGGCGTAGATGCAATCGTCAGGCGAAATAAAACGAACAAAAATCGCCCATCAACGAACCAATCCCATTAAGTTAAGGGGAGTAAAAACCAAAGCCCGAATTACCCCAAGCTGAATCATAGCGGGTTTTCGGTCATAAAAACAGCCTACCTGGATATATTAGCATCAAGGGCGCAAGGTTTTTGAGCCGACAGCGAGTACTATCAGACTCAAAAGCATTGGGAAAAGATGATTTTAGCCGGTTAATAAAAAGCGCGGCGATAGTTTTTTCATGGATGTGCCTTTCGTTGCCGCCCATTAATCTCCGTTTTCGTTCTTTGTTTTTGCCGGGTCTTTGTGGCTCCATTGTTTGTAATATCTGGCGGTAATAATCGCTCAAATACCCTTTGAGTTCGGCGATCGGTCGCAGACAAATCTTCGGGATCGGAGCTGTCACCTCGTTTCTCAACGTGGCTAAAACCCTTAAGTCAACGACTTTGGATTTAAGGCCCCTGGATTTTTGACAAGCTTGATCTCAAAGCCAATTATTTTTCTTTACAAACCAATAATTCGTCGTCTTTTTCAAAAAACAAATGGAATTTATCTACAAAATACAAGCAGTAACAATCGGTCAATGAATTATCCCAATCAAGCCCGAACTTTGTCAGAATAGGTCCTTTGTCAGGCATTTCGGGATCGTAAAAACTATAGACGTTATTAAACACCACACCAGAAGCGGAAGGAAATGCGCGATTTGGGGAGATATTCCACCAAATCAGGTTACCAGGCTCCGCACCTCCGATTTGGAGTTCTTCAAACTGGTTATTGGCTGGGTTGAATTTGAGCAAATCAAAGGTGCCAAGCCCGAAAGCGAATCCTGAACTAACCATAACATAAGCTCCGTTTGCTCCTGTCCAAGTGGTAACTGATTTAATGCCCAACCATTTTTTTCCCAACAATAAGAGCGTGTTTAAATTTTAGTGCCGAGGCGAAAGGGAGCAAATTTTGTTTCAGTTGAGGCAAAATTTGCAGCCAAAGCCGGGTGCCTACGGCGTCCCGAGCACTCAGGATAACGAAGAATGAAACAAAATTTGCCACTTGCAGCCCGGTAACTGAAATTTAAACACGCTCTTAGTCCTATACAGCGCCCGGCAGCATCAAAAGAAACGGAAGCGCTTTTCCGTAATCCAACTCAGGATATTCTAACCCCAATGCCCTTAAATGCTTGTAATAGGTTTGGTGTTGCTGGTAGTAGTTTTTTTCCGATGGAACAAACCAGGCATTGGCCCCTAATTTTTGCGCGAGAAACCATTTTTCCAACAACCTTGCAGTCCGCCCATTGCCATCATTGAAAGGATGGATCTTTACAAAGACCAGATGAATAAAGGCGGCATAAAAAAACACTTCTGCGATGGTCAATGAGTTATTCAACAATACGACTATATCCTCATACAATTTTTGCATTTCAGCCTCCACTGCATAAGGTGTGGCTGCGACGTATTCGATTTTGCCATCGGGAGTAGATACGTACATGTTTTGTGTGCGTAACTTACCTTGTTGGTGTTTGGCTACGATATGCCTGCTCAACAATCTGTGCGCCTCGGCTATATTTTTCTCCTCCAAACCATGGCTTTGGGCAAAGGTGTAGGCATCGTACAAATCATCTATTTTTTTGGTGTAATCTGGCAAAAACTCGATTCCAAACCTTTTATGCTTGATGTATGAATCTAGTTCAATGTCTTCGCCTTCTATTTTGCTCGAATAAACGGATGAAACCGAGGTATAAAAACTAAAGGTGCGGGTAGATATTTCCGCATCCCGCAAGCCTTCAAAGGAAGACTGCAAATCCTGCCTGACTTGGAGACAGTAGGGCTCCAACAAATCAACCTGTATGATCTTTAGTTTTTCTTTCATCTCTAGGAAATGATTGGAGCAAAAATAGCAAATGCCTGCGATAACTGAAGTGATATCTCCAATCCCGAGAATTGGGAGAGGGGGAGACAGCTCGCTGCTCAAAGCACATTGATTATCAAGGCCCAATATTTAGACCAGCCACACTTTTTTGACCATGCTCAACAAAAAAATCCCCGCCGAACACTTCGTTCAACAGGGACTATTCAAAACTCTCTATCAATTCTTTAGGTCAGGTCATCATCCGAATGGATGACGAGTATGGGAATATCGCTGCTGGCCAAAGCCTCATTGGTGACACTCTTGTGCAGAATATTATCCCAAAAAGCACGGTGATGCGTTACGAACACCATTAGTTCAATCCTGTGATAAAATGAGTACTCGTACAAAGCGCCCACAATATCATCGCTTACCATCTTGCTGAAAATGAAGGGTTTGGTATAGCCTGTTGCTTTGAAACTTTCCTCAAAACTGTCCCGCTGTTTCTCCAGGTCTTTCTCCCCGCCGGGCCCTACATGCACAAAATGGATCTGTGCGTCAAAGCGTTGGGCAAAAGAAACTGTTTGTTGAACCGACAGGCTGTTGATCGAATCAAAATCGCTGGCGTACAAAATATGCTCGAAGCCTGTAAATTCTGCCTCTTTCGACACGAACAGCACTGGACAGTGCGCAGACCTTGAAACCTCGTTACTGACTGAACCAAAGAGATTTTTACCCAGCCCACCATGTCCGGTCGCCCCCAAGACCAACAAGTCGGTTTGTCGGGAATACGCCGTGAGCGCTACATCAGGGGCTCCGTAGATCACCTTGGAAAAAATTTTAGGTGGGGTGTCTTTATCCTCTGTTGGCAAGCCAGGCATACCGGGAATTTGAGCTGGCGGCACATATTTCACTCCTACCGAGTTCATCGTTCCCTGGATAAAAGCGTCCAATTCAGACTGCATCGTTTTGGTGTAACTCGACAAAAAACCTGATGCAGAAGGCATGGTGCCTTCAAAAATACTGTCCATCGCATACACGATTTCCAGATTACAGCCCATTTTATGCGCAATTTTCCATCCGAAAACCAATGCATTTGCCGATGCCTGGCTCATGTCAACCGCTACACTTAAAGTATGCAGCTGAAATAATTTGCTGTGTAAAAGGTCATTGTTTTTCATAAACCAAACTTGAATCCGCAGGCACTTGCTTGGATAAAGCAGTCATGATATCAAATGGCGTGAGGATACCTACCAAGTCTCCATCTTCCACCACGGGTAGCGCATGGAACCGGTTGATCAAAAATATCTCGAGCGCAACATTGATCCGATCGTCTGGCTCAAGTTTGCCCAGGTGCGTGACCATAATTTCCTTAACCTGGGTGCGCTCAAGGCGCAACTGGTTCACATACTTATCTTCCTCATAGTGGGAGGCGCCACCCATAAAATAATCAAAATCAGAGCGGCTTACAATCCCAACGATCTCACGGAAGTGTACGACAGGAATATGATGGAATTTGTGATTGTCAAATATTTCCTTGATTTGGGCAAGGTTCTCTTCGGGAGCCACAGTAACCAAATGTTTGTGGTCGGTCATCAGAGAAGAAACAGGAGCGAAGATGTTCATAATAAACTAAGCGATTTGTTTTTACAGTTGATTGATACCACAAAGGTGATTCATTGCCTCGCTATGGCAGAATGACGCCGGTTACCTATGCCATTGATTAAAATCAACAAACGGAATGAGCAAGCAGTCTAACTTTGCTGCGAAATGAAAAAAATACTTATTATTGAAGACAACGCGGATGTTCGCGAAAACCTCGCTGAGATCCTGCAATTAAGTGGTTATGAAGCCCTTGTGGCGGAAAACGGCAAGATCGGCACAGCAAAAGCTCAAGCTGAACTGCCTGACCTGATATTGTGCGATATTATGATGCCAGAATTGGATGGCTACGGAGTGTTGCATATCCTCAGTCACCAGGCGGCCACTGCCGATATTCCTTTTATCTTTCTCACGGCAAAAGCCGAAAAGGAAGATTTCCGACGTGGCATGTCCCTCGGTGCAGACGACTATATCACAAAGCCCTTTGACGATATCGTACTGCTGCAAACCATCGAAAAACGCCTGAAAAAAAGTTCACGGCTACGTACTGCCTCTGAAAGTTCAATCAATTCACTGGAGCATTTTATTGACGAAGCCCGAGCGATGGAGGCGATCAAACACCTCTCCGAAAACCGGGAGCTGCGGCATTACAAGAAAAAAGACCAGATCTTCCGGGAGGGCGAGCATCCCCGCTGGCTTTTTTTTGTGGAAAGCGGAAAGGTCAAACTTTATAAAACAAGTGACGACGGGCGCGAACTCATTGTAAAAGTGGCCCAACAAGGTGATTTTTTGGGCTTTCTGGCTCTTTTTAAAGAAGACGCTTATACAGAATGCGCCGCTGCGTTGGAGGATTGCAGCATAAAACTGGTACCTAAACAAGACTTTGCAGCCCTGGTATTTGGCAACCGCGATGTGAATGCCCGTTTCATAAAAATGCTTGCTGGCCACGTAGCCGAACGAGAACAACAACTTATCGAATTGGCATACAATTCAGTACGCAAGCGCGTTGCTACTGCCCTCTCCCACCTTTGTGATCAAAGTGGCCCCGTAATTCACTTTCTGCGTGAAGACCTCGCCTCGCTTGCGGGCACCGCCAAAGAAACCCTCATCCGCACCCTCACCGATTTCAAAAACGAACATATGATCGATATTAAGGATGGTGTAGTAACGGTTTTAAAAGTAGATAAACTTCGAGAAATGCCGAATTAGGTTCCACCTGTAAAACATGAGCTGGTTAGAATCACTCAATACGATCCTCACACCCTCTTTTGTTAGTTTGATCGTTTCGGCTGGCATCGGACTGATCATTGGCCTAGAGCGGGAATTCAATACACAGTCTGACCCGGCGCACCTGGGCGGCATACGCACCTTTGTATTGGTAGCAGTCTTGGGAAACGCAAGTGCCTGGTTGTCAACACATACCAGCTCTTTTGTGTTGATTGCGGCTTTGTCAGGATTCTTTTTGTTGGTAGCAGTGGCTTATTATGTGCAAACCCAAAAGGGAAAACTCGGGCTAACCACAGAAATAGCCTTGTTGCTGACCTTTCTTTTGGGCATTGCCACTTTCAAAGGCTTGATACAGGAATCGCTTGCTGTGGTGGTGTTGATGACTACAGTGCTTTCACTTAAAAGTCAGTTGCACGGTTTTATCCAAAAGATCACGGAAGAGGAGTTGTTTGCCTTCATTAAATTCATCGTGTTGGCATTGCTGGTTATGCCGATGTTGCCCACCGAACCTTTTGGCCCGGAAAATATACTGACCGCACGAGACCTGGGATATATCGTAGTGATGGTGTTGTCCATCAGTTTCACCGGGTATTTATTGCTAAAGTTCGGCAGTCCGCACAAAGGCATTTTGCTGACGGCTATCATTGGTGGCTTGTTTTCGTCCACTTTGATTGCCTGGGTATTTTCTTCAAAAAGCCTCGAGCGAAAAGACCTTTCGCCAGCTTATGGCGCCGGGATCGTGCTTGCATCCTCCATCATGTTTGTAAGGGTCTTCATTTGGGTATCTATTTTTGCACTTACGGTGGCAAAGGAGTTGTTTTTGCCCCTTTTAATGATGTTTCTGGTCAGTTTGGCGCCTACCTGGCGTGTGTTTCGACATCCAAAAGAATCCGGCGATGCCCCCACCCTCTCGCCGGGAAACCCGCTAGACATAAAAAATGCCATTTTTTTCGTCTTCCTCTATATCGGGATCAGCTTTTTTATGGCGGCGTCCCGTTATTGGCTCAGCCCGGCCATGACCTACCTCTCCGGAGCCGTGGCTGGTATCGCAGACATTGACGCCATCACGATCTCGACGGCCAAATGGGCTGCTTCTCCCATCGGACAAAGTCGCGAGGCTGCCATCATAATATTGTTGGCGGTGATGTCTAACTCGCTGTTCAAGTGGATAGTAAGCATATTCAGAGGCCATGCTGCCCTGAGAATGCCCGTCGGTCTGGGTTTTGGCCTGGTGCTGCTGACAGGTTTGGGATGGCTGTTTTTTTGGCTGGCCTGGTCTGTTAAGGGATAGTATCAAAAGGTACTTCGTGGATTTCTGCGAGAAACGATGTTTTGTGTTTCAGCCAATTGAATCCTATAAGGTTTAAAAAAAACCTTATAGGATTTTAAGAGGATCAAAATAGAATTCTATAAAAAAATTTCAAACCAGAAATTGACACAACCCCTGGGAGCCACCAAAAGATTTTTGTCATGGGTGTTAGTGAGCGATGTCATTGGCTATAGTAATTCCTACCCTCAACTTTGCTCAAAATTGATAGCCATGAAAATACAAATTTCTGCCCACATTACAATTGTTGCGCTGCTCTCAACTTTCTTTCTGCTGGAAAGTTGCTCTCCATTTACCAAGGTGTATTCTGAAGAAGAACCCGGCGTAAATCTTTCCAAATATCATACCTTCAACTGGCTAAACAATGCCGAAATAAAAAAGGGAAACTCAGGCCCCGAATGGGTGTCAGGGAGTACCCAGAGCAAAATTCGCGCTGCGGTGGAGGACCAAATGTCAAGGTATGGATTCAAGCCGTGCGACGAAAAGCCTGACCTGATGTTGCATTTCCACATAGTAATAAAAAATGAGGTGCTTTTCGTGCACGACTGGTCCTGCGGAGGGGTTTTTGATGCTCCTGGCCAATACGACCGTTGCCATAGAATGCAGCCATTTCATTATCAGGAAGGCACACTTATACTAGATTTTATTGACACTAAAAATGGCAACCAGGTTTGGCGCGGAGCGGCGGTTGGTGTGTTGGGAAACCTCAGGCCTGAGGAGGCTGATGCCCGCATTAAGGACGCTGCTATCGCTATATTCAAGAAATATCCGGAAAAGCCGGTTCCTCAAATCCTTCAATAATTGTGCAGAGGCGCACTATTCTATTATTCACACAGATGTTACGCAAATAACCCTCACAGATGTTACACAGATTTTATCGGTGTAATATCTGTGTTTAAGATCTGCGTAACATCTGTGTGAAAAATGTCGAATAGTATGGTGCAAAGGATTTGATCACAAGTTTACAGGCCTTTTTTTAATGAGCCTCAGGGTTGTTCAGCGAACCAAGAAATGAAGGAAAATAGTCGATACCACTTCTGGATTTTTGGCCTATCGATGGGTGTTTTTAATTTCCAGCCGGTAACTTTGCCAGAATAGACGATGAAACTTTTTTAAACACTTTTGCGTATTCATCCCGATCCAGGCGCTTTTTTCCATCAGTCCTCATGCTAAACGATTCATGCTGAAACACTTAACCCTTCCTCTTTTAATCGGCTTTTTCTTTTTTTCCTGCGAAAAACAGCCCGAAAAAACACAACCATCCCTGGAACGGATCACCGAGTCGGTTTATGCATCCGGCATTATAAAAAGCAAAAACCAATATCAGGTTTTCGCCACCGTAGGCGGATTGATTCAAAACGTTATGGTTCGGGAAGGCGACCTGGTAAAAAAGGGAGATGCCTTGTTTGTTATAAAAAACGAAAGTTCAAGACTCAATGCTGAAAATGCAAAACTCTCCGCAGATTTTGCTGAATTGAACACAAAAGGCGATCGGCTGAATGAGCTGAAAGGACTGGTTGAAACGGCCAGGGTCAAATTGCTCAACGATTCCATATTACTGCAACGACAACGCGGACTCTGGGCACAACAGATCGGCTCCAAAGTGGAACTGGAACAGCGAGAATTGGCCTACACCAATGCTGTAAACAATTACGAATCGGCTATTTTACGGTTTAAAGACCTGCAAAAACAACTCCAATTTGCCGCCGGGCAAGCTCAAAAACTGCTATCGATCAGCAAAAATATTGCGCAGGATTATATCATACGCAGTCAAACCGATGGCCGGGTGTATAGCATTGCCAAAGAACTTGGTGAGATCGTTGGAACCCAAAGCCCGGTGGCAATCATTGGAGATGCTTCAGATTTTATTGTGGAACTCCAGATTGACGAAAATGATATTGCACGTATCCAAAAAGGGCTGCGGATAATGTTAACGATGGATAGTTACAAAGGGCAGGTGTTCGAGGCTGTGGTATCCAAAATAGGCCTGATCATGGACGAACGTTCCCGGACCTTTACCATTCAAGCCGAATTTATCCAAAAACCCGCTGTCCTTTACCCATATTTGACCACCGAAGCAAATATCATTATCCAATCCAAAGAAAAGGCCCTGACCATTCCAAGGGCTTACTTGTTTCAAGATTCCATGGTAATCCTGGCCAACAAAGAAAATCGCAAAGTGAAAATAGGGCTAAAAGACTACCTCAAAGCGGAAATACTAAGCGGCCTGAGTCACAACGAAACAATCCTGAAACCAATCGCACAATGAACCTAAAACTTATCACCGACATTTCAAGGTCCTTGCTTTTGGCGCGCTGGCGGCAGACTCTGGTTGCTGCCATCGGGGTGACATTCAGTATCACCATGTTCATTGCTTTGCTGGGATTTATGAATGGACTAAACGATATGCTGGACGGCCTGATCATCAACAGAACGCCCCATATTCGGATGTTCAACGACATAAAACCCAACCCCAACCAACCCATCAACCTTGCTTCTGAATTCAGGGAGGGGCATAATTTTGTCCAATCCCTCAAATCAAGCGGTGGCCGTCTGGAAATTTATAACAGCTCGGCGGTTATGCGATCACTGCAAAATGATCCCAGGGTCCTGGGCTTTTCGCCTAAAATAAATGCTCCCGTTTTGTATAATTCAGGCACGATTGATATTACCGGCACTGTCAGCGGTATCGACGTAGTGGCAGAAAGCAGTTTGTATTTTTTCAAAGACTACGTAACCAGCGGCGATGCACTCGACTTGAAAAATGTAAACAACAGCATAATACTTGGAAAAGGGCTGGCTTTAAAATTGCTTGCCGAGATCGGCGACATGGTGCAGGTAACCACATCCAAGGGCGACCGCATGTCTTTGAAGGTGGTAGGCTTTTCCCAGTCCGGCATTGCTGAATTCGACAAAGTACAGAGTTACGCCTCCATTGGCACTGCCCAAAAACTGCTCGGCAAGCCTAATACGTATGTTACTGATATTCAGATCAAACTAAAGGAATTGGATCAGGCGCCTGCCGTTGCCAGGGAATATGCCCAGATCTATCAGGCAGATACAGAGGACATTCAGACCGCCAACGCCCAATTTGAGACGGGCACCAATATCCGCACCCTCATTTCGTATGTAGTGGGCATTGTGTTGTTGATCGTTGCAGGCTTCGGAATTTATAATATCCTCAACATGATGATCTATGAGAAAATGGACACTATTGCCATTTTGAAAGCCACGGGGTTTTCCGGCAGTGATATCCGAAAAATATTTCTGGGCATAGCCCTCACAATTGGCTTGTTGGGTGGCCTGCTGGGCTTGGTTTTGGGGTTTTCGCTTTCGGCGCTCATTGATCAGATCCCGTTCAATACGGCTGCCTTGCCCACCATAAAAACCTTCCCGGTCAATTACGAGATGAAGTATTATATTATCGGGATAAGCTTCGCACTCCTAACAACCTACCTCGCAGGCTTTTTTCCCGCAAGAAAGGCAAGCAAAGTAGATCCGGTCATCATCATCCGTGGAAAATAGGAGAAAAATCAACGATGAGCTGTGAACTGACTGGCCGACCGCCTTTCCCTTTCGTGTACATAGTTTATCGATCCGCGTTCATAGTCTATCGTTCATAAAATGGTAAAAACCGTTTTACAATCCTCAGGGATCAGCAAGTACTTCAAAGACCCCGTATTGACGCAGGTGCTTAAAGACATCAGTTTTTCGGTAAAACAGGGCGAATTCGTGGCCGTGACCGGCAAATCCGGCTGCGGCAAATCCACCCTTTTGTACATCCTTTCCACGATGGACACGGATTACGAGGGAGATCTAGAGATTGACGGCGTAATAATGCGCGGAAAAACCGAAGCTCAACTTGCCCGGATCCGTAATGAGAAAATTGGCTTTGTATTTCAATTTCATTACCTTTTGCACGAATTCTCTGTGTTGAAAAATGTGATGCTTCCAGGATTGAAACTTCAAAAATATCCAGAAGCCGAAGTCGAACACCGTGCGATGGAATGGCTCAAAACATTTGAGATCCAATCACTTGCCCTAAAAAAAGCCAATCAACTATCTGGAGGTGAGAAACAACGGGTGGCCATTGCTCGTGCTTTGATCAACGACCCTATCATCATTATGGGCGACGAACCGACGGGCAATCTGGACAAAAAAAACAGCGACAATGTGTTCAATATTTTCAAACAATTATCCGAATCATTCAACCAGACCTTATTTATCGTAACCCACGACCCAAGTTTCGCAGAAAACACCCATCGGATCATTGAAATGGAAGACGGGCGGATCATTGGACAATAACGCTAATAAAGAAACATGAACGACAAATTATTTATTCACTTCCTCGGCGCAGCGGGTACTGTTACCGGCTCCAAGTATCTCCTTGAAACGCCCGAAAAGAAGTTCCTGGTGGACTGTGGCTTATTTCAGGGTCTAAAACAATTGCGGCTCATGAATTGGGATCACCTCCCGGTGGATGTGCCAAGCATTGATTTTGTTTTGCTCACGCACGGCCACCTCGACCATGTTGGCTACCTGCCTCGATTGATCAAGGACGGATTCAAAGGCAAAATTTATGGCACTTCACCAACACTCGATATTGCGGAAATCATTCTTCGCGACAGTGCCCGATTGCAGGAAGAAGAAGCCGAACAGGCCAATAGCGAGGGTTTTTCGAAGCATCATCCTGCCAAAGCGCTTTACACGGAAAAGGATGTGGAATCCACGCTCACCCATTTCAGTGTGGCCAACCTAAACCAATGGCTTGATTTGGGTGGACAGGTAAAAGCCAGGTTTCAGACAAACGGGCATATCATTGGCTCTACTTTTATTGAGGTACACGTACGCAATAAAAAATTTGTATTCAGCGGCGATATCGGCCAGGAGGAAGATCTGTTGATGCAGCCCCCCAAAAGGCCCACTGAAGCAGATATATTGTTTGTAGAAAGCACCTATGGCGACCGGCTGCACCCGGAGGGCGATATCAAGGAACGCCTGAAAAACATTGTGCTTGAAACCATTGCCCGGGGCGGCTCGGTGATCATCCCAAGTTTTGCCGTGGAGCGTACGCAGGTACTCATGTACCTGTTTTGGCAATTACGCATTTCCGGGGAGCTGCCTGATCTGCCGCTGATCATGGATAGCCCGATGGGTGCACGGGTATTGGGTGTATTCGAAAAGCACCGGGGTTGGCACAAATTATCTTCGGCAGAATACACCGCTATGTGCGAGATGTTCCAGGTGGTGGAAAATTACCGCGAAACACAAAACCTGATCGAAACCAAATACCCCAAAGTTATCATAGCGGGTAGTGGAATGGTGACGGGGGGGCGCGTATTGAGTTACCTACAAGCTTACATTGAAAACCCTCGGCACACCGTCCTTTTGGCTGGTTTTCAAGGCGAAGGTACCCGAGGGCGGCAATTGCTGGAAGGCGCCCATGAGATAAAAATTCATGGCAAATATTACTCCGTCAAATCGCGTGTAGAGATTCTGCATGGCCTTTCCGCCCACGGCGACCAACAAGAACTGCTCAATTGGATGAGCGAACTCAAGGCTGCCCCTGAAAACGTTTTTGTCATACATGGTGAAAAGCAAACTGCTGATACTTTTAAAGTGAAGATCAAAGACACCTTTGGTTGGGAGGCCATAGTGCCAAACTTGTATGATATTGTGGAGATAACTCTTTGAATAACAATACTTTTTTCAATCTTTGCAGGAATCTGTCACAGCATTTTACATGGAGACTATCTAAAACCCAAACCATGTGAATCAAACACCAACAAGCACTCAATCTCCTTCATATGTCAAATAAATCCGAACAACTTCAACTGGAGATCGATACTGCATACCTCTACGGCCGCCTTGCAGAAATACAGGAAGACCCTTCTACTGCGGAGGTGTTGCGCAAACTTGCAGGCATAGAAAGAAGCCACGTCGAACATTTTTTGGCTAATGTAAGGGAGACAAAACCAGACTTCAAGGAGCCGCCGCCCAGCCGGAGAGCCCGGCTTCAATTCAAATTGGGCGGTATTTTTGGTTACGATTTTATTATTGCCAACTTATCGAGTGTTGAGCGAATGGTGGCCCGTTCCACCATTGAACAAAAACTTCAGCAAGGCGACAAACCTTCAGGATTTGAACACAACCACCTCAGAATTCTGGAATCCCTGACCAAACATACCTCCGCCAATGTAAGCGGCGGTTTTCTTTCCAAAATGGAAGGCAGGCACAAGTCAGTGGGAGGCAATGCACTCAGGGCAGCCGTTTTGGGAGCCAATGACGGCTTGCTCTCCAATATGAGTCTTGTTATGGGTGTTGCGGGCGCGGCGATGGAAAATACGGCCATATTATTGACAGGAATAGCCGGTTTATTAGCAGGGGCAATCTCCATGGCCTTAGGCGAATGGCTTTCTGTCCAAAGTTCAAGGGAGTTATTTATGCGCCAAATCGAACTGGAAGCCGAGGAATTGGAAGCCTCTCCTGAACATGAAGAGTTGGAACTCGCGCTTATTTACCAGGCCAAGGGCATGGAAAAATCGAAAGCGGCTGAAATGGCCAAAAAAATCATGCTCGACAAAGATACTGCGCTCGACACCCTCGTTCGGGAGGAACTGGGCATTGATCAATCCGAACTGGGCGGTTCCGCCTGGGAAGCAGCCCTGACCTCTTTTTTCCTTTTTGCAATAGGAGCCATTTTCCCGGTTATCCCGTTCTTTTTTACCAGCGGCCGCGAAGCCATTTATATCAGCTTGACACTGAGCGTAATAGGCTTGTTTGGCATAGGAAGCGCCACCTCGCTTTTCACCGGGCGGTCGGTATGGTTTTCGGGAACCCGACAAGTTATTTTTGGATTGGTGGCAGCGGGGGTTACCTATAGCGTAGGACATTTGATCGGGGTTTCGATTGTGGGCTGAGGCGAATGCGGAATGCGGAAACCTCATAGGTTTTTCTAACCTATGAGGTTTCTGTTTTCTCAGGAACTACCCAAGGCAAAAAAACAATCGATGCAACTGCCCCGGAAAGATTCAGCAGCAAATCTTTCTGAGCATCCCATTCATCGCCTTGGGTTCCGAGAAACGCTGTTCCGGCCTCCGGATCAACCACTATGGCTGCTGCCCATTCCATAAATTCGTACAGCACACCCACAAGTACAATTAAGCAACAAGCAAAAATAAAAATGGCCCGCAGCTTGCGACTCACCTTTTTGCGAAGGATCTCAAAGATCGGCATGGTGAGCAGAAAACCCCAGAGAAAATGCACGAATCGGTCATAGTGATTGCGCTCCCAGCCCAACAAGTCGGATACCCAACGCCCGGCAGGCACCTCTGAATAGGTGTAGTGCGAACCGATGCTGTGCAACACCAGAAAGATGAAGATTAGGGTAAAGGAAAGCGTCGAAAGCCTAATAGCACGGTGGATATACAACACATAAGGCACCGCTACAAACACCAGAATATTTTCCAACAACCAATCAGAACGGTACACCGGATTGATGCCCAGCAAAGCCCAAATCAGGAGATAGGACCAAAATAATATCAGAAGGTATCGTTTTCGATTTTTATGCTCAAACATGTTAAATGTTGGTCTCTTCAGCAGTTTCCACCTTTTCCAAGGACTGCAAATGCGCCTCCAGATCAGCAAGCCATTTATCTAACTGATCAATGGCCGTGTTTTTCAGGCGTTCGAGCCATTGGCGGCCACTTTCGGTGTAAAATAGAAAGTACACCGCTCCGGCAATTAATGCCGCCGCGAGCAAGATCTCGGGAAGGGTTCTCTTTTGCATAACTACTTATTGGTCAGTTTTTTGTATGTCCGTTTCAGCTGGGTTTTCAGCCTTACGAATACGTTTTCGAAGTGCAGAAACGCCTTGCCGAAGCCGAGCATAAATTTTTACGTGCTTATCCTCGTTTGTATCCGAGCTGTTTTCAGCATTTAGCGCTTTTGAAGACTCGTTTTTAGCCCAAAGTTTGATCGCTATCGGAGCAAGGAGTTTCAGGCCGAGCGCCCATTTAGGGTCCCTTACCAATAAATCAACTGCAAATGCCAGTGGCGCAGGCAGTTGACCATAGCTTTTGGATGCTTCATCGCCTGGTTTTTTCTTTAAAAAACCGAAAAAACCACGAACCGCTTTTTGGAGCAATTTGCCGGGCTCTAATTCGGCACGTAACTCGACGAATGTATTTTTCAGGTCGGCGCGCTGTTGCTCGATCTTTGCTTCCAAAGCCACCTTGCGATGCTGGAGTTTGCTAAGTTTATCCATGGTTGACAGGGTTTTCTTTATCTTCCTCGTTCAAGGCAGATTCAATGATCTTGTCCCGGACAAATGGGCGAACCCAACGATACACGAAGTAAGCAATCGGTACAAAAACCAACCCTGCAAGCGCAAATCCTCCTGCCCGGTTGCCAATAACATCGCCCAGCCACCAGGCAAAGCCCATACAAAAGAAGAACAGCACGAGCATGCCAAAGAAAAACAGGGTGAATGCCCCAGCCATATCGGCGGCAATACCTGACAATTTTTCCGTAGCGCTGAGCGAAAAATAGGCCCAGCGTGTTTCGAGATGCTCGTTGACTTGTTCAAAAAGCCGGTGTAGCGTTTCTTCTGATTTTGTCTCTTCTGCCATAATTATAAATTTTTTAAGGCTGCCAGTTGTTCATACAAGGCTTGCTGTTCAGAACTGAGCTGGCGCGGTATATCCACCGAAATCTCCACATATAGATCGCCAAATTTATCCACCGTATCGTAAACGGGCATTCCCATGCCACGCATGCGCAACACGGATCCATTTTGAGTGCCCGCTTGCAAGGTCATTACTTTTTCTCCGTGCATGGTTTGAACCCTGACCTTGCCTCCTAACACCGCCGATAAAAGATCGACTGATTGTTTGCATCGAAGGTCGTTGCCCGTCCGGATATACCTCGGATGCGGGGCAATTCGTATGTTCAACAACAGATCACCGTTTTTTCCGCCACTTTGGCCCGGCTGCCCTTTGCTGCTCAATCGAAACTGTTGTCCCTCCCCTACCCCCTTTTTCAAGGTAAGCCGGTACTGCTCGTTGGCGCCAATATTTACCATTTGAGAAATTCCGGTAAAGGCATCCTCCAATTTTATCTGTACCTCCGCTTCAATATTCGCGCCGTTCCTTGCCCGGCCACCCCTTCCGCGGCCGCCCATTGAACCACCAAAAAACTGGCTGAACAAATCTTCAAAACGTTCATCATTTTCAAAATCACTCGATTCAAAAGTGAAAGGAGGTGGTTGATACCCCTGCCGTGGCCTTCCAGAACCTCCGCCCGGGCGTTGTCCCGCAGATCCCCCTTGCTGCACTTGCTCCCATTGATCGCCGTACCGGTCGTACAGTTTGCGTTTTTCAGGGTCAATCAACACACTGTTCGCTTCGTTGACCGCTTTGAACTTTTCCTCGGCAACTTTATCCCCTTTGTTTTTATCAGGATGATACTGAAGCGCCAACTTTCGGAAGGCTTTTTTTATATCCTCCGGGCTTGCACTTTTTTCAATTCCGAGAATTTTATAATAGTCTTTAGAAGCCATAATTTATCAGAAGAAAGGGGCAAACTACACAATAGTCGTTTGAAAATGGTACGAATGGTTTGTGCTTTTGAATACAAAGTTAAAATGGGCATTGGTTCGCCTTGGTGATATTCATCACTTGTGTACATAAGCTGCGTCATTTCAAAGGATTTGAATATTGGGAAACTTTGCAGCAATACTACCGGACATTTTTGTTTTGCTCCAAGACCTATAAGGTTTTTTTGAAACCTTATAGGTCTCGATTTTAGAAAATGGCCAGTAGTATGCTTCGCAGTACACCAATCATAATGTTCTATGCCAGGCTTCATCAAGAAATTTTCTGAAATATCCATCCATGACCTGCCAATTGTGGGCGGTAAAAATGCGTCCCTGGGTGAAATGTTCTCCCAGCTTACCCCTAAAGGGATCCTTGTCCCGGATGGTTTTGCCATAACGGCAGATGCGTATCGATTGTTCCTGAAAGAAAACCATTTGAAAAAGCCCTTGGAGTCGCTCCTTCAAAAATTGGACAAAAATAATTTTTCCAACCTCAACGATATTGGCCAGCAAGCAAGGGAATTGATTCAAAACGCTCCGCTTCCCTTGGCGGTTTTAACCGATATCAAACAGGCACTTCAAGACTTGTGCGCACGCGAAGGCGCTGAAATATCCCTTGCAGTGCGCAGCAGCGCTACGGCAGAAGATTTGCCTTCTGCAAGTTTTGCGGGTCAGTTAGAGAGTTTTTTGAACATCTCCGGGGCTGATGAACTTGAGAAAACGGTTCACCGCTGCTTCAGTTCGCTGTTCACGAACCGCGCCATCAAATACCGGGAAGATCAAGGCTTTGGGAATGCTGAGGTAGCGATTTCGGTCGGGGTTCAAAAAATGGTACGATCCGATCTGTCGGCCTCCGGCGTTGCATTCACGCTCGACCCGGATACTGGTTTCGACAATGTAGTGGTTATCAACAGCATCTACGGCCTTGGGGAAAACATAGTGCAAGGCCGCTCCACGCCAGACGAGTTTGTATCGTTCAAACCGCATATTGGAGCAGGTTTCAATCCTATTTTTCAAAAGAAATTGGGCGACAAGGAATGGACCATGATCTATGCCAATGCGGGGGGATCAGGAGAGCCAACGGAAAATATACCTACGCCAGCCCTAAAACGCGACGTTTATTCGATAACAGAAGCAGATGCTGCCTTGCTGGGGAAATGGTGTCTTAAAATTGAGGAGCACTACCAAAAACCCATGGATATTGAATGGGCAAAAGACGGGCAGACTGGTAAAATGTACATCGTTCAGGCCCGACCTGAAACGGTACACTCCAAAGAAAAAAAGCAACGCGCCACTACCGTGCGAAGTTTCCAAATCAAATCAAAAGGCAAAAAACTGGCGGAGGGCATCGCGCTCGGCGAAAAAATTGCGGTCGGGAAGGCTCGTTTGTTGCGCTCGCCGCAAGAAGCACATTTGCTCCAGGAAGGCGAGGTGTTGGTAACTGATATTACAAACCCGGACTGGGACCCCATCATGAAACGTGCGGCAGCCATCGTGACCAACAAAGGTGGGCGCACGAGCCATGCCGCCATCGTTGCCCGTGAATTAGGGACGGTAGCCATTGTCGGATGCGGCAATGCCACGGATAAGATCCACGATGGCGATATGGTTACGGTTAGTTGCGCAGAAGGCAAAACCGGATTTATTTACGCCGGCAAAGCCGAATGGACCGAAACAGAAAAAAATATTTCCAACCTGAAAGCGCCCAAAACAGCCCCTATGCTCATTTTGGGCGACCCATCACTGGCATTTCAACAGTCTTTTCTGCCCAATCGAGGCGTTGGCTTGCTGCGCATGGAATTCTTGATCACCCACCACATCAAGGTACACCCATTAGCTCTCACACGGTTTGAGGAGATAACGAACGTTGGCATACGTGAGGGGATCGCCGATTTGACCCGGCATTATCGCGACAAAAAAGAATATTTTGTTGACAAGCTCGCTCAAGGGGTTGCCACCATTGCGGCGGCCTTTCATCCGCATGATGTTATAGTGCGTATGAGTGATTTTAAAAGCAACGAATATGCCAACCTGATCGGGGGGCAACAATTTGAACCGGTAGAAGAAAACCCTATGATTGGTTTCCGGGGGGCATCCAGGTATTACTCGCCGCTCTACAAAGATGGTTTTGCGTTGGAATGTAAGGCGATGAAAAAGGTTCGCAATGAAATGGGTTTCACGAATGTAAAATTGATGATTCCATTCTGTCGTACCGTGGAAGAAGGCAAACAGGTGCTGAAAACCATGAGCGAATTTGGCCTCGTTCAAGGCGAAAATGGTCTCGAAGTATATGTCATGGTTGAGATACCAAGCAACGTGCTTATGGCAGAGGAATTTGCCGAGGTGTTCGACGGATTTTCCATCGGCTCCAACGACCTGACCCAACTCACCCTCGGCCTCGACCGTGATTCTGCGCTCGTGAGCGGGCTGTTCAATGAAAAAAACCCGGCGGTGATGCGCCTGATCGCCACGGCCATCCGTACCGCCCGCCGCAAAGGCATCAAAATTGGTCTCTGCGGGCAAGCGCCCAGCGACATGCCGGAATTCGCGCAATTCCTTGTGAACGAAGGCATTGACAGTATTTCATTTAATGCCGATGCCCTGATAAAAGGCATTGAAAATATGGTGGAAGCCGAATCTATGGAGTCGCAGGAGAAAATCCAATTCGTGGAAGAAATTCCGGCAATGGAGCGAGATCATACTTATGTGAAATCAGTCCCGGCCACCAACCCGGAATGGGAGCAGGGCGAGGATGATATGGTATTTTACAAATAACTTAATTACATTTCGCCATGAAACCGATCCTCTTTACGTGCTTGCTGGCATTCTTACTGATGCCCTCCTCAGAAAGTCTCGCTTCTGTGGCTTTTCCTGATTCCTCTACCAAAACAACTCAAGCACTTGAAAATCTGCACATTTCAGCAAAAAAACAAAAAAAACCAAGGCTTTTTCAAAAATTCAGGGCCATCAAAGCCCTCAAAAAACTGGTGCACGAACAAGCACTGAATGGAGAAAAGGCCAGCAAAATGGCGCGTATTGCCTTGGGGATTTTTGCCGGTTCTCTGCTATGTTTTTCATTAGGGAAGGCGATACCAGTCTTAGTCTATCTTGGTGTCTTTGGCTTCCTCATTAGCAATGGGATGGCGATCGCAATACTTGCAAAAAAAGAGAAGGGAAATTCCCGGGCCATTGCCTTTGTAATCACCATTACCAGCCTGGTACTAGTACTTATTGCATTATTGCTGTTGTTATTTTTATTACTCTTTCTTACCGCCCTTTTTGGCTAGACCAAGATCTTGATCCGCTATGATTTACAAGAGATCGATGCAAGGGGCGACACGATTCAATACGAGGATATTTACCGGCTGAAGCGGCCCGGAAAACCGGCTCAAACCATTGCGGTAGCGGGATTTTGGTCAGAAAAAACAGCCGGGATCTGTGTTTGCGACACCATGTTTTAAAATGCTTTAACCTAACACGCATGCGAACCTTTTCCGAAGATGTAAGATTGTTTTTGCAAGAAACCGGCGAAATAGCCCGTTTCACAGCCCGCTTTTTCCGGGAAGCATTCCGTCCAAGGTATGAGGTGGAAGAGTTCGTCCGACAGTGCTTCGTGATCGGCTACAAGTCTTTTCCATTGGTCGCACTGACCGCATTTATCATCGGACTGGTGTTGACCATGCAGCTGCGTCCTACCATGGTCAAATACGGGGTGGACGTACAAATTCCGGCCATGGTCGGCGTAGCCATTGTACGGGAAGTTGGGCCAATATTGACGGCCCTCATATTTGCCGGAAAAATCGGCTCCAGTATCGGGGCAGAACTCGGCTCGATGAAAGTGACCGAACAAATTGATGCGATGGAGGTATCTGGCACCAATCCGTTTAAATACCTGGTAGTGACCCGTACCATGGCGGCTATGCTGATGTTGCCCGTATTGGTGATCCTTGCAGATGCGATCGCTTTGTTTGGGTCCTATTTGGGAGTGAATATTTATGAACCACTGACGTTTAACCTGTTCTTTAAAAAAGTTTTCGACAACCTGATCTATATAGACGTTGTGCCTGCCATTATAAAAACCTTCTTTTTTGGCTTTGCGGTAGGCATGGTTGGCTGTTATAAAGGTTATTATTCCAATAAAGGAACAGAAGGTGTAGGTCATTCCGCTAATTCTTCGGTCGTTGTGTCGTCTGTTGTAATTTTTATCATCGATTTAATTGCCGTTCAGGTAGCCGAATTATTTCAATAACGCAAAATCCATTTCGTACTGTAGCATTATATGCCAGAATCAGTCATTCAAATAAAAGGACTCTGTAAATCATTTGGCAACAACCATGTACTAGACCACTTTGACCTGTCCCTTTTGCGTGGAGAGAATTTGGTGGTGCTAGGCAAATCCGGTTCGGGAAAATCAGTGTTGATCAAGTGTATCATCGGGCTCCTTCAACCCGACGAAGGAGATATTCAAGTTTTGGGAAACGATGTCCTGAATCTCAACCAATCCGATCTGGATAAGGTGCGGGTCAAAGTAGCGTTCCTTTTCCAAAGCAATGCTTTATACGATTCTATGACCGTGCGAGAAAACCTCGAATTCCCGCTTCGACGGCATACCATAAAATTGGGCCCGGGTGAAGCAGAAGCGATGGTGGTTGAGGCCCTTCAAAACGTAGGCCTGGAACATACCATTGACATGATGCCTGCCGAACTTTCAGGTGGGATGCGCAAACGGATAGCCCTGGCCAGAACGCTTATTCTAAAGCCCGAAATAATTCTGTACGACGAGCCAACCACCGGCCTGGACCCCATCACGAGCCTGGAGATCATTGCACTCATCAACAAAATCCAGGATAAATATCAAACATCCTCCATGATCATTACACACGACATGAAATGTGTGAAACTCGTGGCTCAACGTATTGCCATGTTGATTGACGGAAAATGTTATGCACTTGGCACCTATGAGGAGCTGAGAATATCTACCGATGAAAAAATCAGACAGTTTTTCAATTAAAAATCCATGAAAGAAAAATCATTAAATGCTATAAAACTGGGAATGTTCGTTCTGGCAGGACTGATTTTCCTGATCCTTTCGCTTTATATATTGGGGAAAAACAAAACCATTTTTGGCACTCGTTTCGAAGTAAAAGCACAATTTAGAGACGTAAACGGCTTGCTGGTGGGCAATAACGTGCGCTTTTCAGGCATTGATGTCGGCAGTGTGCTCGACATTGTAATAGTCAATGACACCGTGATCGAGGTGACCATGAACCTGGACAAAAAAATGAAAGGCTTCATCCGCAACAACTCGGTTGCCAGTATCGGCACAGATGGTTTGATTGGCAATCGAGTTGTCAATATTGCACCTGTGGGTGGCGACCGGCCGTTTATTCAAGGCGGGGAATTGCTGCCTTCCAGGGAAGAAGTCAATACAGAACAGATGTTGCAAACGCTAAACCGCACGAATCAAACCGTGTCTAAAATCGCGGAGGAGGTGCTCTCAACGGTTCAATTAGTGAATTCCAGCAGCGAATTGACCAGCTTGTTGAACGATAAAAGTTTGTCCTTAAACCTGCGCCGCTCCTTGCAAAACCTACAGGAAACCACTAAAAGTGCCTCTATTTTGATGGAAAACGCCATCAGTACAATCCAATTGGCTTCTTCCGGGAAGGGCACAATTGCCACCTTGCTTACTGATACCAGCCTGACTGTAGAACTCAGGCAAGCCGTTTCAAAAATCAAAACCCTGGAAAACAGTGCTGATCGCCTGATAAACGACCTTGATGCGGTCGTTTCTTCCATCGAAAAAGACGTTAACCAAGGGGATGGTGCGGTAAATGCCCTGATGCGCGATTCGATCATGGCCAACCGCCTGCGCGCAACCATTGAAAATGCCGAAAAAGGGACTGCGGCATTTGCTCAGGATATGGAAGCCCTGAAAAGCAATTTCTTGTTTCGCAGATATTTTAAAAAACTGGAGAAGAAGGCATCTAAGGAAAAATAAAAAATGGCCGCAACCTACATTAAGGTCGCAGCCATAAAAACAGGAGAACGCGTCTGCATTTTATCTTTTCAAACCACTAAAATAAATCTGAAGTCCCAGGGAAAGCGCAATTTGATTGGTTTTAGTGGTAGTACTGGTTTTTACACCACCAAGATCAAGGTCGAACGTGCTTTTGGCGTAATTATATTTCACCAAGGCTTCAAGGCCGATCCCGTCATTTGAAAAAATAGTGAAACCTGGTCCTGCTCCAACGGCCAGGATATTGGTATTGATGTTTTGATTTTCGCCACCAATGCTAAGATTGTCAGAGGAGTTGCCAAATCCGAAGTTGCCTTGCAGAAATATGGCCTTGTCGCCAAATGGGAAGTAGTACCGCGCAAAAGGGCCAAAAAGCAAGTCGGAATCCTTGGTTTTTGCTTCTCCAGCCCGGGTCTCTGTACTGGAAGTATAATCAAGACCGATGCCCAGCGTAAAATTATCGAGCAAAAAATACCCGATAGAAGGCGAAACGTTCCATTGCGTGTTTTGAGGCTCGGTTTCGTCTGCATTTGCCAGGGAAGTCTTGGAAGTATTGGTGGCAAAGCCAACGGCCGAGCCCAGCATAAACCGCCCTTGCTCTGTGAATTGGCCCTGAGCCTGTGGCATCAGCCCGACTATCAATACGGCCGACACAAAAAGTTTTCCGAATTTCATAATAGAATTGTTTAATGAAAATGATGGTGCAAAATTCTCCCTTCCGCATCATTTGCAATATGATGCAAATCATAGAGGGCTGTGATTTTAGGAATTAAGCGGTTCACAACTAACCTGTCGTTTTGATCTTTTCCGCGAGCACCAGCAAGGGCAATGTAATGCTCACCGCAATACGTTGAGTTTTACTCAGGTTCAACAGATTGGACAAAAAGGAATGATGGTGCGGAATCATGGCCACCATATCAGCACCACTGCGTGCCGCTTCATACAATATCCCCTGATTTACAGACACTTCGTTCTCGTAGGAGAAACCGTGTCGGGTACCCGAAAGCATTGTTTCCAGATTGCTTTTTTCCACAGAAAAATCACCCTTGGGCACCAGGTTGGGCGTTTTTTGGAGGTCAAACATGGTAAACACCTCTATGTATGCGTCGAAATCAAGCGCCAAATCCCGAAGGACTTTGATCGTTTCAGGATACGAAATGGGGTGGTCGTCAAAAGGGAAAAGAATTTTTTTGACCGGGTGAAAAACCACGCCCATAGGCACAATAAGCAAGGGCAACTTGCCCTGCCTGATCGCCGAAGTGCTTACACTGCCAAAAAGCGCATTGGCCACTGCACTTTGTCCGTGCATGCCCATTACAACCAAACTCGCATTTTCGGCTTCATACACCGCTTTCAAATCGCTGGCCAGCTCATAAGACCGTACCACGCAATCTATCTTGATGGGATAGATTTTGGCTAAATCCTCCTGGATCTCCTTAAGTTTTTTGGTTAACCCTTCAGCCAATTCGTCCACAAAAACAGTAGGGAATGACATGGGCAAATCCGTTGCGGGAAGCGGGTAGTCAAAGTAATGAAACAGCACCAGTCGAGCCTCCGTAGCGCGAGCCAGAGCCGCAGCATATTGAACCGCATTGGTAGCATTATGAGAAAAATCGGTACATGCGATAATGGTTTTCATGTTGTCAGAATGTTGACTTGTTAAGCATTCAATCTATTTTTCAACACAAATGTGCAGGGCGAGGCAGAAGATGGAAATGATACACATCAGCATTAAGCTGGATACTCGTCAACTTCGATACTCAAAGCATCATTTTTGGAGATGATCCCTATCATTTTATCCAAGTTGGTTTTATAGGAATTTTGCAAAAAATACTTGATTATGAAATTGACCTGGTTCTTTTCCGCCCTGATGATCTGCAGCGGTTTGCTGCTTTTTCAGGCTTGTCAATCCTCCAAAAAAACGAGCGGAGCTGACAGCAGTTATGCTTGTCCTTTGCATCCGGAAATCACGGGAAAAAAAGGCGCTCATTGCACAAAATGCAACATGGCATTGACAGAATCCAAAGCGCCAGCAGTATTCTGCTGCCCCATACACAAGGAATGCACCAGTAAAATGAGCGGTAACTGTCCCAAATGCGGCACTCCCATGGAACAGCCCATACAGCCTTATTCTTGTCCGATGCACCCTGAATACAAGGGCAAAAAAGGCGAACGCTGCCCCAAATGCAACATGGAAATGCAAGTCCCGAAACCGGGAAAGGGCGTAGGCCGGTAGCAGATTCGAAGTGCTGGTGGTACACCACTAGATATTGGGCAGCCTGGCAGACACCTGTTTCCAGAACGCATCGTCCAGAAGCCTGGCGCTGCCAATCAATGCGGCGTGTTCGCT
>JBJXGO010000327.1:0-2930 GCA_046160345.1 Saprospiraceae bacterium
GCAAATACTCGGGTTACGCGCACTTGATGCGGACGGGTCTCGTCAGGTGACAAAGCTTGGGATAGGTCGCAGGCTAAGCATATTTGAACTGGGCAATAGTTGTGGCACTTGTGTACATACCATAGCACGCCACCCGACGAGAGCAGTTGCGGAATTTCAAGGTAAGAATTTCACTTAATCCAAAAACCCCTATTTATTTGACAATACCACCACAGCATCCAACAGCCTGATCTCTATATTCACATACGCTTCTACTCCCTGGTCGGTTTCGGAGAAAACACAGTCAAAACTCAGGTCATTTTTCCCGGCAGAGACCATTAACTGATCTTGTAGAACCGAAATTACCTTGAGCTGATTCCATTGTGCATCATACAATACCGCATCTTTCCCACCGGAATATTTAATAGACTGCCCCTTTTTTAATTCGACCGGTATATCTATGCTTTTACTGTGGTTGATCTCCAGTGTAAGTTTGGATATATCTGCTTGTGCCGCAGAAATAATGAACCCCATTACCTGTTTAGCAGCCTTGTTTTCAAAGGAAAAAGTACTGGACAGCGGCTCCCCTGGCTGACGTTCTTTTTTGAGGTGTCTGAATTTATGGGAATATACCTGCGTAAGGTTCAGGGTATTGCCCTTGCCTTTTTCCAAATGGAATTCTGTGGACAGGTCCCGCATTTTGGCTGTTATCTCCTCCGGCAATACTCCCTGGAGGCGCGCCGTTTCCCAGAGATTGATCCGGTTTAAAATTTCAGCTGACACTCCGCTGCCTTTGACGGCCTTGAGGTCCATCACGAAAGCAAAACCCGCATTGTAGGCCGCTGATCGGGTCATAAGCCATTCAATGTCTTCAATGGTAGTGCTGGCGGTCATTTTAAACCAGCCCAACATACCCGGCATCAGGTTGCGTTTGTAATACTTCTGATTAAGCAGTCGGTACTCCGTTTGACTTTCCCGAAAACCTGCATACCAGGGCTCCCCCCAGTTCATACGGGAATAGATATGCCAGAAATAGTGTCCCGATCTACTGGCCCCTAACAGGAAGTGGTTCTTGATATTGTCATCGAGCTGGTCATACCAGGCTTTGGCAAAAAGTGCTTCGCCGTAATTCCCCAGTCCCGTGGAATGCGCGCCTTCCAATCCATCAAAATCCAGCATCCTGATCCCAGTGGCATTGAAAACCTCTGCTACGTTTTCTGCGATCTCCTTGTTCAATGCGGCATCCCCCAGAAAGACCTTGTAACCATGATCAGCCAGTTTTTCAATTTTGGCGCCCTGGGCATACGCAGCCGCCTGGGTTCCAAATGCACCGCGTGTACAATCCAGCAATTTCCATGGTGCTGATTCCGAAACCGTACCATAACGAATGATCTCATCGCCGATCTGAACGCCGTGTAAGTGGTTGTTTTCGAATTGATTGAAAAAACTGGGATCTTCTATTTCAATTTCTGTTTGCGTCGCATTAATGGCCTTTGAAAGGACGCTGCCGCCCACTTTTGCCAATCGCTTGTCGGGTACGGGGGTAACGTAAGCATCTTCCGTGTTGATGAAATTGCTCAAAGTATGCGTACCCAAATAGATTCCTTTCTGCTCGCCTTTTTGGACGCATGCTTTCAAACCGGCGATCCCGGTTGGGAAAAAACCGGGCTTCAGATCATATTTTCCCCAGGTACTGAATGGGTCGCCATGGTATAAATAATGCAAGCCGGCCTGCTGAGCGTAGCCCAGGCATTCGTCAATATTAGATTCATCAAAGTCCATGATAAGATACGAGGCATTGATAAGCGGGGAAGTCTTGACCCATTGACCATTGAAGGTCGGGTGGGGCAGTCCCTCTGCGATCTCGATCGCTCCGATAGTGGCCAGCGTTTGGTCGGTGGCACAAGCAAACAAGGCGATTTTGCTGCCGATCAGGCCTCCATCGGCAAAAGCTGGCGCGACATAGCGTTGGTGGCCCCAATTCTCAATGATGCGATCCTTGCTCCGGTTTCGGGTATAAGCTTGCAAAGTGCTGCCAAAATCGGTGGGTTTGGCCGCTTCTACGGAATACAGAACGCCTCGTTTTGCATGGGTTACGTCTTCAAAGTCCTCCTGTTCAAAAATATCCATTTGGGGCAGGTGGTCGTTGTCTTTCCAAGGGTAGCCTCCGAGGGTTTTGGGGTTGAGGGCTTGAATACCGATGGTGAATGACTCATTTTGTACGATACCGATCGTTTCTCCGATGCTCCCGTTGATTTGGGTGGCATAGGGGCCCCAAATGGCTACCTCCACGGAGGCTTCATCGCTGAGCGCGATGAGTTCAAAAGAGATATGACTGGGCAGGATAGCTACCTGAATCTGAGCAGTCAGACCCGTTTGAAACTGCAATAAAATCCGTGCATCATCGGGCAGATAGATTGCTTTTTGTGGAGGCAAGATGGTCTTGTTCACCATCAATGCGAGTATGGGCGATTGCAAACGATCCACTGCATAATCGGTTTGCGTCCGTTTATCCATCAGGTGAATGATACGCCCAGATTTGTTGATAGAGATTATAAAATGTTGATTTTCAATATCAAATCCTTCAGATAGTACAGGCTCTGAGCCGATTGCGAAAGAAGACAGGCTTAGGCAAATGCCCAGAAATAAAAGGGATAGTGGTTTCATGCACCTTTTTGTTTTGTGACGGTATAAGAAGTTGTTTGAGTTATTACTGTTGCACCCAAAAGGCATCTTTTCGGCCGCAACAGGATAACTCAAACAACTTCTAACATTTTGCCCCAAACGTAGTCATTTTCGCTTCGCCAGGTGTACAACCCCCGCCGGGGTTCGCCTAAAACAACTGCTCTGCGCTTTTTCTCATAGGAAGACCTACTGTACAAGCAACGCACAGGTATGAGCAGCAATCTATGTAAAAAAGGTTTAAGCGGCGGTTAAAAGGAGTTCTTGGT
>JBJXGO010000328.1:0-7015 GCA_046160345.1 Saprospiraceae bacterium
TTTGGGTCGGTTACCTCTTGCAAATCCTCGCCTGCGCAGAAAGCCTTGCCGGTGCCCGTAATGTACACCGCACGGACAGCGACATCTTTTTCACAAATATCCAGAGCCTCCAGAATTTCCATTCGCATAGCGTGGTGCATGGAATTGAATACCTGAGGGCGGTTAAACGTAATATTTGCTACTGCGTTTTCGATGGAGAAAAGGATGTGTTCCATAGTTTGTATGAAAGGTGTGCAATGTAGGAGGGGTGCTTGCGGTCGTTTGAATTTTGTTGCGCTGAATCCAGTAACAATAATTAACTCAATTTGCTGAGTGCGAGCATATTATTGGAGCTCTACGAATGAGTTAGTTATTAAATCAAACCCTCATCCCCCGGATCGCTTTCACCAATTTGTCCAGTTCTTCGGTGGTCGTATATACATTGGGCGTAACCCGCACACCGCTTATTTTCTCCCACTCGATCGAAACCGTATGGATCTTGTACTTGTTGAACAGGGTTTCGGAAATTTCACCCGGCTTTTTGCCTTCTAACCCGAAATTGCCGATCGCACAACTCCATTTTGGGTCAGGAGAAGTGTAAAACTTGATGCCAGGAACGTCTTTTACCTGGCTCATCCAATAGTTTTTTAGAAAGTGCAATCGCTCCTGCTTGCGTTGCGATCCGATCATATTGTGCAAATCCAGGGAATACCCGATCGCCATCTCAACCGGGAAACTCCGGGTGCCAAGGTTTTCAAATTTTCTAATGTCGGCACTGTTTGTTTCAGGACTGGAAAGCAGGGGCCAAATACCGGCGATTTTTTCTTTCCGTATCCACATCATACCGCTGCCAAGCGGCCCACACATGAATTTGTGCAGGCTTGTGCCCCAATAATCACAATCCAATTCAGGAATTTTGTAGTCAAGCACTGAGAAGGAGTGTGCGGCGTCCACAACCACTTCGGCGCCTCTTTTGTGTGCCTCATCCGCGATACGGCGTGCAGGCAGGATTTGGCCGTTCCAATTGATGATATGGGTGATGTGTACGATTCGGGTTTTGCTGGAAAACTTCTCTGTGTAGGCATTGGTAAGGTAATCTTCGTCCGTTGAAGGCAAATCAAGATCCACCCAAACGAGTTTGATGCCGTCGCGTTTTTCGCGTTGTCTCCAGGCATTCAGCATATTAGGGTAATCGTATTTCGAGACCACTACCTCATCACCTGCATTAAGGTTTAAACCAAAAATGATGGTGTTCAAGGCTTCGGTGGTGTTACGGTTAATGGCTATTTCGTCGGGACTGACCCCGGCCAGGGCCGCCAGATTTTCGCGTAAAGGCTCACGGTCTTGATCGAGAATTCGCCACATATAGTAGGAAGGGGCTTCTCCGCACATCCGGTTGTAATAGTCGAGCGCATCCATCGTCGCTCGGGGAGAAGGGCAAACACCGCCGTTGTTCAAATTGATAATGTTTGGACTTGCTGCATAAGCCTGACGGATCTGCCGCCAAAAATCATCATATTTACCCGCCGTAGCCTTGGCGAAGGCGGGTTTACCCGCATCATTATTGGCTATGGCGGGTAAACCCGCGTCATTATCGGCTATGGCGGGTTTACCCACATCATTATTGGCTATGGCGGGTAAACCCGCATCATTATCAGCGAAGGAGGTTTGCTCTTGGATTTCCGGAAAAGCAGCAGCAAAATTTTGGTGCAGCGCGAATGTGCCGAGCAAGGCAGCAGATTGGCAAATGAAGGAACGACGGTCGGTCATAAGAAAAATGGATGGCGCTAGTTTTGAAATAAACTCCCGCGGGTGGTAGGTTTTAGAAAAGTTGTGAGAAATTTCCGTTGTTATTTCAATTTCATCGTGGCTTATAGGACTTTTGTGTATCCAATAATCGACCACAAACCTACAAAATTCTTCATTCCAGCAATCAGCAATTTACCCGCTGAAGCGATTGCCAAGGTGGAGACAACATTCGGGTCATGCGCATTGTATTTTTTCTTGTTCAAAAAGAATTTCTTCAGGTCTTTCGCAACAAAACAATGTTGCCCCTGCTGCTCGTGATGCCGGTGGTGCAAACTTTATTGCTTGCTTACGCTGCCAACTACGAAGTCAAAAACCTGTCGCTTGCAGTAGTGGACCACGATCATTCGCCTACGTCGCGCCAATTGGCTGCCAAACTTGGCGCCTCAGGCTATTTCCATATCAACCAATTCCCCACCGCTGCTGTGGCTGACCATCAAATGGCAGATGACCGGGCGGATATGATCCTTGAAATACCATCAAATTTTGAGCGTGATCTGGTGCGGGAAGGCACAGCCCCGCTCACGCTAAACGCCAATGCGATCAATGCCTCCAAAGCAGGTTTAGGGATGGGCTACGCAGGCAATATCATCCGCGATTTTAATCAGGAATTTGCCGAAAATTGGGCGCCTCGCCTAAGCGTTTCTTCAAACGCTCAAATTTCTACTCAGGCAATTAACGTCACTTATTCCAATTGGTACAATCCCCGACTCGATTACAAAACGTTTATGGTGCCGGGTATTTTGGGCGAAATAGTGGCACTCATTATTTGTTTCCTCACAGCTTTAAACATTGTTCGGGAACGCGAAATCGGCACCATCGAGCAGTTAAACGTCACTCCACTTAAAAAATGGCAATTTATTTTGGGGAAATTGCTCCCGTTTTGGCTGCTTTCTTTGCTGATGATGACCATCGGCCTGGCGGTTGGCAAACTGGTATTTGACATTCCGATGCTGGGCAACCTTGGATTGGTGTTTGGCTATACGGCCGTTTTCACGCCCTGTATGTTGGGACTTGGTTTTCTCATTTCCAACTTTGCAGATTCACAACAACAGGCAATGTTTACCGCCTGGTTTTTTCTCCTTATTTTTATACTGATGTGCGGACTGTTCACTCCTGTGACAAGTATGCCGGAATGGGCACAAGTGTTGAACAAAATAAACCCGGTAGCCTATTTTGTTGAATTTATGCGGCTGGTATTATTGAAAGGAGCTGGTTTTGAGGATATTAAAACCAATTTCTACACCGTTTTGGGTTATGCGGCGTCTGTTAATGCATTGGCAGTATGGACGTATCGGAAAAGGGTAGGGTAGAGTTCCTGCGCAAATATTAAGAAGATCGTTCAAGCCTGCGGTGTTTCTGCGTAACATCTGCGCTATCTATCTGTGTAACATCTGCGAGAAACATTCTGGGCAACATCTGCGAGAAACATCCGCGCGGAAGACACCAAAAACGCGTCTAGTTTTTCACAATCTGTATGCTTGATACAGCCCTTTCTCCTTCTGCACTTATTAATTCTACAAAATAAATCCTGGCGGGAATTAAGTCACCATTTTCCACAGCGATCTGCGCGGGAAATACCCCGTGTTGCTCCCAAACACATTTTCCATTTAAATCCAGCATACGCAATCGGCAAGAATTTACTCCAAATGGGTTTTTGACAAAAAACGCGCCTGAACTCGGGTTTGGGAAGATCTCCAATCCAGGTCCTGTCATTTCCGATTTAGAACTTTCAAATCGGAGCGAGAGTGCTGCAAGTCCTTCGTCTTCAAGGCGATACGCCTCCGGAGAAAGCCTTTTATCTGTAATATTCAAGGCCGAGCGAATGTCGGAAGATCTCCTTGCCCGAAGGTGAAGGTTCAACAGGCTGCCAACGTGTGGCACAGCTTCAAGCTGTGCCACACCTGCATTGTCCCAGCTAAGTGAAAGCAACCCATCATTTCTTATGGAAAGGTTTGATGGTCCCAAAAGATCAGGCTGAGCAAATTCTACGCGCACTATCTCCACTTGTTCAGGGTCTGTTTTCAATTCGAATTGCAAACCTTCCAGATTTGTCCAGTTTTCCAAATTTATAGGAACCGTGAAAGATTCTCCAGAATCGAAATCGAGATCAGGCAAACACAAAAACAAGGTGTCCAGAGGCGATCGGGCTTCTGCGGGGTTTGTGGTGCCGTTCACATCGCCTACTTTCAGGCCAATAAAATTTTGGCCTGACTTGTTCGAGATCAGCGGGTCAAAAATGATTTCGTCCGGAACCGGGCTTACAAACGGGTTTTGAAGGTCCGGAAAAACAAAAGTTGAGTCCACAAACCTCCAGGATGTGTTGGTCGGCAAAGAGTCCAGAACTCCAAGTATAACCTTACGCAGTTGTACAATATCAAACGTAGTGACTGAGCCAGATTGGTTTGCATCAGCAGCCAGGATCTTGAAAGGGGAGTTAAGGGGTTCGGTTCCTACGATATGCTTTGAGATGAGGACCAGGTCATAGGTGGTTACCCCATTGAGCCAGTTGGCGTTGTTGTATGGTTTAAGGCTATAGGTTAATCCGGTTGGCATATCACTAAATCCGAAATAACCCGTGGTGTCAGTATCCGTGTAAACCCCCGTGTCGTTGGCCGCCAGGGAAACGGATATGTTGTTCACGGGTAATCCCGTTTCAGTGCGAATAGTACCTTCAACCTTATGCCCGAGACCTCCGCCATTGCAGTTCTGGGCACTGTCCAGAATCGTAACATGCGTATTGCAACTGGCCGTATTCCCTGCCGTGTCCTGCACAGTTAGCATTACGGGGTGCAGCCCGATCTGTTGACAATCAAATATGGATGGTGCTAAACTATAAATTAGGCTGTTTTGCGGGCTGCAAAGGTCTGAGCAACCGCCATCGAATTGATTGGGATTCAGCGTAACTGTTCCGGATGCCTGGATGTTTGCCACAACACCTGTCAGGCACACTGCAGTAGGTGGTGTGCGGTCATTTACGGTAATTCGCATGGTCTGCTGCGCTGAATTTCCACATCCATCCGAGGCGGTAAACGTCACAAAATGTACCCCCAGGGGGTAATGCCCTGAGGCGTTATTTGAATTTCCTGCATTAGAATAATTACTGTTGTGTGAAATTTCAATCTGATTGCTGCAATCCGTTGCAGTTATGTCTGCCATGGCCATGAATCCCGTACAATTAAAAGGATCCGCATCTATGGTCAAATCCGCAGGGATGGAAAGCAATGGCGGTGAATGATCTACAACATCAATGATTTGCGTATGTTCCCAAATGCCTGCCGAGCCACCATTGGGATTGTAAATGCAGTGATCGATCACTTTCCAGGCCCGGAAAATGCGAAAACATGCGGGCGGCGAGATGCTGAAAATCTGGTCAGTATAGTTTACAGAAAGTGGAGAACAAGCCTCTCCTCCAATGAAGGGCTCGCCCGTGGCCCCAGGCAAAAGGCTGGCAGGGCTTCCACAGCCAGGAATAGTGCGGTTGCTCGGAAAACTGACGGTCGTTGTGTTGACCACATTGACAGTGATTTGTTGGTTGCAACTTTTGGTGTTGGCAGCTGAATCGGTGGCAATCCACCATCGGGAAACTGAACCAATATTGCAAGGTTGAATATTTACAATGTCTTGATGCGTTATGCTTTGCAACCCACAGTTGTCAGAGGCTGTGGCCTGCCCGGTGAGCCCCAGGTTGTTATAATCCTGCAAGCATGTCAGGGTCAAATTGGCCGGGCATTGTACCGTGGGTTTCAGGAAGTCGCGCACGGTGACTTCCATTTGGCAGAAATTTTCGAGGCCTTCAACATCGGTTACCCGGAGGGTTACTTGTATCGGGGCTCCCTGGTCTGAACAGTTCACCTGGACTTGAGGCGTATATTCCACCTCGTCGCGACTAACGCTTAGGAACACCGGGCCGCAATTGTCAAAACTTCCCTGGTTGACGGTTGCGGCATTAATATATCCGATCCCGTTACTGGACAAGGACACCTGCACGTCTGAGCCACAGATGGCTTGCGGTGGGCTCGTGTCTTCAACGGTTACCTGCATAGTTGCGGTAGCCGTATTCCCGCAAGCATCAGTGGCAAGGTATGTGACGAGGTGCTGACCCAGAACAACACCCGAATAGGGCCCATATCCACTACCATAAACCCAGGATGGAGTAACTGTTACCGCCGAACAGTTGTCGGAAAAAACAGCTTGGGGCAGACTCACTGAGCCCGAACAGTAAAACCCGTCGGTGCCCACCGTGATGTTATTGGGTGCTAATAATACAGGAGTTTCCTTGTCTTCTACTTTTATGATTTGAAGCCGGCTACTGAAGGTTCCAGCGCAAAAATCTATCATGGTCCAATTGCGCAAAACAGTATAACCTGCTGGGGCGCAATGCATTACGTTTTGGTCAGTATAAGCGACAGCTATTTCGCATTCAGGCGAAGCGCCTACTGGTATGCCATTTACCATAGGTTGCCCTGCCAGGTCCAGGTCTTCAGGGTCTTCCTCACAATTGAGCGCTGGCGCAGAAATATTATCCCGATTAGCCGGAAAATCCACATCTGTAAAACTGATGTGCTTCAGCCAAATCCTTTGGTTGCAAGTATTGCTGTTGCCATGCTCGTCTGTAACCGTCCAGTTGCGGTCAATACGTTTGAGCACCTGCTGCCCATTTTGGAAAGTACCGCAACCGAGCGTGGTTTCGGTATCAAAATGGGTGAAATTCAGGTTGTTGGGAGCCGTGCAATTGTCTGTTCCTGTTGGAAAGCCAATGGATTGAGGGGATGGGTCTTCGTTGCAAAAGATGAATTTGTCGCCACAATTGCTTATACTGGGCGAAAGGGCATCAAAGACCTCAAGTGTGCCTGAGCAAAAATTGCCTGAGCTGGTGTGCCGCACCCTTGCCGTTATCGTTTGACCTATTTCATTGCAAGAGAGCGGATTGGGAAGTTGCTGTCCAATGGAATTATACAGCGTTATGGTGAGTGGGCCTGGACAAGAATTGCCTGCATTGGGGGCAATCAGCAGCGGCGTAATGAGGGCCTGCCCGTTTGGGTCGAGGGAAACTTGCAATCCGTCATTACAGGAAAGTGCGCATTGAGCCAACAAAGGCATACGTATCCCCCACAATAAAAGGAGCAAAAAAAGCCACAGGCTAAAGTGGCTCGAAATCGGAATTCGAGTAAGTATCGGCACAGGATGATGAGAAAGCGCGGATTAAATGATTAAATATACCGGTTAA
>JBJXGO010000329.1:0-13993 GCA_046160345.1 Saprospiraceae bacterium
GGAAAAATTGTCCAATGTCCCGAACAAAGGATTCCCGGTTGACCATGATGGCTACTGCGAAATAGGCTGCCTTGTAATTGTTGAGCACCTCTTCAAAAGAATTAACCCTCAAAAAATTAGATGCCCAAGGGCGTTCCGTCAATCCTAATACATTGAATCCAAGTTCTTTAGCAAGTTGATAAGCACGCTGCCGCTCATTAAGTTGGCCATTGAGCAAAATAGTGCGCATGTGAGGATTGTAAACCGAGCGCAACCAATGCAGGGGCTCGTAAGGGTCCAGGCCATTTGGTACAACCCGACAATCAAACTCTTTTTTTAGCAGATCGGTGAGCAATTCGTAGGACATGCCGCCGTTTTTTGGGAGATGGTGAGTCTGCACAAAATCGCTGGCCGCCTGTTCAATTTCTTCAAAATAATTGTTCCGCAATTCCTGATAGGCCCTCAAAACAGCAAAGTAAAAATGTTCCTCGCGCAAAGCATATACCCGGGCGATCTCCAACAGGGCAGAAATAAACGCATTGACTTTGGCCGGAGCATTTGCGATTATCTCTACCAAAGGCTGCATGCCTATACCAAAAAGGTCGAGCGGAATATCATTCAGGAATTTGCTTTGTAAAAGTTCGCCAAGCGGTGCGAATTCTTTGGTGAGTTCAGGAGAAACCAAAAAATCGTAAGGGACCTCCAATACCTCGGCCAATCGCTTGCGGTATTCCAGCAATGGGTATTTTTTTCCTTTTTCAATCTCGTTCAGGTAAGAAATAGAGATGCCTGTTCGCATGCCCAATTCTTCAAAATTCCAGTCACGCTCCTGACGGAACTGTTTGACTTTCAACCCAAAAATAATGCGTTGTTGCTGTGTTGCAGCCATAATGGCGCGAAGATAGTGTTCGAAGCGGGATTTTGTTACTTCCCCCACTTTCGCAATTGGCTCAGCACCGCTTCAAAGTCCTTGGGCAGCTCAGACCGGAATTCCATGACTTCCTCAGTGGAAGGATGTTGAAGCCGTAAACGCGCGGCGTGCAGCGATGTGCGTTCCATCAAAGGACGTTCCAATTCGGTGAATTTGCCAGATTTATATTTTTTGCCCTTTATTTCCGACAATAAAAACGATTCCCGGCGGCCATATAGCGCATCGACAGCCAAAGGGTAGCCAATGCTTTGAAAATGTACACGAATTTGATGTGTTCGGCCAGTCTTGATTTGCGCTTCAACAAGGGTAAAGCGCTGAAAATGCTCCAAAACACGGTAAAATGTCAGGGATGGCTTCCCGGAATTCGTAACGGCCATCTTACCCGGTATATGGTAATGCTCGCCTATTGGCTTGTCAATCTTTCCTTCCTCATGATGTAATATGCCATCAAGCAAGGCGAGGTAAAATTTATCGGCGGTGTGGTGTTCCATCTGCATGGAAAGATGGCGGTGTGCCGCCTCGTTGCGGGCAAAACAAAGGACGCCGCTCGTTTCGCGATCGAGCCGGTGAACAATAAAGATCTTTCCAAATTTGCTTTGAAGGGCGGCAAGCAGGCTATTTGGGTTGCCGGCGCGGTCGGGAATGGTAAGTAGCCCGGCAGGTTTTGTGACCACCACTATTTGATCGTCTTCGTATATCAGTTCGTATTTTGTCATGTTGTCATTGACCCATTTCAGAAATGTGTGGCACACCTAAACCTGCGTATTGAAAATCAATGTGGTAGTCAAGGTGTGCCACACTTTTTTGAGCACTCCCCAGATCACACTTGTTTTATAAGTTTGCTAAATACTTTTATGCGCCTAAGGTAATGTGCTACAATGATGCTTCCTGGGTAAACTCCTTTGTTATTTTTCGCCGCAATCTTTTGTTTTTCAATTATTTGCATCATTTGGCGGCGTTTTTGAAGCGTACGGCTGAAATTCCTGTAAAAAGAAAAATGTGCACGAACAATGGCCCAAATTGCCCTGAACTGTCCTTTCGCCGCGAATCTTGCTCCGGCCACCCCGTCCAGTAAAAAACGGGCTGGAATAAGCCATAAAAGTTTAACCCAGGGTTCGTTTTTTAACAGGGAGTAAAGGCTGTTTCGAAAATTGAGAAACACCTTGCGTGGATTTTCATATTCCAGCGTGCCACCGCCCAAGTGCCACACCACCGATTGGGGTATACACCAGATACTAAATCCAGCCCGTTTCAATCGCCAGCAAAGATCGATCTCTTCATTATGGGCAAAGTAATCCCCATCGAACCCGCCAAAAGACTTGTATAAATTGGCCCGAATAAAAAACGCCGCTCCGGAAGCCCAGAAACATTCCTGTGCAGTATCGTATTGACCGCGGTCTTCTTCTCGTTGACTAAAAATCCGTCCCTGACAAAATGGATAGCCCAGATTGTCAATCCAGCCCCCGGATGCACCTGCATACTCGAATTTGGGGTATCTGGGCGGTCTTTCTTCTTGATGCATGGACGAAGCAGCTGAGTTTTTGGCCTCCCAAGCCAATATTTTGGGCTGGGCAACTGCAATTGTCGGGTCATTTCTCATAGCCTTCAGCACGGGTTCAAGCCAGCCGGGGGTAACTTGAACATCTGAGTTCAGGATTACGTAAATGTCTGCTTTTACTTCCTCAAGTGCACGGTTATATCCTTCTGCAAATCCCCAATTCTGTTGTAAATCAATGATCTCTATGTCCGGGTAATTGTTTTTTAGAAACGCCATCGAGTCGTCGGGCGAACCATTGTCAGCTACCAGAATACGTATCCCCGCACTGTGCTCGATCACCGAGGGCAGAAATTGCTCAAGATGCCGACGGGTATTGTAGTTGAGAATTACAATGGCAACGTCGGGCAATGAAGCTTGTCCAAGCTCCTGCATTTTGTTTAGGCGATTTTCAATCTCTTTTTTGTCTTCCAACATTTGTTGCTTTAATTCCTCCAAACTGTCCAGTTTTTTATCTGGTCGAATAAAATCCAGCACTTCAACGGTTAAGTTTTGGCCATATAAATCGCCCTCAAAATCAAGCATATTGACCTCTATAACCCGCTTGCCATTGGGCGATATGGTTGGTCGGTTGCCAATGTAAAGTGCAGCCTTGTATAGTCCTGATCTCGCTGCATAGATACCTTCCGGGAGCACCAGTTTGAACGGATCTTCGATCTCGATATTGGCAGTTGGGAAACCGATATTGCGTCCGATTTTATTGCCTTCAACCACTTTTCCAGTAAATGAAAAATTGTGGCCAAGCAAGCGATTTGCCAAGCTTATATCGCTGATTTCAAGGGCTTTGCGAATTTTTGACGAACTGACCGCAATCTCATCCACCGTCTGTGCCGGGATTTCCAGCACTTCAAAGCCCGCCGTTTTTTCAAAGTTTTTCAAGAACGATATATCCCCTTCACGGCCTATGCCAAAACGATGGTCGTAACCGATCACAATGAACCGGGGGGCAAATTTTTTGATCAAAAAATCTTCAACGTATTGCCGGGCGGTCAGCTGCGAAAACTCGAACGAAAATGGCGCAACCACTACATTGTCAATCCCGGCCTGAAGAAGCAATTCAATTTTTTCCGGGGTGGTGGACAACAGTTTGAAAGAAGTGTCGCCAGGTTTTAGCACAGCGCGCGGGTGTGGGTCGAAAGTGATGACCACACTTTCAGCCTCATGTTTTTGTGCAATCGCCTTCACTTGTTGCAAAATCTGCCGGTGACCGAGGTGAACGCCGTCGAAGGAACCAATAGTGACAACGGCGTTGCAAAACGTGGGCAATTGAGATAAATCGGTTAAAACCCGCATAAGGGCGGCAAAGATAGAAATCATGCGCGCCTTGAGGATACCTCACAAGCACAGTTTTGTCAATTCTTGCGCAAATAAATTTTTTGAGCCTGCGTCCCTGAATTGTGGCTGATTTTCAAAACATATACCCCTTCAGGCAGGTTTGGAGTATATAAAGGGAAAGGGCCCTCTGTGGGCAGGATGGCATTTTGTTGAAGCAAAAGGGCGCCTTTCATGTCAAAGAGTTCAATCAAAACATCGCTGTACAAACAAAAACTTATTTCCAGTATTATCGCATCCTTTTGGTCAGGCTGCTGATAGGCGTAAAAATTGCAAAGCGTTTGGGCAGGCGATGTACTTACGTTGCTTTTAAAAGTAGTGGTAGCCCAATCACCATGCTGAATTTCAGCAAGTTGTGCCATCGCGGCAACGGTAGCCTTCACCACATTGGACATAAAAGTAAAATTCAGTTTTTCATTCAGGGTGTCTCCTGGCGTATGGTAACATTCGTTTCGGAAATTTGCCCCATCCGTCAGCATCAGCGCTTTTTTGCCCGCAATCCAAAATGGAGCATGATCGCTTCGCTGAAGGTCGGGCGCGATAGAGCCATCGCCAGGTACATCGAGCGTTATCACTTTTAAAGCTGGCACATATTGTTGGGCCGAGTTGCTGAATAACAAGACCAAAGATTGCGAGGCCGTGTTACCTACGTTGGTGATAAAATCTCCGCGATAATTGTTGGCAGCGACGGCAGCGGCGGCTGCCGGGAACAAAAGTGGGAAGCCCTGGGGTAGCGTCTGGGTATTAGGTTCGTCGCTCCAGTAACCGATCATTTCATAATTAAACACTCCTTCGATCTGTTGGCCGGATGGGATCCCAAAAGTAACGTAGCGACTGCTGCCCACCAGGCCGGATTCTTCCAGGTCGAACCCAATAAAACGAAGGGATTTTTTAAAAGGATATCGACTCAGCAACCTTACCCCCTCCATCATGCCTACAACGCCGGAACCATTGTCGTCCGCTCCAGGGGCGTTGTTCACGGTGTCATAATGGGCGTCGTTGATAACAACTTTTGCTTCTGAAAAAGTACCGGGAAGATTCCCGATCAAATTTTTGCCAGTATAGTTTCCTAATGGCACAGCTTGCTCTTCATAATGCAACCCGGCACTCAACAACAGGTTTTTTATTGAATCGCGGGTCGCGCTCAAGTGTAAGGATCCGGTAGTCCGATGGCGAATTCCTTCTACAAAATCAAGGTTAGCGCGCATTCGATTACTGTCCACTTCATTCACCAGGGCTTGAATATCAAAGGTTTGCTTATCATCTGCCACCAACCGCACACTAAACGGGGCTGCGATATTGAAGATGGAGGAAAGATCGCATTGAATGTTTCGTGTTCCTGGCTGAACGGGAAAACCCACATCGCCGGAAACAGGGATCGAACTGGTAAGGGCATACGTTTTGCCGCCATTGTCAGAAAACTGCACACTAATTTCAAGTGGGTCGTTCTCAAGGTCGGCCACCTCGTAACTGATGTCGAGGGCTAAGGTAGCCCAGTTGGGCGTAGCAACTAGCTGGGTAATTACCGGGGCCTGATTTTGGCCTTTTGCGAAACTGGCTATGAGGGAAAGGAGTAGGCAACTGCAGATTTTTTTCATGGTATGATTTTAGGTTAAAAGGATTTGGCAAAATTTGGTGCTCGAGCAAGGGTAGAATTACAGTCCACAAAGAAAGTAAATCGGGCATAAAAAGGCAAATTGAATTTCGCCTTATGGGACAAAAACACAAAAGGCACGCTTGCCAGCGTGCCCATTGCAACAAACAAAACCAACTAAAAACCTGCTTTTTCTATCCGCAAAACTATTTTTTGCGAATGATGATATAGAAACGAGCAAGTGGTTTGGTTCGCTGCTTGTGTTCTGATATTTTTTTCCTTTTGATTCACCTTTTTCTCGAAACTTGCCTGCTCCGATCAGGTTTAGCCGGGTTTTGACAAAGCCATGTTACCAAAAAGGAGAATTATCCGTGTGCCTCTGTTCAAAGTCAATTATTTGCGAATCAATTTCCCTTTTTCATCCTTTACCACATAGGCATCTTCATAGCCCATTTCCAGCAGTTTTTGGGCTATTTTGGCAGCGCTGGCCTGGTCCACATAACTTCCCAGTAAAAGGATGGTCATCCCGGGAGAATTTTCGGCCTTGCGCTTCTCAATAACGCCTAAATCTTCCAGTCTGTAATCAAAGAAATTTTCTGGCTTGGATAATGCTGCAATACGCACATAATATGGATAATTGCTGGTGGGTGTAGTGCTGTACACAATGGGCGCAGGTGCATTGCCTTGTGTATTCTGTAAATTTTTTGCCCCGATAACCGGTTCAGGTGCAGAGAGCAGGTAGCCCCGAATGTTCGGATCGTCAGCAACTTCTGTAATGATCGTGGCATCCGGGAAACCGCGGCGGATGGCTTCGGCCTTGGCTTTTTCAGCTTCTGCGTATTTGCCCCAGACGCCCAGGCGGACCTTTGTAAATCCATTTTCAGATTTGGAATAAAGATTGCCCAGACCATCCAATCGGGTGTAATCACTGATAGAAATTGATTTTCCTGTAGCAAAAGACCCCAACTGAATCCCATAGCGCACCGAAGCATTGTCGCCTTTTCCTACCAGGCTGTTGTTGTATTGGTTGGGGATGAGGTATTCGTTCCCCAGAATGAGCGATTCATCAGCCCCACGTTCTTCAACAATCCAGGACCCTTTGAAATTGTTGTTTTTCAAGACTGTTTTCAGAATATCATCTGCCTGAGCCAGGGTTGGAAATATTCCCAACCGGATCTTGTTCATCTTATCCTCAGACTTGACGTAAAGATTGGCAAGTTTCGTCAGGGATTCATATTTGCTCAAACGGGCATCGCTGGGCACTTCCGGCGTTGCGGCCAGTTGAATTGAGTATCCATTAAATTTGTTTGGAACGACCGTTACATCCGGCTCGCGGGGATAAATGCGGGTAATGGTAGGAGTAGAGCCATAAACATCGCTGTAAATAGCCGGGTTAACCGGATTGCTTGGTGTAGTCCGGTCGTCATACGCTTTTTCAAGGTAAACAGGAGCAATCCGATTGTTGCTGTTATAGAGCAGATTGGTCCGAACCACTGCATCAGTATAACCGTATTTGTTGTATGAGATCAAATAAGTTAGGCCTGGCTCAGCACTCAGGGAATAGAAACCGGCTTCATCGGTGGTGGTTTCCAAAACTCCTTCTGGTAGTTGCAATTGAACCGCAACGCTTCTGATGGGATCTTGTGTTCGTGCATCAAAAACATACCCACGAAATTCTTCCCGAACATCGTTGCCCAGGGAAATCTTGACGTTTTTCCGCCCAAAATCTCTTAAAGCAATGGTTACGTCTCTGAATCCTCTTTTGCTCAGGGATACACTGCAATCAATTGGGCGCAGCAGCTCATCAAAATAAAACTTGCCGTCACCCCCAGTAGTCCCTTTTCCGCCATAGCAATCGGAGAGGTTGACATTTGCGTCAGATAAAGGGTATCCGCGTTCGTCTGTGACTAAAATATGTAACCTGCCTGATCCGGCGCCTGTGCTTGTCAGGTCGTAGTAATCATTATTGCCCGTGTTGGAATATTCATTTGCACGGAGCGAGTTGTCTCTGGAAAAAGCGTTTTGATTGTTGTTTTGAGCGGAATATCTGTCATCATTCCACTTTTTAGAAACCATCCAGATGTCTTCGTTTCCACGCCCGCCACTACGGTTGCTGGTGAGGTAGCCAATATTATCCGTACTGTTATATATGAAGCCATAATCATCGCGGGGCGAATTAAGACCCGGGCCAAGGTTGAACACTTCTGTGATCTCTTCGCGCCCCAGAGATGCCCGGAACACATCAAGTCCTCCAAAACCATTATGCCAGTCGGAAGAGAAATAAAGGTCTTCGCCATCAAAAAAAGGTGTGACCTCGTTGCCAGGGCTATTGAGCGGGGTTCCAAGGTTGCGTGGTTCGCTCCAGCCGTTTGAGGTCCAATTGGATACATAAATATCCCAACCTCCATATCCACCTGGTTGGGTAGAGGCAAAAATCAGTTTGTTGCCATCAGGGGAGAGGCAGGGGAAGCCCGTCGAGTAATCGGGCCCATTGAATGTAAATGCCTTTATATTGCTCCAATTGCCATCTTCCACATCGGCAATATAAATGCTCATGTTCATGCCCGTTTCGGCAATCTGGCGGGTTCCGCTTATAAATTTGTTGCGGCAAAAAGCCACCCGACGGCCATTGGAAGAGAAACTTAAAGGGCCTTCGTTGCGATTGTTCTGTATGTCCGATCGCAGAAAAGTTGGCTTTTGCAACAATTCACTTTCCGGGTTGCGCTGGCTCACAAAAAGGTAATTGGTGTTGCCGCCCTGCGGGTCTGCGGCAGTTTTGCCCTTTTTTGTGATATCTGTGCGAGCCGAATTAAAGGCTATCCGGGTGTAATAAAATGCAGGTCCGTAGTCGGCAGCACTCGTGTTGATCGCTTCGTTTTTTACCGACCACTGCGATTCCTTTTTTGCATTTTTAATGGCGTAATCAGCAGCATTGGCAAAATGCCTGCCCACCTTTTCGTTTGTTTCAGCATAAAGCAGGTATTGGTCCTTGGCCCCGTCATAATCATCTGTTTGCATCAGAGCGTGGCCGAGCCGAAGCGGGACATCGGCCTCCATATTATAGGTATTCTGAGCCTTTTGATACCATTCGACCGCCTTTTCAGGACGGTTCAGTTGAACGTTGCAATCGCCAATACGCGCCAGGGCGCGTGCATTGGTTTTTTGCTCTTTAAGGACCAGCTCATAGGTTTGGATTGCTAGGTTGTAGGAGTTCAGGTCGAACTGTCGGTCAGCGCGCGAAAGCAAGTCCTTGACCGTTGAGCTTTGGGCGGGGAGCAAGCTGGCAGTACAAAGGAAAACTAGTACCAACCACCCAGGGCTAAATTTCGTGTTCATAAGCAGCATGGTTTTGAGCGATGGTGAAGGATAAATGAGCAGTGATGATCTTTGCAAAAGCAATAAACCAACCCCGTTCACCAGTGCCCGGTTTTTGAAAAAAGAATTTAAAAGATGCAGCGCGAACCGCACGAAAACAGCGGAGCGTACTAAGAAGTAACAAAACGGGCGTAAAACTGCGTTTTGGCAAACTTAGTATAGTGGAGAGACTATCTTTTGAAATGAGGGACGGTGCAAAAGTACGGGGTAATTCAATACCGCGCAATATTTTTTTGTCATTGGGGTCTTTGGAACAGCTGGATCGTTGAAGTAAGGGCAAAAAAAAGCGCCCCGGAAAATCCGGAGCGCATGTGTGCGGGAAGCGAGACTCGAACTCGCACGACCGTGAAGTCACAGGTGTTTGAGACCAGCGCGTCTACCATTCCGCCATTCCCGCGCTAAAGGGGTGCAAATTTAGAGAGATTTTCTTTGATGCGCAACAAATAACGTTTTTTGAAAAAATAATCCCGCACTTTTTCAAGGTCGCTTTCAGTTCCTGTGAGCGCTGTCCAGTTGGACAGGATAAACTGAACGCTTGTAAGTAGCTCCGCTTCAAGGGATTTTACTGTTTGCAGGGTGTTATTGTATCGGTCTGTGTCAAAGTCAAATTCCAATTCCATCAGCGCCTCGTTGATATCCATCATTCCCATCAGGAAATCTTGCGGCAAACTTGGGCTTTCATTGTCCTGGCCAAGCAACCCTTTCATTTCCAGTACATATCGCAAGCGGTTGTCAGGGTCGGAAAGTGTTTTAAATGCTTCGTTGTTCAGGGTAGAAAGTTCGAGCATTCGAGCCTGTTCAGAGGCGTCTGCCAAGGTGTGGAAATCCGGGTGGTATTTTTTACTATTCAATAAATACACCCGGCGAACTGCAGATTCGTCCACCGAAAGTGCTACCGGAAGACCGTAAAACTCAAAGTAATTCATTTTAAAAAAGCCTCCAAACGTCTAACCCCAAGGCGAAGATCATCAAACCGATGAGCAGGAAAAAGCCGATCGTAACAGCTCGCTCCATGAATTGATCGCTGACTTTGCGGCCTGAGACCACTTCCCAGATGAGGAACAAAACATAGCCTCCATCGAGTGCCGGAATGGGCAACAAGTTCATAAACGCCAGGATAATACTGAGCGAAGCCGTTACAGTCCAGAAAATACGCCAGTCCCAGGAGGGGTCGAACAATTTTCCAATGCTGATTACGCTGCCCAGATTGTCTTTTACCGAAAGTTTGCCTTTGAACATCTGCCCGAAAGCCCGCATTTGGTCGCTCAAGAAGCCCCATCCCATATCTACACCGGCTGGAAAAGCCTGTAAAAGCGTGAACGTTTGAGTTTCTTTTTTGAAATAACCATCAAACTTGGCGCCTACACCAATGGTGCCTAATTCAGTAACAGTCAATGTTTTAGTTATGGTGTCGCCTGCGCTGCCAATTATGCCGAGTGTTACAGACTGACCCTTAAAACGATCGGCCAGGGGTTTGAATTCGTCAAAAAAATTGACCGGCTCATTGTTCAATGAAATAATACGGTCGCCTTTTTGGATACCTGCGCCCGCAGCCGGTTTCCCGGCCAATGCGGTATCCACTACAAAGGGAACACGAGCAGAGAGCAGCTCGCTTTTGAGGATTTTAGGCAATTGTTTGGCAAAATCATCTGAAAAAGAGACCACTTGTTCTTGACCGCCACGGACCACGGTAGCCTGACGAACCCCATCGAGCATCACTGTTTTTCTGAAAGCATTGGGGTCAACGCGGTCAAATGGCTTATCGCCAACCTTTACGATCAGGTCGCCCTTTTGAAACCCGTTTTTGATCATAAGCGAATCGAAGGACATGCCGTCTTTCCGCAATTCAGAGGTTGGTATATATTGCCTGCCCCAGCACCAAAGGATCATTGCAAAAAGAAACAGACCAAGGATAAAATTGACCGTTACACCTCCAAGCATAATGATCAGTCGCTGCCAGGCAGCTTTGGAGCGAAATTCCCAGGGCTGAGCCGGGCCTTTCATTTGTTCTTTGTCCATGCTCTCATCCACCATGCCCGATATTTTGACGTAACCGCCAAGCGGAAGCCAGCCAATGCCGTATTCGGTCTCGCCAAATTTGCGGCTAAAAAGTGAATTGAATGGTGGGGCATCAAAAAACAAATAGAATTTCTCAACCCTGGTCTTGAACCACTTGGCGGGTGCAAAGTGCCCCATTTCGTGCAGCACGATGAGTATAGAAAGACTTAGTAAAAATTGGCAAACAATTGATAATGTGTCCATTAAGGATGATATCTGTGAATAATTGAAACAGGATTGAGAGAATTTATATCGCTATGGCGGGCAAATTTTGACGCAAAACTACAGAAGCTGCAGGGACATTCCTGCATTCTGGAATCCGAAGTAACTTATTTTATGCAGATTCCAGCGGGCGAACCATTATCCATCCCGCTCGTTCGTGCTCCTTGAGCAGTTCGAAATCCCAACGCACTTCACCAATTGTGTGAAATCCCGCTCGCTCATAAGCCGCCACCGGGCCGCTTTTCATCACCGTGAGCCAAACTGCTTCTCGTTGCAATTGCAACGCGCGTTGCCTGGCAAATTCGATAATTATCTGTCCGGCACCTTTGCCTATAAAGTTTGGGAAGAGGTAGATTTTTTCGAGGTAAAGCGCATTCTCAACAGGAAAATCGGGCACAGGTTTTTGAAGCACCAATTTTAGAATACCAACGCTTTGACCCAACTCGTCTTCAGGCAGCCAGTACTCAATATTGGGATCGCAGAGTTCGGCCTTGAGGATTTCAGCGCCAAAACATTTCTCCATGTACCAGTCAAGCCCGCCCGGTTTCCATTTATGATGGTAAAGCGGTTCGTACGTTTCCCGGCCTAACTTTTGGGTAAGCCTGAGGTCTTGCAGTGAAAGCTTTTTGTAAGATAATTGCATTGTTTACCGATTCAGAAAAACAAAGCATTTGCAAAAAGCATTTTCCCTTGTTGCCAAAAACTTCTGAAAAGCGGGTTGTCCACAAAAAACACCGCTTCTCCCTGATTCTTTTTTTGAAGCAGTACGATGGGTGTTTTTTTCAATAGCGGCTTCACACGACTACCTATAAAGCCATAGGTCAGATACTGGTCCTCCAGATATATGGGCGCATCAGCGTTTTCAGGCATTTGAAATGCATCTGAAAGTGTTTTCAAAGAGTGATAATAGTCTGGAAATCCGTAAGTTAGCGGGTGAGAATTATCTACTTTCGCCCGCACGATGGCACCTGGAAGTCCATCACTAAGGCCATCTCGTTGGCGGGTCAGAAAGGGTTTGGGTACCGCTAAAGAGTCTTTTTTAGGCGCTTCTTTTGTTTTCAGCGCATAACCATCCTTGTCCGCAAAGGCTTTGGTGCCTCCTTCAAAAGTGATAAGCCGCCCCCCTTTTTCTGTCCATTTTGTAATTGTTTCCAGCGTTTTTTCTTCCAGGTTATAATTCCCGTCGGGAAAAATCAAGGTGGTGTATTTACCCAGGTCAATTTTTCGCAACTTGTCCAGCGGGATCGGAGTGACCGGGCATTCCAGTTCCTGTTCAAAGAAAAACCAGGTATGGCCAAAGTTGTTTTGATCCACCTCGTCTCCATAGACCAGGGCAATTTTGGGGTGTTTCACCAAATGAAAAGCGTCTGAGCCCAGGTCTTTCCCTGTGGTTGCCAAGCCTGAGAACACAGGAAAAAGGCGCACATTGGTCGCATCGGCTGTTTTGATCACCAAGCTGTCAAGGCTGCTATGCAAACTACGGTTGTCGGCCTTGGAAATCACGAATGCCCCTTCGGCATATTGCTGTTCGGCGAGGGTAAAAGGTTCCATCGCTGTCCGCACCCGAATACCTTTTTGCACCAACTTGCTTACGAACTGAATTTCTGCCAAAGACCGGCGGTGCACACACCATGCGTAAGGGGTAGCCGTGGCAAAGTCCTTTTGGGGGCGATAAGCTTCGTAGCGTTTTTTGGGTTCCAAACGCTCTTTCAAGCCATAGGTTTCGAGGCCGTGTGCAAATGGCAATGACCATGCAGTAATGTCGTAGGTCATGGAATCGGCCAGTTTAGCTTCTGGTTCAAACAGTGCCTGTACCATAACAGAATGTGGTTGATAGGCACTGATAACCAGGTCATTGGGATTGATAGAGGCGCTTATTTCTTTTCCACTTGCATAATCAAAAGCCTTAACGCCGCTCATGCCCACACCTACACGGCCATACTGAATATGGTGTTGATCGAGCATCTGGCAAAGGGTTCGTATTTTGTTAGGGTCATTGATCTCCCTGATCACAAATGCCTTGAATTGGCCTTGAGGCTGTGTGGAGGTTCGCCGAAAGTATTCGCGAAAATTTTCTACCAGTACCTTTGCACTTTTACTGCTTACCTCGATAGTAGAAAGTGAGGTGGTAAGGTGATGCTCGATGCGGTCGTGAAGCGTGAGCGTATCGCCGTTGTCCATCTCTACCGACCGACCGCCCCTGGGCCCCCCACCCTGTTCGTAGGTCATGCCTATGGCGCCGTTGAACGTAGGGTATGTATCGCCATAAGAAGGATAAAACAAGTCAAAAACCTCTCTGGTAAAGTAATACCAGCCGTGATTGTCAAAATGGCGCGCATTGTTTTCGCCAATTTCAACCTGAAAATCACGTTGCCATTGCGTGATAAGTTCGTGCATCGGCTCTGCAGCAGGTGCAAAATAATAAGGTTCATTGATGCCTTGTTCGTGCACGTCCGGGTGCACATGCGGTAGCCAGCGGTGATACTGCACGAGCCGTTGTTTGGTTTCGACCTGGGTGGCCCAAGCCCAATCCCGGTTCAGGTCAAAGTAATAATGATTCACCCGTCCGCCCGGCCAGGGTTCGCGGTGCTCGCGAGCATCAGGGTCGGCATTTCTGACCAGGTTGGAAGCCATTCTGTTCCAGCTCGTATAGCGGTCGTAGCCATCCGGATTGACCGAAGGATCAATTATAACCACCGTATTTTGCAGCCATTCTTTTATTTTCTCATCGGTCTGGGTACCAAGTCGATAAGCAAGTTCCATACTGCACTCAGAGCCAGAGGCTTCATTGCCGTGTACGCTCATGCTTATCCAGACTATTGCAACAGGATTGTTCAGATCAGGCTGGCCTGGAGCCATTCCGGCGAGTTGGAGGTTATTTATTCTGATTTGTTCCAGCCGCGCCATATTTTCCGGAGAGGAGAAAATAGCGATCTGCAAAGGTCTT
>JBJXGO010000330.1:0-15929 GCA_046160345.1 Saprospiraceae bacterium
ACCAAGAACTCCTTTTAACCGCCGCTTAAACCTTTTTTACATAGATTGCTGCTCATACCTGTGCGTTGCTTGTACAGTAGGTCTTCCTATGAGAAAAAGCGCAGAGCAGTTGTTTTAGGCGAACCCCACACTCATTTAGGAACGTTTGCAGTTGAGTAACAACCAATTCCATTTATTTTAAAACATCTTTATGAAAAATCTATTACTGACCGCATTTGTCGCCACAACATTATTGTGGATTTCATGCAACGACGGTGGCAAGCCCAGGCAGGCACCGGATGGCAAAGCCTTTACCGGAAAATGGACCTATCGGAGCTTGTTCAACCAAACAAACATAGATTCAAGCTTTAATTCACTGGAATTTGCCAGGGCCTATGTCCACCTCACAAGCCGAGGCGTTGATTCTTTAGTAGGGCAAATACTTTGGGCCATTGATTCGCCACCTACGAAATACACTAATGGATTGAACCTCAGAGGCTCCTGCTTTTACGACGGTTCCACGTTATGTTATTTCCTGGAAGGCCTGGGCGATTCTACCCTGGGCACGGCGGGTTGGCAATACAATTACCAGGGCTATTTGGTGCCTAAATGGTCAGACGGCGTGAACCAGGCCTCTGTTTTGGTGGGCAGCATCGTAAGGGTAAAAAAGCACAGTTGTGATTCCACAGGGAATAATTGCGCTCCCGCAGGGGTAGTGGCCACCACTTATATGGTTAAAGATCAGAGCACCATACCAAAATAAGCAGTGTATCAATCCCACTCCACATTTCCATTCGTACTTTGCACATTGAAACAGGCCTTCGGCGCCTCTCCAAAAGTGGTAATTCTAAACGGCTTGTCTGAATAGAATATCGATTCCCCATGCCTCCAAAACGATGCATGGGATTAAAGCATTATTGGCATAATTCTCTTGTCACTAACCATTTTTATCATGAGTCCACAATTATTAAAAAAGGTACTTTACTGGCTTTGCCTAATCATTGCGCCGGTCATTCTGGTCGCTATTGAATTGTTTCACCCGGCTGGCTTCACCTGGAAAACCATTGACGGAAGGAAAGTACTGGAGATGTTCAGCTATCTTTCCGTGGCAAATCACGATCCAGGCCATAATGTGCCGGAATATCTCGGCCCCCAGTGGTGGTTTACCATGCACATGATCCAGACGCCTATGGTGGGTCTTGTGGCGGTGGGCATGGCATTGCTGGTATGGTCGGTCAAACAAGAAGACGGCCTTATCCCTTACCTTGCAGCCCTCTTGACCAAGGTTTCGGCCTTTTTAATGATAATTTACTATACTGTGCTGGATGCCATCGGCGGTATCGGCCTGGCCAAGTCGATTGAAATAACCAATAGGCTTGCAGCGAATGGCGAACTCAACCCCGAACAGGTGAAGGGGGTGGCTGATGTACTTAACAATACCTGGGTCGATCCATGGGTGGGCGGCGTTGGCTCGGTCATTAGTGAGAGTGCATCCTGGCTGGTGTTCATCACGGCGGTTTTGGCTGGTATCGCGCTGCTGACATCGAAAAAGGCCACATGGCCCCCCTTAGTCGTGCTGGGCGTATTTGGATGGGAGATCCAAAACTCCCATGCCAGTTACTGGGGCCCGATCGGATTTGGGCTGCTGGTGCTCGCTTCTCTATGGATATGGATCCAAAGCCGCGATAAGGTACTTGCATAGCTTGCCATCCTGGCACAAGGGGAGTGTTTAGAAATGCGAGGGTGTCTCAGAAGGTTATAGGGTTTATAAGGTTTATGAAGGTTTATCAACTTCTGAGACACCCTCCACCCCGATTTGCATTTTGTATTTTATCCCATACTACTGGACATTTTCTGAAATCGAGACCTATAAGGTTTCCAAAAACCTTATAGGTCTAGGGGTAAAACAAAAATGTCCAGTAGTATGATTTTATCCTTACCAAACGAGATCGTTTATGCGTAGTTCCAAACTAGTTCAGGCCAAACGCTTCTTTCTGCTGTTTTCAATTGTGGCGATTTTGGCGGGTTGCACGTCGGAATTCGAAGGGCAAACTGCCGATGGCCGATATAAAGTAAGCATTATGCCTGTGCCCGAACCGATTCCTTTTAACGCGCTTTTCGCTTTGAATTTGAAGGTGGATAAAACGGATGGCGGCACCCTGCAAGCCGGCACCCAAATACTGGTGGATGCCAGCATGCCCGCGCACAAACACGGCATGAATACAGTACCTATCGTGCAACCGGGCGATGCTCCAGGCAGTTATGTGGTGCAGGGAATGCTTTTCCACATGACCGGACGCTGGGAAATTGCCGTCAAGATACAGGAAGGCGACTCCACTTCGGTGGCCAAATTAAAGGTGTGGCTATGATCCGAAAATACGGTCCGGGCGTACTGGCAATTGCCATTGTTTTGACAATGATCCTGTTGCATCAATTCGTGCCGGCCAATCCTTTGTTCAATGACTTGGAAGAAAAAACGATCATTTCCTTGTCTCATCAAACCGGAGCGGTGGCTGCAACCAGACGAAAACAAACAGCGGAACAGCGCCTCGGAAAGGCCCTGTTTTTCGACCCCAGGCTTTCTAAAAATGGCCAACTGTCATGTGCATCCTGCCATAACCCGGAAAAAAACTGGGCGGACGGCAGACCAAAATCAATGGGGCTGGAGATGGGTTCGAGGAACACCCCTTCCTTGTGGAATGTCAGGGACAACCGCTGGTTCTTTTGGGATGGGCGCGCGGATTCAAGGTGGTCGCAAGCATTGAAACCGATCGAATCACCGATTGAGATGGGGGGCAACCGGCTATCGGTATATCATTTGATCAACAACGATGCGAAATACGCACAGCTCTATGCGGAAGCATTTGGAATATCGCCGCGATATACGCATGATGCGGATTTTCCGGCCAATGGCTGCCCCAGCCATCACAATTTGGAATTGAAGCAGCATTGGAACGCATTGGATACGGTAGAAAAATCCTTCGTCAACGACCTTTTTGTGAATGTAGGCAAGGCAATTGCCGCTTTTGAAGCCCTGATCGTCTCGGACTCCTCCCGCTTTGACCAGTATGCCCTGGGGGTAAAAACGGGGGATGACAAGCTGAAGGCTGCGTTGAATGAAAACGAACAAATAGGCCTTAAACTGTTTATTATTGCAGGCTGCATCAACTGCCACAATGGTCCCGATTTCACAGACAAGGAGTTTCACAATATCCGCCTCCCGCAATTGACCTCTCCCCCCGATTCAGGAAGGGCGAGCGGGATCAGAGAGTTGTTCTCCGACCCCTTCAACGGTTTGTCCAACCGAAATGACCCAGGCTTCGAAAATCCAATTCGTTTTATCCGCCAAGTCCCCAGGAATTTCGGGGAATTCAAGACCCCGTCCCTTCGGAATGTCACACGCACGGCGCCCTATATGCACGATGGTCGTTTCGCCACCCTAGAGGAGGTCCTTGCATACTACAACACATTGAAGAATGCCGCCGATACCCTGCCAGGAGCGGAAACAGTGCTCCAACCGCTTTTCCTGAACCAGGATGAACTTAAAGACCTCCTTCTCTTTCTTTCAACATTGGAAGACAGCAGCATGGAGTTCCTCCACGAATGAATCCTATGATCAGGAAGCTAATGTTAAACCAAATAAGGCCTTCCCTACACCCCGCGCGGCGGAACACTTTTGCACCGAATCTTAGTCTCCCTCTTCCAACTCAAAGATATCCTCCATTTTTTGACCGAATACGCGCGCGATTTTGATGGCCAGCACCGCCGACGGCGAGTATTTGCCCAATTCTATGGCATTGATGGTCTGGCGCGTCACCTGAACCCGTTCAGCAAGTTCTGCCTGCGAGATATTGAGGATGGCACGTTCTACTCGAATTCTATTTTTCATGGGCTACTACTTTGAAAATGAAGGTCTGATCTGCAATATGTAGTAAAATCTTCCCACAAAAACCAGCAAAGGAGTGAACATGTTGAATATCATCACATTCAAAAAAGGAAACCCGTGCGTGAAAATAGTAAACGCGATCAACAAAAGGGTATTGATCAAAATGGCCCATTGCAAAGATTCTAAGCGGACAAGTTGTATCCACTCGTCCTCGATCTTTTCTTTTGAAAATGCAAGTAGTAAAAGGCCCACCAACAAAGAGATACTGATCAATTCGTCCAACAGTGCAATGGTTTTTGTGCCTGTGTTGGAATTAAATAGGCCCTGGTCTATCCATAGGAACCATTGCATCCAGGGAGAGACGGTTATCTTTAAAATTTCATCCGGGAAATCGAGGGAGATAAACCAGATTCCTGCGAGAATTGCCGGGATAGTCAGGATCCAGCCAAGCGTTTTCCAGCGGTGTGAGATCAATAAGGAGTTTTTCATATTACTTTTTACGTTTTGTGACAAAAATGCTTTTCAAAAAGTAACATAAAAACTACTTTTAGTAAAATATATTTTACATAATGATAAATAATTTTTACTTTTTTAAGGAGCATTGCCTTGGCAGGTTCAGCCCGTTCCACCGCCTATCCCTCCACCAACTCTCTTGCCGTAGCCATAGCCGCATCGCTGGGCGGGTTTCCACTCAGCATGACCGCAATTGACCGAAGCCTCTCCTCCGGCGCAAGCATCCGTACATTGGTGACAGTGCGTTGGCCACCCACTTTTTTGTACACGAAATAATGCACGTCAGCACGGGCCGCAATTTGTGGAGTATGCGTAATGCTGACAACTTGGTGCCGTGCGCTCAATTCCTTGAGGATCAAGCCCATCTTGAGCGATACGTCGCCGGAAATACCTGAATCTATTTCATCAAAAATGAGCGTAGGCAGTGGGATAGCATCGGCTACCAGGCTTTTGGTGCAAAGTGTGAGGCGAGAAAGCTCTCCGCCGGAAGCCACGTCTTTGATGGGCAAATAACGTGCACCGATATTGGTTGCAAAAAGAAATTGTACATCGTCCAGACCCGTTGGGCCAAGTTGCTTAAGTTCGACGATCTCCACTTTCAGCCGTGCATGGGGCATGGAAAGTTGTGTAAGCATGGTCTGCACCCTTTCTTCAAACTTTGCTGGCACGGCGCGACGACGTTGGCTGAGCGTGGTTGCAGCGACTCGAAGCGTTTTTTCCTGCGTGGCAATGGCCTGTTCAAGTTTTGTTATTTCGCTGTCGAGATTGGTGTAGCCCGCTGTTTGTTGTTCGAGCGTAGCCATGATCAGAAGGAGTTCAGAAACCTCGGACACCCCGTGTTTTTTCTGAAGTTTGTAAATCACATTGAGCCGTTCCTGCGCTTCGGCGATGCGCTGGGGGTCATGTTCTGTTCCTTCGGCAATGCGTTCAAAATCTTTTGCAAGGTCTTGTAAATCAATGATCGCCGTATCCAGGCGCTCGCTGACTTTGGCAAGTGACGGCGCGAGTTTTCGGGTGGGCGCGATACTTCTGGCAAGTTCCTGAAGTTGGCCGATCAGGTTTATCTCGTTTTCAGAAAGGTGGTTGTAAGCGGCGCCATAACTGCGCTTGATGTCTTCGGCATTGGTGAGTTGGGCAAGTTCGCTTTCCAGGCTTTCCTGCTCGCCTTCGATAAGTTCGGCAATTTGGAGTTCTTCGAGTTGGAAGCGCAGAAATTCCATCTCCTTTGCCCCGTTTTGGCTGCGTTCGATGAGCTCTCCCAGGTGTTTTTTATCGGCAGCGTATTGTCGGTAACTTTGTTGATATTCCCTGAGCATGGGGCCATTGTCGGCCAGCGCATCGATCATCCGCAATTGAAAATTGACATTGTGGATGTCCAGGGTGTCGAATTGTTGGTGAATGTCAACAAGGTTTTCGGTGAGGCGCTGTAGCACCTGATTGTTAGCCGGCGTATCGTTCACAAAGGCGCGGCTTTTGCCTGTGGGGGAAAGTTCGCGGCGTATAACGACCTCCGTATCGTAATCCAGTTCGTTTTCTTCAAAAAACGCGCGCATTTCGTATTCCGATACGTCGAAAATGGCTTCGACCACACATTTTTCCGTGTCGTTGTAAAAGACTTTAGTATCGGCGCGTTCGCCCATGATAAGCCCAAGCGCTCCGAGGAGGATGGATTTGCCGGCCCCAGTTTCGCCGGTGATGATGGTAAGTCGCTCAGAAAAGTTGATTTCGAGTTCGTCTATGAGCGCGTAATTTCGGATATGTAGGCGTTTCAGCATGGGCCGTTGGATTTGGATTTTCGGGTATTTTGATATCGGGGGCGAAAATAGTGTACCGAGGCAATTTAATATGCCTTGATTTGAAATTTTTTGTTTTAAAAATTGTGCTGCGCTACATACTGCTGGATGTTTTTCTCGCAGATGTTACGCAGATAACTCACACAGATTTTACACAGAGCTCATCTGTGTAACATCTGTGTGAGTTATCTGCGTAACATCTGCGAGAAAAATATCCAGTTCTGTGCTCGCACTTACCTCTGAAGTACTACCAAATTTCCCATCAAGTTACCCTTCTCCGTCACCAGGCGGTATTGATAAATACCCGCCGCTAATGTTGGCAATTCCATCTCCAGCGTTTGTCTGCCGGGCAAGAGCAAACCCTGGAATAATTGCCCTGAATACCTTCCGTCAGCAGCGTACAGATCAATGCGGGCATTCACAGCTTGCATCACTTGATAGTCCAGAAAAACCTTGTCCTGGGCAGGATTCGGATAAACCCTCAAAGATTTGATCCCCTGTAAATCAAGTACGCCACTCACGCAGGCCTCTGCAAATACAGGTTGGGAAGTGCCCGGACATCCTTCGTCGTCAAGCATGGTAACTGAATAATTGCCGGCACTTTCTGCCGACCAGAATTGTCCGGTGGCACCTGAAATTAAAGCTCCGTTCAAGTACCACTGGTAGTTACTGCCGGCAGGCGCAGCTAAATCACAGAGATCGATTACCTGCAATTCCGGAATGAATGGAGGATTGACCAACACCGTTACAGCATTGGAGGGCGGGCCGTCGCCACAAAAACCGAATTGGTTGAAGCTTGCGGTATAAACCCCTGGATCAGAAACAAATATGCCCCAGCCTGAATCGCCATTGGACCAATTTATAAGGCAACCAAAACAATCATTCAGCACCTCGATCCGCAGCGAATCGCCCGGGCAAAGCGAGACCGAGCCGGTATGGCTTATTATGGGTGCTGGAGGCAATGTTTCCAGAAAGACTTGAACGGTATTGGAAAGCTGACCTGTGCCACAGGCATTGGTGTAGGTGCTTGTGATGAATTCTGTGGTGAAAACTGTAATACTTGAAGTGGTTTCTCCAGTTGACCAGTTTATGACACAATCAGGACACAGGTTGTCAACTGTAAGCACTACCGAATCGCCCGGGCAAAGTATCCAACTGCCTGGAGGAGAAATAATGGGTGCTTCAGGCAAATCCCCAATATTGACTTCTATGGCGTTTGAAGCCTGGCTTTCGCCACAAACATTGCTGGTGCTTGCGGTGTAATTGCCTTCCATTGAAACCATGATGCCCGGTCCGGTTTCGCCATTTGACCAATGGACGATACATCCAGGACAAACATCGGAAGCGGTGAGTTCTACGGATTCACCGGGACAAAGCGCAGTGGTTCCAGCAGCAGAAATTGTAGGCTCAAATGGCATGTCGATACTGGTGACGGCGATGGCATTGGAGGCCTGGCTTTCGCCACAAACATTGCTTGCGCTGGCAGTATAGTTTCCTGCTGTAGAAACTGTTATGCCTGGCCCGGTATCGCCATTTGACCAGATTACAATGCAGTCCGGGCATATATCAGTTGCAGAAAGCAGCACCGAAGCTCCAGGACAAAGTGTAGTCAGTCCGGTGGGGATAAGGGTGGGCTCTTGAGGTATATTAAGACTGGTGACAGCGATGGCGCTAGAGGCTGGGCTTTCACCACAGACATTGCTGGTACTGGCGGTATAGTTTCCTGCTGTAGAAACAGTGATACCTGGCCCGGTTTCGCCATTTGACCAGCTGACTGTGCAGCCCGGGCAAATATCGGTTGCGGTGAGCAGAACCGAGGCTCCAGGGCAAAGACTTGTAGTTCCAGCCGCGGCAATTGATGGTACCGTTGGCGCGATACCCATAGTGACAGCAATTGAATCAGATTCAGGGCTGTTTCCGCATACATTCCCAAAGACGGCAAAGTAAGTACCCTCGGTTTCGACCGTGATGTTTGGGCCGGTTTCGCCATTTGACCAATATACGGTGCAATCATGGCAAAGATCATTTGCCGAAAGCACCACCGATTCGTCCGGGCAAAGCGCCGTGGGACCCACCGAAGTAATGGCGGCTGCAACTGGAGCTGTTTTTTGGGTGACAATGATGGCATTGGATGGTGGGCTGTCGCCACAAGTGGTGTCAAGGGTGTTTCTGACGATCGCAGTAAAACTTCCCTCGGTTTCAACCGTGATGCTTGGCCCGGAAGCGCCGTTAGACCAATAGACCATGCAATCTGCACAGATGTTGTCTGCAGTAAGCGTGATCGATTCGCCGGGACAAAGCACTGTGGGTCCGGAAGCAACAAGTGTAGGCGCCGAAGGGGTGTTTATTACGGTTCCTGTCACCGGGATCCGGTCGCTCTCACATACTGCAATGTGCTCAATATCAAGGTCATATAGATAATAATAGTAGCTCGAGCCGGCTGTAGAGCTCTTGATTTGCATGACCCCTGGGATAGAATAGGGGTAAGAAACGCCTGAATTGTTGCGATACAGATTGGCCGGGCTTATGCAACCGATCTGCAAGCCAATGCCTTGCGGAATATCCATGCCCAGGTCAATGCGGCTTTCCCCATCGTTTACATAGACCGTTTTTTCAAGCAAAACGACCCCGTTTGCATCCCGCAATTGAAAGGTTCGGTTGCTCGCACCTGCTGCATATACCCTCGCGGAACTCAGGTAAAACGGCTTTTCTACGTCAAAGATCAGGAATTGATCTCCTGCGTGGTCACCGCCCCCGCCAATGGTATTGGAACTTGGGCCGACACGTTCAGAGGCGATATAATCAGTACCGGTTACGGCGTAAAATGTAGTGGATTGGCTAATGTTTGTGGTAAAGGTTTCGCCAGAATAGAGTTGGACAGGGTCGGAGCCTGAAGCATACCAATTGATCTGGTCGGCAGGATGCCCAATTGCTTCAAGGGTCACTTCGCCGGCATCACAACGCTTTGTGTCAGCAACCATGGGGGGCGTGGGTTCAAACACCAGGATGGAATCCACGGCCTCTGTAATACTCTCGCCGATACTATTGGATGACTTCAATCGTACCTCGAACATACCATTACCGCTAAAAGTCACGGTGGGGTGTTGGAGGTTGGAAGTGGCTGGTGTGCCGCCTTCAAAGGTCCATTCCCATGCGGTAGGACTATTGGTTGAATTGTCCGTAAAATTGACAGTCGCTTCCTGACAATCCTCATGTTTGTCAGCTGTGAAGGCTGCTACCGGGGCCAGTGCTTTGTACAAGGGTGATTCCCACAACCCACGGCCATAGGTTCCTGCAAAAATGGTGTTGGATATGTAGTTGATCTCCAATTCATAAACACGCCCATTGGGCAGACCATCTAGGAAGCCGACCCATTGCCCGGCCAAATCGTCGTTGGTGTAGGACACAAACCCGAAACCTCCGATATAAATGCCGTTTTTGCCGGTATTTTCCCAGGCAGCACAGTATTTAGTGCCTGAAGGCAAGCCCGCGCCAATGCTCGTCCAGCTGGTTCCTGCATTGGTAGAATGATAAACCCCAGAACTGGTTACAATAAGCAAACGCAAGGGGTTTTGAGGGTGCACCGCAATATAACTGATAGAGCTTGTCCCCCATCCGGAGGTAATGGTAGTCCAGCTTGTGCCACCGTTGGCAGTGGTAAACAGGGTAGCGCCTTTTGATACATAAATACGTTGATTGCTCGATGGAGCGAGTTTCATCTGGTTGAGATTCCCATTGTCAAACTCGGAAATTTTTGTCCAGACCGTTCCATAGTTGCTGGTTTTCCAGACATCGGCGAAGGCTACATAGATCGTGTTTGATATTTGTGGGTCCTGTTCAAAAGGGGTTACCCAGGCTCCGTCATCGACATCTGGTGGCTTGGAAATGGAACTTCGGGTAGTTCCCTGATTCGTGGATCGATACATAGATCCGTATTGAGAGGTGCCGTAAAGATTGTTGGCATTGTTCCAGTCCACAAAAGTTTCCATGCCATCGGCGCCGAGCCAGTCCACAAAACTTCGGTTGGCGCCGCGCATCACACAGGTGCCATTATCTTGCGAGCCTCCTGTTACCACATTGGGATTGGTTTTTGATACTCCGATCTTGTACAGCTCCTTGACACTCAGGCCAATCGAACGGTCCTCGAAAGAAGCCGCCCCGTTTGTACTTATGTAAAAGCCGCCATCCGTGCCTACCAAAAGGGTATTCCCGGCAAATTTCAACACATCGATATCCGCATGGTTATACCCAACGCCCAGGGAAGCAGCAGTAGCAGGGATCCAATAAGAAGTAAGGTCAAAGGAGGCTCCTCCGTTCAGCGATTTCCAGGTGTGAATGCCTCCAATATGGATCTCATTCGCATTTTGAGGATGAATTGTAATGTCCATATTACGAGGTGCTTGCCCCTTATCATCGTCTCCGGTTTGGCTATATCCCAAATAATTGATCGCGGAGCCATCAATGAGTTTAGTGAATGAAGCGCCACTATCGGTGGATTTATAAAATCCTCCAAACCTGCCTCCCTGCGCTTCCAAAACATAAACAAAGTTGGGATTGGCAGGCGAAACCGCCATCCTTTTGTGGTTGTTATTAGCCGTTCCAAACCCTCCGATCTGACTAAACGAGCTACCGCCATCCGTAGATCGATAAACTGAAATTCCGGAAAAGTAGATCGTATTTGGGTCACCTGGTTTAAATTCAATATCATAACCAACCAGCCCGCTTACCCCGGCTACCGCAGTCCAGCTGCTGCCTTTGTTGGTAGAGCGGAACAAGCCGTTGGATTCGGACACCGCATACACAATATTAGGGTCTGTTGGATGGTATTGGATGCGGCTGACTTTTCCATTGCCGGTTAAGTTGCCCGTTGTATTCCAGCTTGCCCCACCGTCCAGCGATCGGAATACCTTGCCGGAGCTGCCTCCCCAGAGGTATTGCATGTTGTCGTAGGGAGATATTTCCAGGGCATAAACATCAATTGAAACGTATTCATCCGCAATGGGCATCCAGGAATTTCCGCCGTTTAAGGACTTCCAAACGCCACCGGTTGGGCTACCTACAATAAGGTGGTTGAAATTGCTTTCGTCGATCCCAATGGCAGTGATCCGGCCAAGGCCGGGGCTCCAGCTTGAAGAAGCAATTGAATAAGTGGGGCCGAGTTGCTTCCAATCGCCACCAAAACCGCTGGATTCGGTCTGTTGTTGTTTTACCTCGCGTCGATAGTCGCGCGCTCGTTTGGAAAGTTCAAAATTGGGGATTTTGACCCCATTTTCATCCAGTTCCATCTCTGCTACGTATTCCCATCGTTTAAACTGTTTATAGCCACTGCCACGTTCCCGTCCGACGATGTCGAAATGGGCTTCGGCTGCTTGTCGTATTTCTGTAAGGGTGTAAGTGCCTGCCTCGATCATCTCAAGATATTGTTGGGCAAAAACGGGAGAAGCGAGCAGTGCGAAAAAGAGCAGAGTACGTAGGCGTAGGTGCATAAGGATTGTTTAAGTGGTGAAAAACGCGCTATCAAAGGTACAAAGCTTGTGCTTATTTTTCTTTTTTAGATGGTGGGGGATACAATGTTCCCAAAGATTGGAATAAAACAAAAGGCCTGATAGATGATTTGGATATGTAAAGTTTGTACTTACATTTATGGCTTAAACGGCCTCTGAATGAATCCAGATTTTCCCTTCCCATTTTCAGTGCGCGAGTTGCGTGAAACCAGCCAAGGTGGTTGGATTCACGCAACTCGCGTTTGCCGATTGGGTGGTGGCAAAGTGGGTTTTTACGCAATAGGGTTTATATAGGGGGAGTTGCGTGAAAGCAACGTTCTCGGCAACCAAAATGAAAAAAAACAACAAAGAATAAAAGATGACCAAAATAAGCCATGGACTTTTAGTAGATTTTTCGATACTGTTTCCCGATGAACCGGTTCAAGATTTGGAGACATACTTTGTAGGAATTGACAAGCAGACTTTGTTGTTAGCCGGAAGTTATTTGCTTTCGATTAGAAGCCAAAACTCGAAAGTTTCAAATTTTAAAGTATTGCTTCCCAATTGGTTTAGTGAGAAGAATCAAGTTTTTGCAACCGAAGTATACACCAAACTGATTGAATTAGAAAAGAAATTTGGCGAACTAATTCTAATTAACCCGGAGAGTAGCATTCAGTTTTTTGAATACTGTTTTGAAAATTTGCCTGACAGAGAAAAGGAATCAAAAATATCAAATGATGAGTTTGAAAGAAACATTTTCAAGGCTTATATTACTCTAACTCACAAAAATCTATCAAATGAAGGCAAGTTCATTGATTCTGTTAATGCGCTGACAAATGATGAAAAAATTGTAGCGTTCATCTTAGGTCGACAATTCGTACATCATGATTTAGTTAACGCAAACCTCCATGACACCACAATTTGTCAATTTATTAAAGCATTATACTTGTTTGACTTTTTATCATCATGCCCAATCACACAAGAGTTGCTAAATAAATTTTTGGAATATTATCAGGTTGAAACTTGGCAGGAGTATTTAAAGAGTTTAATGCCGCTTGTGTTTTCCTACATAAAAAAAGTAAGAGAAGCGCAAATGGACATTGTAGTTGAGAGAAATGCGGACTTTTTAAAATCATGCCAATTCATTGATAAATTAATTGTCAAAAGTGATGACCAAATTGTCGATTTAGATTATAGAGTTTTAAGAGGAAAACCAATTTATCAAATAGAACAAGGAAGGTATAGAATAATATTTGACCTTTTTCTCATTGAAAAGGTGTACTCTGGAATGTACTTTGCTTTGCGGGAAATAAATAACCAACTTACAAAACCTCACAAGTTTTCAGATTTTCGTTCTTTTTATTGTGATTTCTTTACGGAACAGCATCTCTTTTACACAGTTATAAGCAAGGCATTTGGGAATAGATACATTCAATGGTCTGGACAAAAAATTAAAGAATTAGGTTATGATGCTGAACCTGATTACTATATCAGAGATGGGAACGATGTCATTATTTTTGAAAGCAAAGATGTGTTAATAAATGCAGAAGCCAAGCACTCCTATGATTTCAAAATAATCGAAGAGGAAATAAAAGGAAAATTATACTACCAAATCAATAAAAAAGGTGAAAAAGAGAACAAGGCAATACTGCAAATACTAAATAATGTCAAAAGAATTTTGCGAAAAGAATTCTCGTTTGACCAAAACCTGAAACCCAATTCGCTAAGAATTTATCCTATTATAGTAGTTTATCATCAGGTTTTGAATATTGCCGGAATTAATAAACTTATCAACAAATGGTTTGCGGAAGAAGTTGAAGACTTGAAAAAAGAAAACTTGCCTGTTGATAAAATTCGTGATGTTGTTTTGATAGATATTGATACCCTTATTTTATGTCAAGACCATTTGAAGAAAAAAGAAATAAAATTAATCGAGCTGATAGATGCTTATATTCAAAGATGCACAATCAACAAAAAGCAGAAATATATCAATGAGGAAGATGCAAAAGCGTACATAATGAATACCCATATTCCATTTTCATCTTTCGTAGTTGAAATTTGTAATAAGAAAAAACTTAACCGATTTCCCAATGATTTCAGAGAAATGGGAAAAAGGATTTTTTTATAAATGCCGAGAACAAAGGATGTACGAAAATGCTTCCTAAGCGTTGCCTATTCGTACATCCAAACGTTCTGCGAAACCAAAATATATAACAAATTAACATAAACAGTCAAATGAGTAAATTTTTAAATGCTTCGAATCTGCTAGTGAAGAATTTAACCGCCTCAATAAAAGAAGTGCCTACTGAACTTCCGTTTGATTATACTCAAATGATTGATGACACCAAAATGCCAACATTTTTGAAAGTGGGCAATTTAATTGGTGTAAATGGCAACAATTACCCTGCACTTTTGCCACTAAAACGATTCAAGGGTTTAGCGTTCAAGTTGAACGATTCAAATAGAGAGGAAATACACCTTGCTATCCAGCACTATATTCTACAAATCGTGAAGCAGTCCGCAGAAGGGTATGTTTCGATAACGGCTATTGATACGAAGAAAATGGGGAGCAATTTTCGCAATCTTCGCCGACTAGGTAAAAATATACTTTCAAGTTTCGTTGCCGATGAAGAAAATTTGAAAAGTACCCTTGATGAACATCATAATAAATCAGTATCAGTCATTACAGAATGTTTGACCCATTTTGAAAATCTTGCTGATTACAATGCAAAATCCGGTCATGTTCAGCCTTATCGCATTTTGGCTATCGCTGATTTTCCGCATGGTTTTAACAACTTGGGTAAATTAGAAACCATGTTGCAAAATGCTGATGAAGCAGGGCTTTTTGTTTTTCTCACTTGGGATGAAGCACTTGTTACAAATTCTAATTTGGATAAAGTAAATGAAATATTAGCGCATTTAGGGTGCTTTAAAGAAGTTGGAGACCCTGCAAATGATTTTTATCAAATGTCTTCACATCATATTCCATTGTTCAATAAGGGATACACGCTTAAATTGGATAGAAAGGACATCGCTTTGAGTAACATTACAAAGCAGATTGAAAATCTTACAACTCTTCCAGCAATTGAAACTGATCAAATTGACGGAATCAGAATACCAATAGGTAAATCAGGTGGACAAACTCACTATTTTACTCTTGGGTATGAAACTGATAATTTTCATGCTATTGTTGGAGGGCAGTCTGGTAAAGGAAAATCGGTTTTGCTCAACAACATAGTGGCACGAGGCATTGAAACCTATACTTCGGATGAACTAAGATTTGCTATCATTGATTGTTTTGGTACAGGTTTTCAAGAATTTGACAATGCACCAGGAATTCAATTAATTTGTCGTTCATCAAATGTAGAAACTTTAATGAACGCCGTGCAATTTATAGAAAAAGAACTTGTAAATCGAGAAACACTTTTAAAAGGAGTCGGTGTTGCAGACCTAAAACAATATATCAAGAAAACCAATAAGCCTTTGCCGAGATTAATTTGCTTGATTGATGAGTTCCATGTGCTTTATACAGGTAGGGAAAAGTTAAGTTCGTATTTTGATACCATCTTAGTTGATAGAGTCATTAAAATGGGAAGAAAACTCGGAATACATTTAGTAGTATGTACCCAATCCCTCGGCGGCGGTGTTAGACGTTCTATTTTAGACAATATACCTCTTAGAATAGCCTTTGGTATGACTACCGAGCAGTCAAACGGCTTTCTTGGATTGCGCAACGACAAAGCCGCCAATTTAGATAAAGGTGTGGCAGTATATAACTCGCAGAATGGAAACCTTTCAGCCAATAAGATTGTGAAAGTAAATTGGATATCCACCGAGGATATTGAAAAGATAATTCCACTCGTCCAACAACAGAACGTGAAATCCTCTAAATTTGAAAAAATCACAATTTAAAATGTTATGGATACTTTTGATACTTACGAAGATTTTTTAATTCAACAGCATAACACAACAATTGATAATGCCACTTTAAAATCGGCTATATCGTCAGCCAACGCATTAGTAGATATTGCCAAATCCGCAAATGACAAATTAGATAAATTTCCAAATTTTGATGGAAAAATATCTTCTGATATTAACGTCAAATGTCAAAACAAAGAAGAGGTTGACTTGATGATTGTAGAAGTAAAAGATAGACTATTAGCCCTCGATATTCAAATAAACTCTATTGAACCTAAATTTCAAGAGTTATACAAAATCATAAAAGGACGCACAAATTCTAAGATTCAAGTCCAACGAGAACATTTGGAAACAGCT
>JBJXGO010000331.1:0-15861 GCA_046160345.1 Saprospiraceae bacterium
GTTTCAGCAAGCGTAGGCTGTGGTAATAGCTCCAAAGTATAGGTCACGATCGTTTCGCAAGCTCCCGTGGTGGACGCAAGGTTGGCAATCACTGTGCCGGGCTGAGTATAGGTTTGACCAGCGATCGTAACAGATTCGCCTGGGCAAAAACTGCGCGTTTCAGCAAGCGTTGGTTGTGGCCGTAGTTCCAAGGTATAAATCGCGATCGTGTCGCAAGCTCCTGTGGTGGACGCAAGGTTGGCAATCACGGTGCCGGGCTGGGTATAGGTTTGACCAGCGATCGTAACGAATTCGCCTGGGCAAAAACTGCGCGTTTCAGCAAGCGTAGGCTGTGGTAATAGCTCCAAAGTATAGGTCACGATCGTATCGCAAGCTCCTGTGGTAGATGCAAGGTTGGCAATCACCGTGCCGGGCTGGGTATAGATTTGACCGGCAATCGTTACCGAACTACCAAGGCAAAAACTGCGCGTTTCCGCAAGCGTAGGCTGTGGCCGAAGTTCCAGGGTATAGATTACCAGCGTATCACAAGCACCTGGTAAATCAGCAGGAATATTAACTAAAACCGTTCCAGCCTGATCATAGACATCTCCTGCTATAAGTACCGATTCACCTGGACAAAAAGTGATGGTAGTGGCGCGGACAGGTTGTGGGCGCTCTATCAAAGTATAGGTCACCAGCGTATCGCAACCTCCCGTTAAAGACGGGATGGAACCTTCTACCGTCCCGGGGTTTGAATACAGCTGCCCACCGATCAATACCGATTCTCCAGCGCAAAATTCAATGGTTTGCTGAACCGCAGGCTGGGCCCAGGATTTCAGAACAATTGAACAGATTGTATCGCAACCGCCTGTGGAGGAGGCAATTGTGTCCAGAATTGTGGCAGGGGCCATATACTGGACCCCATTAAACGTATATGTTTCATCGGCACATAGGCCAACTACATTAATTGCTGTAATAAAAGGGCTAACAGTTAGATCATAGTGAAAGATCGTATCACACGACCCGCTTAGGTTTTCAAGCGTATCCACTACCATTATTGGGGCAAAATGGGGAACACCTCCAATATTAAAACTTATATTTGGACAAAGTGGAATGGTCCGGGTAACTACTGGTACAGGATTTGGACTAAAAACCTGACTTAACAAATTGAGCGGCAACGGAGCCGTGGTCAGGGTTGATGTTTGAGCCCAACCCTGGGTATTGGTTCCCAATGAATTGCTGGCAGCTACAAAATTGGCAGATTTGATGTCAGCACCTTTGGGACAGCTTCCATTAATACCCCCATTTCCATCCGTTTTTATTATTAGAATATCGCTGTTGCCATTTGCACTATTACTGCGTGTATCGCCCACAGCAATAAAACCGCCGTCAGCAGTCTGTTTGGCTTTCATCAAGCGGTCAGAAGCATTTCCACCATAATTGTATGACCAAAGCAAATTACCGTTTCCATCTATTTTGGCAAGCATAGCATCAGCTTGCGCGGAATTGAAATTGTCGTAAGGTACCAACAAGAAACCGCCGTCATTTACTTTTTCAATCCGTCCCCGGATGTTGTCATTGGGGCGGTAGTAAACTTTCGACCAAAGAACCTGGCCATTATTGCGGTTGATTTTTTGCACCCAAAGTTCAACATCGGTTCCTGTATTGGCAGACCAGGTATGGTCGGCAATTACAAGATTGCCATCTTGTGTAGCTTGTTGATAATTAAGTGCCTCTGCGCCCGTTCCTGAGTAGGCAATTGTGCTTAACAGGTTGCCTGATGTTAAATCGATCCGCACAAATGCGCCATCACCATCTGCCGCGCCGCTGGCATAAATAATGTTGCCATCAATATAGTTGGAAAGGAAAAGATTGCCAACCCCTGTTTTGTAGGTTCGACTCCAAATTGTGTTGCCCGAAGCGTCCAAACGTAAAAAAACGGAGCTGGGCGCCATGTCAGACTGAATTATGGAGTGGCCGGAAAGGACAAAGCCTCCTTCCTGGGTCGGAATGATACAACGTGCAATTTCATCATTGGGAGCGTCTCCGATCGTTTTGCTCCAGAGCACCAAACCTGCCTCATCAACTTTTACCAGTAAAATATCCGAATTGCCCGCGCCAAAACTGCGTGTTTCTCCAGCGGCCAAAAACCCTCCGTCGGGAGTAGAGACCACGCAGTTAAACGCATCAGCTTGTCCGGCGCCAAAACGTTTCTGCCAAATGGGATTGCCTGAGGCATCCAAACGGATAAGGAGCGCGTCCTGGTTTCCGTTGGCGCCCACAACAAAACCTGCAATAACGAAACCATTGGAAGCTTCTGCTACCCATGTTGCTGTCTCGTTGCCGGGACCTCCAAGAGTTTTTTGAAAAGTGGCTTGGCTAAAAACCAAGAGGCTGTGCAGACAGAATGCCCACACAAGCAGTTTTCTCGTATGCTTTGTTGCCATGAGTAAGAAGATCGGATTGGTGAACTACTATTGCAACTTCTCTAGCTTTGTGTCCTTCTTGAGTTTCAAAAATTCCCGTTTGCGTTCAAACAGAAAAGAAAGATTCTCACACATGCTAAAAGAAATCCCTTCTGCAATTGTATCACCCAAATGTACTACGACCACCTGCTTATCAAAAGCAAATGCTGCAAAATGTCTGCAATACGCATTTTTTTTCGACGAACGTACCTGTTTTATGGTAAGAACGGGTAGTTTATCTCAAATATTCAATCCAAATATCGTTTTGAAAGACCTTCATAGTGGTCAATTCGCCTGTCTCTAAAGAAAGGCCAGATGCGTCGCACTGTTTCTATGCGGTTTTTATCTATCTCAATTACTACATTTTCTTCCTGTTCTGTACTGGCCTGATATAGTATTTCTCCTTGTGGCCCAGCTACAAAACTCTGTCCCCAAAATTGAATCCCCCCGGTCACACCTGTCCAATCCGGCTCAAATCCTGTCCTGTTCACAGTTATCACCGGAAGACCATTTGCAACCGCATGACCTCGTTGAATAGTTTGCCAGGCACCGTGCTGACGACTTTTTTCTGACTGTTCATCGGTGCTTTCCCAACCAATAGCTGTTGGGTAAATGAGTATTTCAGCACCTGCCAAAGCCATGAGCCGGGCAGCTTCGGGATACCATTGGTCCCAACAGACCAGCACACCAAGTTTGCCAACGGAGGTTTGAATAGGCAGGAAACCCAGGTCCCCTGGCGTGAAATAGAATTTTTCGTAGTAAGCCGGATCGTCTGGTATGTGCATTTTGCGGTATTTGCCCGCAATGCTGCCGTCTTTTTCAAAAACTACCGCTGTATTGTGATAAAGCCCGGGGGCGCGTTTTTCAAAAAGGGATGTAACCAGCACAACACCATGTTTTTTTGCAGCAGCAGCAAACAGATCCGTGTCTGGACCCGGAATTGGCTCTGCCAGGTCGAACATAGCTGTTTCTTCAGCCTGACAGAAATAAATGCCGCAATGCAGTTCTTGTAGCACCACTAATACGGCCCCTTTGGCAGCACATTCGGCAATGCCCTGGAGCGACTTTTCAATATTGGCCTGTTTGTCCGTGCTGCAAGATTGTTGTACAAATCCGATTTTCATTAGAATTATGTATTAAGTACGATGAGCGTAACGTTGGCTCCTTTACCCGCCGTAGCTTTAGCGAAGGAGGGTTGACCACATTAACCCTCCTTCGCTAAAGCTACAGCGGGTAAAGGATATTGCATCGTGACACAATGTAAAGATCCATGTTGCAGTATCAATGGGCGGCAATCAATTCCAATTATTTCATGTTCAGGGAATGTGTTTTCAATTATTTCCAGGGCCTTGGTGTCTTGAGGCACGCCATAAGTAGGCACCAGAACGGCACTATTTATGATCAAAAAATTCGCGTATGTTGCAGGAAGCCTCTCCCCTTGAGCATCAAAACAAGCATCCGGCCAAGGCAAGGGTACCAATTTGTAAGGCTTGCCATCGAGTGTTTTGAATTGCTTCAATTCAGCCTCCATTTTTTGCAGCGCGACAAAATGTTCATCCGATGAATCGCTGCATTTCACATATGCGATCGTATCGTGAGCGCAAAAACGAGCTAGCGTGTCAATATGCGAATCTGTGTCATCGCCTGCAAGATAGCCGTGATTCAGCCACAAAACCCGTTTCAGGCCAAAACTGTTTATTAATTGGCGTTCAATTTCTTCTTTGCTCAGATGGGGGTTCCGATTTGGTGAACAAAGGCATTCGGTAGTGGTTAGCAAGGTTCCCAAGCCGTCGCTTTCTATCGCACCTCCCTCGAGGACAATGCCACCCTGCTGCAAAGCGGCATCGAACACACCTTTATTATAAAGGCGTCCAGTTATCAAATTGTCTTGATCGGCAGGAAATTTCAACCCCCATCCATTAAATGCAAAATCCAGAATGATTGGCTTTCCGTTTTCAAAAACAGTGATTCCACCGTGGTCACGCGCCCAGGTATCGTTGCTTGCTACTTCTGCGTAAATAAAATTCTCAGGTTTGCCGCCAGTGAGCAGCCGCTGAGTCTCCAAAACATCGTTACAAACAATCAAGGCAGTTTGAAAACGGCTTATACATTCAGCAATTTTCACGAAACAAGGCAATACCAGGTCAAGTACTTCTGCCCAATCGGTGCCTTTATGTGGAAAGGTAAGTTGTACTGCACTTTGAAGTTCCCATTCAGCAGGGAGTCGGCGATTGGTTTTTGTTGCATTCATTTCCGGTCCGAATTAGGCGCAAAAATAGGGAAAGTAATGAGGATGAGCAGTATTGTAATTTGGTTTTCAAACTCATTATTCCTTTTTAAAAACAGCAATTTAGTTTGGGTTTTAAGGTTTTGTAAAAAATTTGAAAAAAGTGTTTGTTTCTAATTCTTCCAAAATGCTACCTTCGCCACAACTTAGTGTTCACCACACACATTGAAGTTACTCCCCAATACAGGCGCCCTATCAGATTTGACCGCAATAGTTCGAAACACCTAAAGCATTCCCCATGCTAACCGAACCATATACTGCGGCTATCATTAGTTGAGGCATAATATCATTTCACTAAACTAAACTCATTTTTGTATGAAGTTTTTGCACACCCTTACCAAAGGCGGATTGCTCGTGGCCCTTTTGCTGCTTTGCAACTTCGCTATGGCACAACGCACCGTAAAGGGCAAAGTCACCGACGCTGAAGGCGGTGATGCACTTATTGGTGCTTCAGTATCCGTGGTCGGTACAACACGAGGCACGGCAACAGACATTGACGGCAACTACTCTATTGAAGTGCCTGCCGGATCAACCCAACTCCGAATCGCTTATACGGGCTATACGGAGCAAGTAATTACGCTCGGCGCCTCGAACATGGTTGACGTATCCATGAAGGCAGGCTCCGTGCTCGACGAGGTCGTAGTTATTGGTTACGGCTCTGTGAAAAAATCTGACGCAACCGGCGCAGTGACCAATGTAACCGAGAAGAATTTCAACAAATCTATGTCGGTTTCTGCAGAGCAGTTGATCCAAGGCCGTGCGGCCGGTGTTGTTGTGACCAACAACAGCGGCGAACCCGGTGGTGGTATCAACGTCCGTATCCGCGGTACATCGTCTGTACGCGGTGGCAACAACCCGCTTTTCGTGGTGGACGGTGTTCCACTCGGCGGCGGCGAGACCACCGGTGGTTCTAACATTGAAAGGATCGGCTCACAGGCAGCCCGCAACCCGCTCAACTTCCTTAACCCTGCTGATATCGCCAGCATCGACATTTTGAAAGATGCTTCTGCAACGGCTATTTATGGCTCCCGCGGCGCCAATGGCGTGGTGATAATCACCACCAAAAGTGGTACAGGCAAAGGGGTATTGGAATATGGCTACTCTTTAGGCGTGAGTAAAATTGCCAAAAAGTATGACTTGTTGGATGCCAGATCCTTTGTGGACCAATGGCAAAAATTGAACCCTGGTGCTGATCCAGCAGCGGTCAATTTAAACGGTAGTACCGATTGGCAAGATGCCGTAACGCGTACGGGCCTGACGCACACCCACAACCTGTCTTTTGGTGGTGGTGACCCAAGTGGGGGCTATCGCTTCTCCCTGGGCTATCTTGATCAGGAAGGCATCATCAAAGAAAGCGGCATCAAACGTTTAAGCGGCCGTTTCAATGCGAATAAAAAATTCTGGAGCGATCGTTTAAAAATTGGCACCAATATCACCGTGGCTCAAACCCGCGATGCAAGTGCACCGATCACTGAAAACGCAGGTTTTGAAGGCGATGCCTGGTTGAGCGCGCTTAAAGCCAATCCAACCTGGTCAACGCATACCCCAATAGTTCCGGATGGTATGGGTGGCTTTACAGGTGGCGAATTGTTCCAACTCAGGGACATGGATGGAAAGGTACTTCCAAACGAGCCAAATCCCTTGGCTGTGATTGAACTTACGGACGACGCTACCAACTCGCTGCGTGCACTCGGCAACTTGAGTGCTGAACTTGAAATTACGAAAAACTTGTCGTTCAAGACCGTTGTTGGTTTCGACCGTTCTATCTCTTCTCGTAAAAATGCGCTGTCCAGAGACCTGGGCCTGGGTCCTGCTATTGGTGGCAAAGGCCGCCTGTTCGTGACAGACCTGGAGAACAGCAGCAACCTTTGGGAAAACTATTTCACCTACAACAAATCTTTCGGCAAAGTTGACTTTACTGGTTTGTTAGGCTATTCTTATCAGAAATTTGACAACAAGTCCAAGCGCAACACCTACGCCAAGTTTAACACTTCTGACCTGGGTTTGATGGTGAACAACACTTCTACTGCCGGACTTTCTGCGGTTGTTAACTCGTCTTACACCATTGACGAACTGCAATCATATTTTGGTCGCGTTAATTTTGACATCTCAGACAAGTACCTCTTGACTGCAACTTTGCGTGCCGACGGTTCTACCAAGTTTGGCCCGGACAATCGTTACGGTTACTTCCCTTCTGCGGCGCTTAAATGGCGTATCAGTCAGGAATCTTTCTGCCCGGATGTTTTCTCTGATCTCGGCCTTCGTTTGGGTTATGGCGTAACGGGTAACCAGGAAATACCGCACGACCTTTACAACGCACGTCAGCGCACCGGCGATGGCGGTATTGATGCCGACCTTAATGTCTTTACAGGCGGTGTCAGCAGTGTTTCATTTGAAAATCCAAAGATCAAGTGGGAAAGCACTACACAACTCAACCTGGGTATTGACTGGGGTTTTTGGAATTCACGCTTGACCGGTTCTATCGACCTGTACAAGAAGAACACCAAAGACATGTTGGTAAAAGTATTTGCTGCACAGCCATCACCCGGAACCTTCACTTGGGAGAACCTGGATGCTGACATCGAAAATACAGGGGTAGAACTCGGCCTTAATTTGGTGGCCGTTGACGGAAGTAATTTTGACTGGCGTATATTGGGCAATATCTCCCTCAATAAAAACGAGGTTAAAAGCTTTGGCGGTATCCTCAACACAGGTGCTATCAATGGCCAGGGCCTTTCGGGGGCATATGCACAGCGCATAGCTGAAGGTCAGCCCTTGTTTGCTTTCTTTTTGCGCGACTTTATTGGTTTTGACGATAATGGCATCCAGGCCTACCAGGACGGTCTCGACAAACAGATTTTTGTTGGCAAAAGCCCGATCCCGAAAGTAACTGCAGGCCTTACCAACCAGTTCCAATTCGGCAACCTTGACGTTAGTGTATTCTTCACGGGTCAGTTTGGCCACTATGTGTACAACAACACCGCAAATGCCCTCTTTACCGCAGGTTCACTGGGTGGCGGACGTAATGTGACCACGGACGTGACCACCAGCGGTGAAAGCCGCCTCAACGCACCGGAAGTATCCACCCGCTTCCTTGAAAAGGCAGATTTCGTACGTTTACAGGATATTACCGCAGGCTACAACCTCCCGCTGAAATCCAAGAACATTTCTTCGCTCCGTCTGTTTGTAAATGCTCAGAATCTGGCGCTATTCACCGGATATTCTGGCCTGGATCCAGAGGTGAACACCAACAAACAAATTGACGACATCCCATCTTTGGGCATCGATTACAGCGCATACCCACGTGCTCGCACTTTTTCTGTAGGCGCTAATGTCACTTTCTAAACAACAAACTACTAAAACTTTTCAAATATGAAAAATTTTAAATCTTTCCTGCTCCTTCCGCTATTTGTGCTGGGCATTTGGGGTTTCCAAGCCTGCACCGATCTGGAAGTTGAGACAACTGATTCTATTCTTACGCCCATCACCGGCAACACATTTGCAGGGGATGCCGGTGCCTTGCTGTCTTCGGCTTACAGGAAATTGAACCAATTTCAAGATCAAGATCAAGCCTATTCTTTGACAGCGCATACCACGGACGAAATGATCCCCCCAACCCGTGGTACGGACTGGGGTGACAATGGCGTTTGGCGTACCCTCCATGCCCATACCTGGGACGCTACCCATAACTACATTATCGGTTCCTGGAACCGCTTAAACGAGTCAATTTTTCTGTGCAACCAGGTATTGGCTTCAACCATGCCAGCTCCAACGACCCAACAAATCGCTGAAGCTAAATTCCTTCGCGCTTTCTTCATGTTTCACGTGATGGATTTTTGGGGCTCAGTGCCATTCCGTAATGTTAGCGATGGCGTTGATGTAAATCCACGTGTTTACACTCGTTCAGAAGCTTTTGACTTTGTTGAAAAGGACCTCACCGAGGCGCTTGCAGACTTGCCAGCACTTAGCCCGGGTGGTGATGCAACACTGGCCTCCAAGGCTTCTGCAAACGCGCTTTTGGCTAAACTTTATCTGAACAAAGCCGTGTATAAAGCCGCCAATCCTGCCGGCCCATACACTTTTGACCCTGCGGATATGGCCAAGGTCATTACCCATTGCGACGCGGTAATTGCTGCAGGCTTTTCTGCCGACCCTGATTATTTCAACATCTTCAAGCCTACTGGTACAAAAGAGACGATTTTTACGGCAAATGGCAATGGCGGTTCTCCATCGAATCGCTACCACATGACCTTGCACTACGATCAGTCGGGCTGGAACGGATTCACTACGCTGGCAGATTTTTACAACAAATTTGAAACTGGCGACCAGCGCAAAGGAAAAGACGGCGCAAAAGATGGCACACCAAATTCAGGCGTAGGATATGGATTCCTTGTTGGCCAGCAATATTCTGATGCTGGAGCACCGATTACAAACTCCCGTGATGGCAAACCATTGGTTTACACGCCTGATGTGCCATTGAGTGGCGCTAATACCGCTCAAGGCATCCGGGTTATTAAGTATCATGCGGGTGAATACGGCAAGTACATCTTCCTGCGTTTTGCCGACGTGTGGCTGATGAAAGCAGAAGCGCAGCTTCGCTCTGGCGGTGATGCATTGACAACCGTAAATACACTTCGTGCTATTCGCGGCGCTACACCACTTGGTTCCATTAATGAGGCTACGATGCTCGACGAGCGCGGCCGTGAATTGTATTGGGAAGGCTGGCGCCGAAATGACCAAATCCGTTTCGGTACTTTCGACGACACCTGGTCTGATAAAGTGGTCACAGACCCGACCAAAGTTTTGTTCCCGATCCCGCAACAAGCCTTGGACTCCAATCCGAATCTTAGTCAAAACAACGGGTATTAATTCGATTGGTTTTCAAGGAGATAATTAAGGACAGGCCGCCCAATCGGGCGGCCTGTTTTGTAAAATGCTGATCTATAATTGGACATTGGATATTTGGATATGGATATTCTACTTCTTAATTCTAAAGGCTACATAAACAGACATCCTGACTTGAAACTACTTTTCAAAATCCTCCCGCTTGTTATAGTTATGGCTGGCTGCACCTCAAGGCAGTCAGAACGTACGCTTTTTGAACGTATCCCTTCCAAAAAATCGGGTATCCAATTCGTCAACCAGGTAGATAATACCGAGGATTTCAACATCTTTAATTACCGCAATTTTTACAACGGCGGCGGCGCTGCCATCGGCGATTTGAACAACGACGGCCTTGCAGATGTGTTCCTTACTTCAAATATGGGCGACAACAAATTGTACCTCAACAAGGGCAATTTTGAATTCGAGGACATTACCGAAAAAGCGGGCGTGGCAGGAAAAAGGTTTTGGAGCACTGGCGTGGTGCTGGTGGACATCAATGCGGATGGCTGGCTGGATATCTATGTTTGTAATGCAGGTTATAAAACCGGTGAAAAGCCTGAAAATGAACTCTTTATCAACAATAAAGACCTGACATTCACGGAAAACGGCGCCGAGTACGGCCTCAATGAAGACGGCTACACCACCCACGCGGCATTTTTTGACTACGACCTCGATGGCGACCTGGATTGCTACATTTTGAACAACAGCTTCATGCCGGTCAATACCCTCAATTTCAGCAATAACCGTGAACTGTATGCCAAAGATTGGCCGGTTAAAGACTTTTTAAAAGGTGGCGGCGACAAACTCCTTCGCAATGATGCCATACCTCCGCCCGGTGGGAAGAAAGGAAATTTTGTAGATGTCTCTCAAGAGGCCGGTATTTATGGCTCCCTCATCGGTTTCGGATTGGGTGTTACCGTTGGCGACTTGAACGGAGATCTTTTGCCAGACCTTTATATTTCCAACGATTTTTACGAACGAGACTACCTTTATATCAACCAGGGGAACGGAACATTTAAAGAAGAAATCGAGCAGTGGATGGAACACATTAGCCTCGCATCCATGGGAGCTGATATGGCCGATATCAATAACGATGGCTTCCCGGAAATCTTTACTACAGAAATGTTACCCAGCGAGGACTCCAGGCTAAAAGCAACCACTCAGTTTGAAAACTACAACATTTATCAACTCCATCAACAGCGCGGTTTTTATCATCAATATATGCAGAACTGTCTGCAACTCAACAACAAAAACGGAACCTTTAGTGAAATCGCCCAGTACGCCGGAGTAGCCGCCTCCGATTGGAGCTGGGGCGCACTAATGTTCGATGCCGACAATGACGGCTGGCGGGATATTTACGTTTGTAACGGTATCTATAAAGATTTGATCGATCAAGATTTTATGGACTTCTTTGCCGATGATGTGGTAAAGCAAATGGCACTGACGGGGCGAAAAGAACAGATAAACGAAGTGATTTCACGAATGCCATCTGTGCCCATACTGAACAAGGCGTTTCGAAATACCGGCAAACTCCAATTTGAAGACAAGGGTTTGGACTGGGGTTTTACCACGCCCTCCTTTTCAAACGGTGCGGCTTATGGGGACCTGGACAACGATGGCGATCTGGATATTGTGGTGAATAACGTAAATATGGAGGCATTTCTCTACAAAAACAATACAGATAAAAGCTACCCAGGGCATCATCATCTGGGCATTGCGTTGAAAGGGAAAGGCCAAAACACCTTTGCGATAGGCGCCAAGGTAACAGCCTTCAGGGGCAAAGAGCAAATCAGTTTCCAACTCAATCCCTCGCGCGGCTTCCAGTCGTCGGTGGACTATAAAATGGTTTTTGGGCTCGGACAGCTTCCCGATATTGATTCGCTGGTGGTGATTTGGCCCGATAAAACGCAGACTACCCTACCCCGTCCGCCCATGGATACCACCATCCAAATTTCCTGGGAAGAGTCCCACAATCCATTGATAGCGGGTAATACAGATTTAGTCGCCTTGAAAAAGCCTCTTTTTCAGGAAATCACGTCTGATTTTCTGGCCAGCAAAGAAGATCCTTTCATCGATTTTTATCAGGAAGGCCTGAGTTTTCGCATGCTCTCCCGAGAAGGTCCAAAGGCCGCTGTGGCGGACGTGAATGCCGACCAGCTCGACGATATATTCCTGGGTGGCCCAGCCGGGACACCAGGACGTTTGTATCTGCAAACCGCTTCAGGATCATTTATCCAAAGCGATCGGGCAACTTTTGACCCCGACTCCCTTTTTGAGGACACCGCGATTGCATTTTTTGATGCCGATGGCGACCAGGATGCAGACCTGTTTGTTGGAAGCGGCGGCAATCATCAGCCCACCGGTTCAAAATATTTGCAAAACCGACTTTACCTCAACAATGGAAAAGGGGATTTTAGTCCCGCCCCATACCCCCTGCCTGCCAATATTTACAATACCGCAGTGGCCGTCCCGCTTGATTTTGATGGAGATGGCGACCAGGATCTGTTCATCGGAAACCGTTCATTGCCAGTGATCTATGGAGCTCCGCCGAAGCACTACTTGTATGAGAATGATGGGAAGGGCAATTTTCGGGATGTTGCAAAAGACTTGGCCGTTGATTTCAATCTCCTCGGAATGGTCACCGATGCCAAAATGGTAACCCTGGCAGGAGATGCAAAGCCCGAGCTGGTCGTAGTGGGTGAATGGCGATACCCACACATTTTTGAGTTTAAAAACGGAAAACTGACCACGCTAAAATCCAACCTGATCGAATATTCCGGCTGGTGGTATGCCATTCAAACAGATGATGTGGACGGCGACGGCGATCAGGACCTTTTGCTTGGAAACCGGGGAGAAAACTTTTATTTCTCCGGAACTAAAGAACGCCCCGCCAAACTATGGGTGGGTGATTTTGACGGGAATGGCACGATCGATAAGATCATGACGCGCAATATTGATGGCCGTGATATCCCCATCCCCATGAAAAAAGAACTGACTGTTCAAATCCCCAGCCTGAAAAAACAGGTGCTGAAACACGCAGACTACGCTCAAAAATCTATGCAGGACCTGTTCAAAAAGGAAATCCTGAAAAAGTCTGTCATGGTACAAGGCAATTATTTCCAGTCGGCGGTAGCGTTGAACAATGGTAATGGCCAGTTTACGATGATGCCATTACCTGCAGAAGTGCAATTTTCAAGCGTTTCCAGCATTTGGTGTGGCGATCTCAATGGAGATGGCCGCAACGATCTGGTGATGGCTGGAAATGATGCGGGCTTTATGCCACAATTCTCAAAATTGGACGCCAGTTTTGGCCATACACTGCTCAATCGTAATGGAGGAAATTATGAGTGGATTGAAAATCGTCGGTCTGGGTTTTTCCTGCGGGGTGATGTGAAAACCTTGGCAATGCTCAATGTCAAAGGCAAAAAGCATTTGCTGGCCACCGTGAACGGGAGGAAACCTAAGTTGTTCCTGATCAAATAACTCCATGCTAAAACACTCATTTCCAATACTTCTCTTACTACTGCTTGGCTGCAACCGCCCGAAGGCCGAGCTGGTAAAATTCGAACTGCTCCGCAAAGACGCGACAGGACTAAACTTCGACAATACCCCGAGTCAAAGCGCTGATGTCAATGTGTTCAACTACATGTATTTCTTCAATGGCGGCGGAGTTGCAGCAGGCGATTTCAATCTGGATGGCCAGATTGACCTGTTTTTTACATCGAATATGGGCCCTGACAAACTGTTTTTGAATGAAGGAAACCTACATTTCCGTGACCTGACTCAAGAAGCAAACGTCAATCCCAACCAGCCAACAGGAATTTCTTGGAAAACCGGAGCCTCCGTCGTAGATATCAATAACGATGGCCTACTCGATATCTACGTGAGCCAAGTCGGTGATTACAAAGCCATTAAGGGCCGAAACAGACTGCTAGTTTGTCAAAAAATTGATAACGGCATACCTGTTTTTACAGACCAGGCTGCCAAATGGGGCCTGGACCTGGTAGGTTTTGGCACTCAAGCAGCCTTCTTTGATTACGATCTCGATGGAGACCTGGATATGTATCAGCTCAACCATTCTCTCCACCAGAATGGCACTTTTGGTCCCAGAAAGCAGTTTGAGGGAACTTTACACCCGCTTTCTGGAGATAAGTTGTTGGTAAACCAGGGTGGAAAATTTGTGGACATTACAGCCAGGTCAGGCATCCAAAGCACCGTTATCGGCTATGGCCTGGGTATTGTTGTCAGCGACCTGAACCTGGATGGGTGGCCCGATATCTACATTGGAAATGACTTTCACGAAAACGATTACTATTACATCAACCAGCGTAACGGCACTTTTAAAGAATCGCTTGCCGATGCTTTCCAGCACACCAGCCGCTTTTCCATGGGCGTTGACATCGCTGACATCAACAACGACGGTTGGAATGACCTCTTTTCACTGGACATGGAGCCTGAAGACCCCCAGATACTGAAGGCCTCGCTCGGTGAGGATGGGTTTGCGATCTATCAAATGAAACTCGGTTATGGATACCAAAACCAATACGCAAGGAATGCCTTGCAATTGAACGACGGGTCGGGGCATTTTCAGGAGATCGCACAGTTTGCTGGTGTCAGTGCCACAGACTGGTCCTGGTCGCCCATTTTTGCCGACTTCGACGCCGATGGATACAAGGATGTTTTTGTGTCAAACGGAATCCCGCGTCGCATGAACGACGTGGATTTTATGAGATTTCAGGAAAACAAAGGTGCACAAACCAATAGCCCAGAAGACAAACTAGCCATCGTTGAAAAAATGCCCCGCATCAAATTGCCCAACAAATTTTTTCTCAACAAGGGTAATTTGAGATTTGAAGACTGGGCAGGAAAGATCGGCAATGACCTGCCCACTTTTTCCAACGGTGCCATCAGTGCCGACCTCGACAATGATGGCGACCTCGATATGGTGGTGAATAACATTGAAGATGAACCCTTTGTGTATAGAAACCTCGACCGGGAGCAGGGAAATACCCAAAATGCATTCCTGTCCTTTCGCTTGAAAGGCACGGCACAAAACCTCAACGCGATAGGAACCCGAATCGTTGTTTTTAAGAAAAACGGCGAGCGACTAGTCGAAGAATTTTACCCGGTGCGCGGATACCAATCGAGCGCCATAACGCCAATGTTTCTGGGCGTTGGCGATCCCAATTCGATTGATTCAGCATTTGTAATATGGCCTGATCAATCCTTTGAACGCTTGGATAATTTAAAATTCAATGTCTCCACAGCACTTTCCTGGAAAGCGAGATCACCCAAATTCGATTTTTCCAAAATTGGCAAAAAGAAGGATAATTCGTTCACTTTCAAGGATATAACCCAAAGCACTGGATTGAATTTCGCGCATGTGGAAAATCCATTCATAGAGTTCAACCGGGAAGCTCTTATCCCACACATGGTATCTGCGGAAGGACCTGCCCTCGCTGTGGGCGATGTAAATGGCGACGGATTGGAAGACGTGTTTTTCGGATCTGCCAAATTTGGAAAAAGTGCGCTTTACCTGCAGTCAAAAAATAGAACATTTAAACTCAATACCCCTGTGGCTATTTTGAACGACAGTATTTTCGAGGATGTGGATGCTGTTTTTGCGGATATTGAAAATGACGGAGATTTAGACCTTATCGTAGCAGCTGGCGGCAATGAATGGAAAACCCAGGACGAAGCCATGAAGCAACGCTACTACCTCAACGATGGGAAAGGCAATTTCGAAAGGCGTGATTTCCCGGCTGCATTTGCTACGGCATCTTGCGTGCTTCCATGCGATTTCAACAAAGACGGGCTAATGGATTTTTTTGTGGGCGCACGGGCAATACCCTGGAATTATGGCCTCACACCCAGCTCATATTTGTTCCAAAACAAAGGCCAGGGCATTTTTGAGGAGGTTGCAGGAAAAATTGGCGACGGGCTTCAGGAAGCCGGCCTTGTAAAAAACGGGGCCTGGGCAGACCTCGATGGAGACGGCAATGAAGATCTGTTGCTGGCCATTGAATGGGAGCCCATTACCGTATTTCTGAACAAAGGCGGAAAATTTGAAAAAAAGCAATTGAATGATCTCTCTGGCTGGTGGAATTTTGTCTTGCCCCAGGATTTCGACGGAGATGGCGACCTCGATATTTTGGCAGGCAACCTGGGTCAAAATAGCCGGTTTCATCCCAGCCCATCTGAACCTGTAAACTTGTATGTTTCTGATATTGACAACAACGGCCAAAT
>JBJXGO010000332.1:0-4931 GCA_046160345.1 Saprospiraceae bacterium
TTGCCCTTCCATGAAGTTGGTTAAGTGCAAGGGCAAAACGCTCGGGAACAATAATCAAGATTTTTCAACACCGTCTTGGTTATTAATCGGACTAGAAGTACCTTTGCCAGCCTTTTTCAAAAAGGCAGTTTATTTTCATCTAACTCACAGATTTACAACAATGTTCGCAATTGTTTCCATCGCCGGTCAACAATTCAAAGTTGAGGAAGGTCAGCAGATCTTCGTCCACCGGCTGGCAGCCAACGAAGGCGACGCTGTTAGTTTCGATGCCGTTCATCTTATTGACAAGGACGGCAAAGTAACGATCGGCGTGCCCAACATCAAAGGTGCTCAAGTCAGCGCCAGCGTCCTCGGTCATCTGAAGGGCGACAAAGTGATTGTTTTCAAAAAGAAGCGCCGCAAGGGCTACCGCAAGAAAAACGGTCACCGTCAACAATTCTCCAAAATCAAAATCGAATCTATCAAGGGATAATGAATTAGAAGGTGTTTGGGGAGGTTCATTCTCTCATTCATTCATTCATTCACTCCCTCATTCATTCATTGCAAACTCACTCATTGAAAAATGGCACACAAAAAAGGTGCGGGTAGTTCCGATAACGGCCGCGACAGTAAAAGTAAACGCCTCGGCGTAAAATTATTTGGCGGACAAAGCGCGTCTGCCGGCAATATCATCATCCGTCAGCGCGGTACAAAATTCCACGCGGGTGACAATGTGTACATGGGCCGTGACCATACACTTCATGCAACAATTGATGGCCTGGTCGTTTTCAAACGCGGTTTTAAAGACCGTCGTTTTGTTAGCGTAGAACCATACAAAGAGGTGGTGGAAAACCCTGTCAAACCGAAAAAAATACCAAGCAACCAGAAGCAAAACCCTGCTGCCCCGGCTACGCCATCAGTAGTTGCATCCGGTGCTGAAGACCAGCTAACACCCTTGACACCGCCACCTGGTGCTGAAGACCCAATTGCACCATTGACACCACCTGGTGCTGAAGACGCAATTGCGGCGCCTGCACCCAAAAAGGCGGCTCCTAAAAAAGCAGCTGCGCCAAAAGCTGCTGCTCCCAAAGCAGAAGCAGCTCCAGAAAAAGCTGCGGCCGTTAAAAAGGAAAAAGGCCCTAAGCTCAACGACCTGAAAATCATTGAAGGCGTAGGTCCCAAAATTGAGACCCTGCTCAAAGAAGGCGGCATCTCGACCTGGGCTGAGTTGGCCGCCGCGTCTGAAGATCGCATCAAGGAGATTCTTGACGCTGCCGGCCCCCGCTACCAGGTTCACGATCCAAGCACTTGGCCCGCCCAGTCGAAATTTGCTGCAGAAGGCAAATGGGAGGAGTTGAAAGAGTATCAAGATATGCTCACCGGAGGCCGCGACAAGTCAGAATAATGACAATATTGAAAATGCCGCTTGCACAAGCGGCATTTTCTTTTTTATCTTTACCCGTCTTTACCCGCCGAAGCCCGTTTAGGGCGTAGGCGGGTTCCGTACTGTTCCTTCAGGGCTTCGGCGGAATCCGTCGAAATAATTGTGATTGTGCAAAAACCCGCCTACGCCCTAAACGGGCTTCGGCGGGTAAAGAAGTTTTTGTTTTCATAGCTTAATTTTTTAGTTGTTGCCCCGGCTGTAATTAGTCGGGGTTTTTTTGTACCCCGGAACTCTGTTCCGGGACATATTCAACCCCGAAACGGCGTTCCGGGATACTTTGAAATGACCCACTTACTACTTGTTTTTATCGGCGGCGGCCTGGGCAGCGTAACCCGCTGGGGACTAAGCCTGGCCTTTCAGCCCTTGCTCTCACGCTTCCCCTGGGCTACCCTTGCAGCCAATGGTTTGGCGTGTTTTGTTTTGGGCATATTACTGGCTCAACAACTCAGTGTTGGCATCGTGGAGCCGCGGAGGCTGTTGCTAGGGGTTGGTTTTTGCGGAGGATTTAGTACCTTTTCAACTTTTACGGCAGAAACGCTGACACTTTGGCAAGAGGGGCAACAAACATTGGCGGCACTCAACATCTTCGGCAGTTTGGCGGTCTGTTTTGCTTGCCTACTTTTGGGACTGAAAATTATGGAACTTGGTCATTAAGTCATTAAGTCATTGACCAAAAATGACCAATGACTTAATGACCAAAAATGACCAACGACTAAAAATGACTAAATCAACCATGTCTGACGAAATACTCTCCCGCCTCGGTCAATTGGAAGAAAAATACGGCGCCATGGGCCAGGACATGAAGTCGTACCTCGACGGATTGCTCTATGCTGACTTCCTCACCTATTGGGATTATATTCATCTCGATACTTTATTGAGCCTCCAGAATCCACGAACACCTATTCCAGACGAACGGATCTTTATCCTCTATCACCAAATCACGGAACTTTACTTCCGACTGACGCTCGATGCCATCGCACAATTGTCCTCGGATGCGCATCAGCCACCCACCGTGGACCTTTTCAAGCGCCAGTTGAGACGAATTAACAGCTATTTCCAACAACTTATTCAGTCGTTCGACATCATGATCGATGGCATGGACCGGGATGAGTTTTTGCGATTTCGGATGAGCCTTTTGCCGGCCAGTGGTTTTCAAAGTGTTCAATACCGGATGATCGAAATGGCCAGCACCGATTTACGACAGTTGGTACATACGGGTAAACGAGAGCTCACCACTGATGTGTCAGATGTTAAACTACTTTACTCGGTACTTTACTGGAGATCGGGCGCCACGGAACTCGCTACTGGAAAAAAGACCTTGACACTCAGGCAGTTCGAACAAAAATATTCGGAAGAACTCATCCGCTTTGCGCAGCATTACCAGTCCTGCAACCTGCGCCAACGCTATCAAAACCTTTCTGCAGAGGCCAAACAAGACGCAGAACTTATTCAACTCCTTCGCGAGCACGATCTGAATGCCAATGTGCGTTGGGGACTATCGCACTATCGGTCGGCTGTACGTTACCTGGATGCAAAACCTAAAGAAATTGAAGCGACAGGTGGCACTAATTGGCAGAAATACCTGCCTCCACGGTTTCAGCTGGTGGTGTTTTTCCCAGAATTGTGGTCAGAGGACGAATTGGCAGAATGGGGGAAATTTCAGTAAGGGGTTAGGCATATTCCGAGGAAGTCGGCTCAGGCAGCAGCCCAATATTGCGAAGCACGGTAGCAACATCCCAAATGCGGCGGCTGCGGATAATTTTTCCGTCTTTCAGCGTGAGGAAGGTAGAGCCCAGAAACGAGCAGAATTTACCTGTCGGAGGGATATTCATGAGTCGCCCGCGATGATGCCCCGTAGCTTTCCAGAAAAAGAAAAGTTTGTCGTCATCGACGCCCCATTCGAGCAGTTCCATGTTGAGGTCGGGGAAAGCGCGCAGGATATAGTCCAACATGCGGGTTACATCGGAAACTCCGGAGGCTTTTTTCCCTTCAGAAAGGTCTTCTCCTTCGAAATCAGGGTGGTAGAGATCGATCAGACTTTGTCTGTCATGCGCATTGTACGCAGCGATCATATTCAGTAGAAAAGCGTGGTTGTCCATGAGAAGGGAGCTGTTGTTGAAATTGAAAAATTGAGATATGTGGGGCAACATTCTCTTGGCACAAAAGTAGGGTGTGCATGCCTGGAGGCCATGCTCAAAGTATGTTCAATGTTTGTTCAAATATTAGGAGTGTTCATGAAGGGATAGCACAGCTTGGCTATCGCATTGATTTTCAGGGAGTTTTAATGGATCGGATTGCAGATTCTAATTTGCCCTTTCCCGGTACGAAATTACCCACAACCCAAAAGTGGTGAGCAGCCCGTTGATCAATATGGTGAGAAAACCAACGTCGAAGCCCCACCATTTTTTGCTGACATATTCAAAGCAAATGGTGAGCAAGGGAGCAAGGAGGCAGACATGCAAGGCGTACCGATCTCGAATTTTCAAATCAGTAAACAAGCCAAACATGAAAAGTCCGAGCAAAGGCCCATAGGTGTAGCCCGCTATTTTGAAGATAAGGGAAATGACCGCGGAGTCGCTTACCGCATTGAGGATCAATATGATCAATACAAACATGCCCGAGAATCCGAGGTGTACCAGGGTACGTGTTTGGCGCTGTTTTGTTTCAATAGCACGATCGTGTGCCAAGCGTTCTTCTTCGTATGCAAATGACTGGCTTTCAGTATTTTTCCCTTTTTCAAAGTTCAAAAAATCCACGCAAAAACTCGTGGTAAGTGCCGTGAGTGCCGAATCGCTGCTGGCATAGGTACTCCCGATTAGGCCGAGGATAAAGAAAATACCGGCTGCTGCGTCTAAATGCCCGAATGCGATCTTGGGATAAAGATGGTCGGTGCGAACCGGTATCTCCAGGCCAATTGAGCTGGCGTAGAGGTAAAGCAGCGCACCCAATACCAGGAAAAGGAAGTTGATGACCACGAGATAAATACAGAAAACGAACATGTTTTTCTGCGCTTCACGGATATTTTTACAGGCAAGATTCTTCTGCATCAGATCCTGGTCAAGCCCCGTCATGGCAATCGCGACCAGTGCCCCGCTCACAAATTGCTTTACAAAGTGGTTGGGGTCTGAAAGGAAATTGTCGAAGAAAAACACCTTCCCATATTTACTGTCCATTACATTGCTGACTATATCCCAACCGCCCAAATTCAGCGATTTCCCTACGGTCCAGACGGTAAATACCAATGCCGCCAGAAAAAACGTAGTCATGATAGAATCCGTCCAGATGATCGTTTTTAGCCCGCCTTTGAACGTGTACAGGTAAATCAAAGCCAGCATCAACACGACCGTAACGGCAAAGGGAACCCCCATCGGGCCAAATACGAACAACTGCAAAACACTGGCTGCCAGGAACATACGCGCTGCCGAGCCCAAGGTGCGCGATAGCAAAAAGTACCCCGCACCTGTTTTGTATGACCACCAGCCAAAACGCTGTTCAAGATAACCGTAAA
>JBJXGO010000333.1:0-9622 GCA_046160345.1 Saprospiraceae bacterium
GCCAACAACGGCAAGGGCGCTCAGTTCTCGCTTAAACATATCAGATATTCAACGGCCTAACAAATCCTTCTGCCGTTGTTGGCGTCCCCGCCAACAACTACGGCAGGGCGGAATCCTAAGAGAAACAACTGATGTTGGTTAGTTATAGTATACACGGACGCACTATCGGCCTGGAATTCTGCTTGCCGTAAAAAATGCGCTGGTGGCTGCGTCCCTTGCTCCCTTCACATTTTTTCGCCACCCCGCTCTTGCTCAAATGTAAAGCCGGACAAACTACCAAATGACTACGGGACGAACACCAGGCGGAAGCCGAAGTAGCTTGAGAAGGGGTAGGCGCAGACACGGTGCGCTGACCAACAACTCCACGCGGAGTCGCTCCAATCCCCACCGCGAGACACTCGGTTCTCGCCCGAATCCGGGCCATGATAATTCGTCGAGAAGGTTGCTGGATAATCCGAATACCAATCGCTACACCATTCCGACACATTACCGCTCATATCGTAGAGACCGAGGCAGTTAGCTGTTTTACAGGCCACTGGCTGCGTCCGGCCTCTGCTATTAGCTCTATACCAGCCGACAGCGTCTAAATCATAGCCACCAGCGTACTCGAATACCTCGTGGGCCGGTCCGCCCCGTGCAGCGTATTCCCATTCCACTTCGGTTGGCAGGCGGTAACCCCTGGCGGCATAGTCAATTTCTTTGAAGTAATCTCCCTCAAAAACATAAACGGTATCAAGATTGGCCTGCTTGCTCAGCCAGTTGGCGTACCTCGCCGCGTCATACCAGGATACCTCCACCACGGGATTATCGCCATTGAAGCCCCAACTCAGGTCGGAGTCGGAGCTAAGGTTTTGATCGGTGCGCATATCTTTCCCCAATGATGCAAAGTAAAGTGCATATTGCCACATCGTCGTCTGCGTTCGAGCCATTTTAAACGCACTGACGGGAGCTATTTTGCCATCGATATGAGCTTCGCCACCAGCAACAGGCAGCATAGTCGGATAGTAGCGCCACCAAAGCGTATCGTACCAAGAGGCGCCGGCAAAAAGCTTCAGCCAGGTTTGTAAAGGGCCTTTATCGCGAGGTACACTGCTTTGTTTTGCCGCCACCAGTAAGTCAGCTGCTTGTTCAGTCAGCCCGGCTTCATTCCAGAAAAAGGCGACCTCCGCCACAGCCTGTATAAAAGAGTCGGTAGGCTGATTTAGGTCAGCAGCAGTGCGCAGTTTTGCGGCGGCACCTGTATAGTCTAGGCAGTAGATCAGTTCGTTGGCCTCGCGCACCAGGGCCTCAACGATTTCGGCACTAGCTGCCTCATATTTTTTGAGATTGCGCTCCGCTTCTTCGCGAGCGGCCTGGGCTTTGTCACGTTCTTCTTCGGCCTCTTTGGTTTTTTCCAAAGCGAGAATCCGCGCCTGCTCTTCCACGGCCAGTTTATCCGCTACCAGTTGAAGTTCACGCTGCTGACGCTCGCTCTCTCTATCCACTCCACGCTTTACCTCAGCATAACTACTGTCAACAAAACTTGCCCATTCTTCCGGCAAGACCAACTTCGACAAGTAAGGCTCCAGGCGGAACAGCATAGCCTGATCAAAAAAGAACTGCCCTTGGGTGTCTACGTAATCCTTGTAGCCTAGTTCAATCCGCCGGCGCGCATCGGCCAGTTGTTTTTGCTCTCCGTTTTGTTGTCGTTCCACAGCAGTGGCCAGGGTATCGTGGGTGAGTTCGTAGCCACCGCCACTGGGGCGCAGGATGCGCGCCTGCGTGAGCTGCTGAATGCACCAGGAAAGCACCTCAGGCGAAAGCGCCGGGAACAAAGCACGCTGGCGTTCGCCAATGGCAAGGTAGCCATCCTCTTCTGTTACGCTGATGGGGCGTTTGGTGCCTTCTGCCGACACAAATGCGGACAGTACATGGTCTACTGCATATTCGGTCCCGGATTCGTTCGGAAACCTTTCTTCAAGTTTTTGTTGGATGCCTTGGCGCTGTTCCAGCAGGAACTCGTCCAGCACATTTTCTATCGTGCCCAGGGTGGCGATTTCAGCCTGTGTAAATTCCAGGGATGGCCAGGCACCTTGGGGGAGATCCACGCCATTGGGAAAATCTCTTTCAAAGTCTGTCCGATACATTCGGTCGAGGTAAACCTGCAAATGCGGCAGCTCGACCAGAGTATCTTTCAGGCGGATATTTTTAATGATTTCCTGGATGCGCTCTTCCGCGGGGGCTTCCAGCTGGATATTGAAGATGGAAAATGACTCTTTAAGCACCTGGGCCACATTGGCAGTGTCCATCGGCTCTACCCGCATCCGGAAATCGAACAGGTTGTGAATGTCTTTTTCCAAAGGGTACAAGCGCCCCAGGTATTCCTCTCGAATGATCAGGAGGATAGTGCAGGGCAATCCAGCTTCCAGAATACTTTTTAGTTCAGCCACAAAAGCATTGCGCTCCGTTGTATCACCCAGAATCAACAGCTCCTCAAACTGGTCGAACAGTAGAAATACCGGGCGCAGGTATTGTCGGTATAAGGTTTGTATCTTTTCAGGGGCGCCAGTACCCTCCGGGACAGGGGCTGTCAATGCCCGGTCAATTTCTTTGTGCAATGAACGGAGTAAGTGATCTTCCCGCCGGATCCAAATGGGCAACCAATCGGGGCCATCGAACCGGGCGGCTAATCCACACTGAACCAGGCTGGTTTTGCCCGTACCGGAAAGACCATACAAAAGCAGCAAAGGCGTCCGTTGAACCACCCGGTACAGGATATCAACTTCTTTAACACGCCCGAAAAAATTTTTTCGGTCGGAAAAAGTAAAAGCATCTAAAAACTTGAATGGGCTGGGTGTCTGGCTCATAGGTCATCGAGGGTTTTGCCAAACACGGTGCTACAAAATGCCGAAAATTGGCCGTGTATGAGTGGAAAAATGTCGTCATCTTCGTCTTTATGTTCTCCTTTATTGAGCAATTCCTGTATGGACAACTGCTTCTGCTCTTTGATTGGGGGCATGGGAACATCAGGGTTCGAAACGCTTTTGAAATAAAAAGTCCGTAGGAGCTTGTTGTAAGCAACACAAAAACGCGGATTGGCTTTAGCCGTGCGTGTGTACGCATTATAATCAATGATAAATGGCGACACATACATTTCCACGTTTTTGTCCGAAACATGTCGCAACAACACCGCAGCCGTATTCCGGGGATTTTCTAATTCTTCTTTATTGTCCTGCATGCCCGACATTTGTTGTTGCAAACGCACAACCGTATGGGCATACGTAGGCTTCTGATTGTGCAGATAAAACAACACATCAATGTTCTTTACCGATGTCAGGTTGTAGCGGAACAGAAACCCGAAGCAGAACAATACCAGTGCGAGTTGCTTTTCTGTATCATCACAGAGGCTTACCCAGTTTTCAGTCCTGCTGCCCGACGGTTCCATTAGTTTTTGTTCGAGCGATGCAAAAGCGAGCTGAGTTTCAGGTTGGTCCATGTCCTGGAGTGACTTTTCCAATTCAGGGAAGAATAAAGGAATCTCTGCTTTCTCTTTCTCAAACTGAGTCTCGTTGTCCTTAAGTACCGCTACCAAACGGTTAAAAAACGGCATCATAGAGTGCATTTCATTCGCCTTGTATTCTGAGCCCAGCCATTGGCTGAATACTCCCCAAAGTTCTTCAAGGCCGGTTAGTACCTTGCCTGAAGACCGGATTTTCCAGAGATGACTCAGCAATGCAAACGCGAGAAAATTGCCGATGCTATGGTATGCATACAACAACATACCGTACCGCTTAGGAGAGGGGCGATCATAAAAGTCCTGTTCTGATTGGCCGCGCGGGGCCAACAATTTCCGGATCGGCTCGCTGATGGTAAAGGGTAGACGCTTCAGAAGTTCATCAATAGGGGCATCCGATTTTTCATTGGAATCCCGTTGATACTTATATAGCAGATTGAGCGCATTATGCAGGTATTTATTTACTTGTGCGTCCGGGAGTTTGTCCGGTAATCGCCAGGTATCGAGAAGATCAAAGTCTTTTTCGGTGTAGATCAGTTGCCAAAGCGGAGCTTTGGGATCCTGTTGCTGCGCTCGTCCGGCACTTCGGGTGACGGCTTCTATTTTCCCATAAACATTGGCGGTTTTTACCGCCTTCTCGAAGGCCTCGCGGATGGAAAGCCGGTTTTTGGCCAATTCGGTAAAAAAGGCAATAGAGAACTGCTTGGCTGTTTTGTCGCCCACCGATGCTGTAGTAGCAATGATTATTGGGATGCCCTTATCGATTAAAGCATCAACCTGCCCTGCAGTGGAGCAACCGTTCAACCCTACCAGTTTAAGGCGAGGGCAGTCGCCCAATAAGGCAGCGATACCGCCGGCATGTGCAACGCCATCCCCCAGTTCCAATCTGTCGCTGTCGGCGTGGCCGCTGTACCAAAACAGGCCAATATCATTCCGGTGTAGTTTCAGAGCGGCCACAATATTCTCCCGTGTGGCGTATTGTTCGCGCACAAGGCTGAAGTCGCCGCCACCGTTAGCGATCCGCTCGCTGAGCACAGTGTTCACTTTGTCGTCCTCCTCGCGGAGCGAAGGAAGATGGTCGGTTTCGCTATTGGCAAAAGTTAGGAGCAGGACTTCCATACAGGCTTGGGCGTTGGTTCAGGTTTGCGGGCCAAATGTATTTATTTGTTGTATAATTTGGCAACAAAATATTAGAAGCACTGCTTGTTTCCAGGTATTGGTGCTGGACATGTTTATGTATGGGATAGCCGATAATTTTCCAGATCCAGACAAGGATAGAGTAACCCTTGTAAGTTACCCTGCAGCGGAATCTAAAGAGAAATAAAGGATGTTTTTTCGCCTGCCCGATCGGGCATGAAGAGGACGCCCACAACAGCCTGAAACCCTGCTGACCGTAAAGTTTTAGGTTGTTGCAAATGTCAATCAATTTATTACTTTTACGCGACTTCTTTAAGATAAAAAATCAGGTTTTTTTGAATTTTCGAAATAATTGCATACCACTTATATTGCAAAAACGGCCATTTCTAAATTCAACTATCCTGTTCTATAAATCCCTTTCTATAAGACCCGAATTCTAAACGGTTTGTCCTTATGCCAGTCACCCTGCTGCTCCTAACCGCCAACGACACAACAAACCCCCTCCCCCTCCTTACCCGGGAGGGCAAAGACATCCAACGCCTGCTGAACTCCATCCCCCGCAAGAGTTATGAGGTCGTGTTGTCGCCCGAATCGGGCACAGCGGATATCGTAAATGAGCTAAATGTGCCGGGCCGGCAGGTGGAAGTGCTGCACTACGCCGGCCATGCCAACAGCACCCAACTCCAGCTCACCGATGTAGACGCCGATGCAACGGCGCTCGCCGATAAGCTGCGTTCTGCCGGAACGATAAAACTGATCTTTATCAACGGTTGCGCTTCGCAAGGCCAGGTACAGTTCTTTCACAATGCCGGCATCCCATTTGTCATTGCTACGACGCGACCGGTAGATGACATGCAGGCCTTTTGGGTCGCCACACAATTCTACCAATACCTAAGCTTAGGTCGGACACTTAAGCAGGCTTTTGCCGAGGTCGTCATCGATGCCAGGCTCCAACAAAAAGGTGTCGACCTGGCCACTCGAGGCCTCGCACTGCGCGGCGGCGCGGAATCTGATGGGCTGCCCTGGGGGCTTTACCTTGCCCCCGGTGCTGAAAACGAAGACTACAGCCTGCCTTTTTCTGCGAGAAGCAGCCCCATTGACCAGGCCGTGAGCCACACGGTTTTTTTAGACACCCTGATCTATGCGCTCGAAAAAACGGAAGCGCAAGCCTTCGCCAGTATCCGCCGCTTAGCCGAAACCATGCGCCGAAGCCCCGTGCCAGACGGCAAGAAACTGGCCGAACTCACAAAAGCCCTCCCCTTCACCCTGGGCGTACGCATCCGACAGATCACCTTCAAAGCAGAGGAAACCTCCGACGAATATTACCGCGAACTCCTGTACGATTATTGCATCCTTTTTGAAACCCTGCTGCACCACGTCGTCTCGATTCTTAGTGCGCAACTCTGGCAACACAAAGTCGAAGTCTTTCAGCACCCGCCGCCTGAAAAAATGGCCATTCTGGACTTCTGGCGTCAAAACCGCCTTTTGCAGCCGCCACAGGATTACGCCCTGCAGATCGACCGAATGCTGGCTTGGGCCAATGCGGCCAAGGTCACGCTGCCGTTTTCGCCACGCGATGTGAACAGTCTGCTGGAACACTTGCATTCTGAAGATTTCGAGGCTGCCGCCGATTTTTTTCACCGTCAAAAAATGCTGCACCGACAGCGGGTACGGCTTGCAGAGGCTGAATCGCTCGAAACCTGTTACTACGCTCAACAGCATATCGGCAAATGTTTTCAGGCACTGCACTTTGTGGCCACTTCCGCCATGGCCTCTGTGCGTGGAGTCAATGTGGTGAATTTCCGCCATGTGCCCCTGGAAATCGACAACATGGTGTCGCTACTTACCCTTTCCGAGTTTTACCCGACCGTATTATCCGACAAATCAGACAAAAAGCGGATGCTGGAAAACAAATCTGTACTCATTTATCCGGCCAGCAACGGCGAACTCGAAGATATCTTTGAAGTGGCCGATCCGCTGAGTCTGTTCCCTTTCGTGATCGACCGGAATGTATTCACAGGCAAACCCAACACTGAAGTGGACTTGTACCTGTTTATCGGGTATTTCCCCGATCCTTCAGGCCGCCTCTGCTTCCACTTTTTTTCGGTACAAAGTCCGGAGAAGATCTGGGCCTTCGACGATACGCAAGACCATGTTTACCTCCTGCACCTGGGTGAGCAGGCCGACGAAACCCACAAAAACAACCACTTGATGGCGAATGCAGGGGAGTTCAGGAGTTATTTGAGCGATCTTAAATTGAATTTTCTTACCGCGTAATCCATGCAACAAAGCCCATTCAAACTTTTCGATCCCTACGGCTCCAGCGACAAGAACCTGTTCTTCGGGCGCGACGCAGAGATATACGCCCTATCCAACCTACTGCAACAGACGCGTCTGGTGCTCGTGTACGGCGCATCCGGCACCGGCAAAACCAGCCTCTTGCAGGCTGGCCTGCCCAAGGTGTTCAAACTGAGCGACTGGTTCTGCGTGTCTATCCGCCGGCGCGATAACCTGAACGAAGCCTTCCGTGCCGAACTCGCCCGCCTGTGCGAAGCGCCCGTGACCGATCTTGCCGTCGGCATCGAAGCGGTATACAATACACGCTGGGTGCCCCTGTACCTCGTCTTCGACCAATTCGAAGAACTATTTACACTCGGAAACCACGCCGAGCGCCTGCAGTTTTTTCAAGACATTCAATCCCTGCTCGACCGGCCCCTGCCCTGCAAGATCATCCTCTCCATGCGCGAGGAATACATCGGCCACTTGTATGAGTATGAGTCACTGACACCTGCCCTGTTCGACAAGCGCTTCCGGGTAGAGCCCATGAAAGACCAAACCATCCTTAATGTAATCACCCGCACCTGCGAAGCACATCAGGTGGAACTCGCCGAAGGTCCCGTGACCGCCGGTCAGATCCTGGAGCAGGTAAAAGAAGAGAAAAAGCAAGCAGTTCACCTGCCTTATCTTCAGGTGTATCTGCACTACCTCTACGAAAACGCTATACTGACCACTGGTCTAGCCTGTTTTGCTGAAGCAGGCATACAAGCCGTTGGCAAACTCGGCAATGTACTCAAGCGCTTTATCGAAACCCAACTCGACGACGCGCGTCGCCACTTCGCCGCGCAGGGCCTGCCAGATGAGTTCGCCGGCTTGCTGCTGGACGAGTTCGCCACCGGCGAAGGCACTAAACAGGCCCGGCGGGCATCCGAACTGGCCGAAGTGCTGGAGACCGACCCGGCCAGGGTGGAGGAAGCGCTCCTGTATTTCAGCGAAAAAAAACTGCTGCGTGCCGACGAGAATGACGTGGAGCGCTATGAGCCCGTACACGATGTGGTGGCCAAACAGATCCACGAACTGCGCTCGGCGCAGGATAAGGAATTCAAAGCCTTCGTGCGGCAATTGCAGAACGATTGCGAGCGCTGGGAGGCCGATCACTTCAGTGTAGATCGTTTTTTGAAAGAAAATGACCTGGCCAAAATGGAGCTGTACCTCGAACGAATACAGAGACGAAGTGAATATGAGTCAAAATGGCGCGGGTTTGTGGAAAAAAGCCGGGCGCATAATGAGACCCTAGTCCGTAGGAAGAAACGCCGCCAACAGATCTCGATTGCCGCAGCAGTGCTTGGTTTTGTGCTGTTGGGCCTGGCTATATTTTATTATTTAAAGGCGGTCGATGTCCTTAAAAAGAATAAAGAAGCAAACTGTGCCCTCTACAAGGCCAATGAAGAGAAGCGCGAACGTTATATGCTGCAAGCCAAACAAGCCAGGCGGGATGTTGCCAACTTCCAAAGAGCAGGTGAAACAATAAATGAAAGCCTAAAGCATCAATATATACAAAGCCTCGACAGCCTTATAGGAGACCTGAACAAAAAACTGCTGTTGCCATGCGACCAATAACTACTTTACGGGCGATTTTTCTATTTGCCCTGCTGTCCTGCGGGGCTGTGACGATTGACGCCCAATCCAGCGTCCCCTGCCCGGCGGGCGACTGTGCCTGTATCCTGTACAAAGCTGACCAGGCAGCTACAAACCCAAAGACTTTCTCGCAGGCGCTGGATCTCTATTTTGCCGTGACTTCCTGCGACGAAACGAAGGCGGAAACCGTGGAGAAACATATTTCCGACATGTTCCTGCGAATCGAGCAATTAAGGAAAGCTGAAGAAAAAGCAAAAAAAGTAGCAGAAGTAGCACGGAAAATCGCTATTCGTGAAAAAGCAAAAGCCGACTCCACCGCTTCAGCTGCTTTAATCGCCGCCCGCCGCGCCTATGCCAACGACCTGGCCTACAAAAGCACCATTGCCTTGCGCGACGGAGACCGCAACACCGCCTTCCGCCTCGCCGAGTTCGCCCACCGGTACGTGGAGGCTGACAACCCTAAGGTGGTGCAGGCCCTCATCGATGCGCTCTACTACTTCGACAACCCTGACCCCGCCCGCCCGCTCCTTCCCCGCGTTTCGAACCTCGAAGGACACGCTGACGGCGTCTTAAGCGTGGCCTTTTCACCCGATGGCAAAAAACTCGCAACCGGGTCTGAAGACAATACCGCAAAAATCTGGGACCTGGAGTCTGGTAAGGCTTTGACCACCCTCGAAGGCCACACTTTCGGCGTCTTGAGCGTGGCCTTTTCCCCCGATGGCAAAATACTCGCCACCGGGTCTGGAGACAAAACCGCAAAAATCTGGGACTTAGAATCAGGCAAGGCTTTGACCACCCTCGAAAGCCACACTGAGGCCGTCAGTAGCGTGGCCTTTTCCCCCGATGGCAAAAGACTCGCCACCGGGTCTCACGACAAAACCGCAAAAATCTGGGACTTGGAGTCCGGCAAGGCTTTGACCACCCTCCAAGGACACTCTTACGCCGTCTTAAGCGTGGCCTTTTCACCCGATGGCAAAAAACTCGCAACCGGGTCTGTAGACAATACCGCAAAAATCTGGGACCTGGAGTCTGGTAAGGCTTTGACCACCCTCCAAGGACACTCTTACGCCGTCTGGA
>JBJXGO010000334.1:0-4222 GCA_046160345.1 Saprospiraceae bacterium
AATGACCAATAAAGCATGAACCGCCCTACCCTCCCCATCTTTCAGAACATCTCGTTCAACCCGAACTACATTGAGGAGTATATCCCGATGCAGCCTTTGCATACAATGGTGTTCGACCGTTTTTGTGAGGATGGGTGGACGTATTGGTCGGATCAGATTTTTCGTCGAAATTACTGGGAATGGCGTGGGCAGCCTTGCCGGGTGGTACTGCTGCGTATTGATTTAAATAATTTTGAATTCAGCAAAAGTCAGCGAAAATGCCTGCGCCGCAACGAGGATCTGGTCATTCTTCGCCGTCCAATTCGCATCGAACCGATGCACGAGATGCTGTTTGAGCGTCATGCTCAGCGATTTCGGCACAATCGCCCCGAGAGTATTTATGGTTTTTTTAGTGCGTTCAGCAGTTTAATGCCTTGTTACGGCATTCAATTCGATGTGTTTAGCCGGGAGCGCCTCGTGGCCACAAGTTATTTCCACATGGGCCGCAAGAGCATGGCGGCGAATTATTGCATCCATGAACCCGATGAATGGAAACGCGGTCTCGGCACCTTTACGATGCTCAAGGAAATCGAGTTTGCGATGGAGCACAAACGTCCGTTTTACTACCCTGGTTTTGTCTATGACGTACCGAGCGAATTTGATTACAAGTTGAATTTCAACAATTTAGAGTACTTTGACTGGTGGGGCAACTGGTATCCCCTCGATCGAATGCCTGTGCGCGATTGGCGCAGCGAGTATGAAGTGGCGCCTGCTTTGACGGAGGAGGAATTGAGGGATTACCGTAAGGATGTGCCGCTGTGACTTTATTTGAGGAGGGTATTACGCATTCGATGCAGGAAGCGGTTTGTCCCACCTTCTCATATCCTTGTTTTCACCACTTGCCGCACATTCCAAACCCCGTCCACGAGCACCGATACAACGTACACGCCCGCTGGGGCGCTGCCCAAGTCGGCTTCGACGCTCGTTTCCTGCAGGCGCTGCCGTTCCATTAACAGCCGCCCCGCAGGGTCGAAGATGCGCAGGGCTTCGATCCGGTGCTCGCCCTGGGCTGTGATGCTGACCACGCCTGACGTGGGGTTTGGCGAAATAGCGACCCAACTGTTCTTCCCCACGGGCAGTTCTATCGGCTCCTCCGAATCCGTGCTGCAGCCAGGGCCCGGGCCAAGACAGCCATTGCCGTCAAGTTTCACGACCCAGGCGTTCTGCCGCGTGGTGTCGTTCTCGTAGGTGCTGCCGTTGCAGAGAATGCCGCCGTCGGAGGTGGCAAGCACGTTAAAGAAGATGTCGTAGAGTCTCAAAACTGGCGACATCGTGTATTTGCGGTGCCACAGCAGCCCACCCTCCGGAGTTAGTTTGCTGATTACCCCATGCTGTACATATCCCTCTTGCTGACCGCTACCATCGTAGGTAACGGCTACCCCGCATGCGTAGAAGTTGCCGTCGAGGCTGGGCGTAATGGTCTGCCAACCAGAATACAAGTTGGGGTCGTACTCCTTCCACCACAGCACTTTGCCATCGCCATCCATATTCACGAGCCAAAAAGTTTCGTGTCCAGGCCCTAATTGTGGGTCGAATGTTCGGATGCCCGTTATAAGGTATGTACCGTCGGCTTTTTGTACAATATCCTGAAAAGACAGATAGGTAGTGTCGCCGTTGTAAGGTATTTCTTTCCACCAAACAATGTCGCCCTCCATGTCTGTTTTGAATACCAGTGCATTCCCCCTGAAACTCTCTACTCTTTTGTTGCCCACAGTAATGAATCCTTTGTCTGGTGTTTCCACGCAGCCTAAACCGAAGTAATGTCTGTCGGGATTGGTCGGATACAGTTTTAGGAACTGCTGATTGAGGTTGCTGTCGCACTTGAACAAGAGGAGGGACTGATAACTTGGAGATGCGTCAATGTCCCATGACCACCCGGAAGAAAAAAATCCGCCGTCGGAGGTAGGTAGCGGGCGGTAGAAATTATCGTTTCTGTTGGGAAACCCGTAAATTTTCAAGTTGGAGGTATCGAGGGCGTCATTGTTGAGATAGCACACATAAATATCCGTGTCAACGTATGTGCCCGAATGACCTGGATATTTTCTTCCCTGCAACAAAAAACGGTCTGAATTACTGGTTTTACGCAAATTGACCGCAGACTGCCCCTCAAAGAAAGCAATTTTTTTATACTGAACTGTAGCGTTGTATTTATTGATTTTCAGGACAAAAGCGGTGTCCCATATTGCGGCCAAAGGTGTGCCAGATGCTGCTGGGAGCAGGTAGAAGCTGTCGTTCTCAATAGTGGATAGGGCTGAGTACTCCCAATAATTTTTATAGTCAAATTGAACATTGAAATAGGTTTGCTGAGAAGAGAGCAGACGCCCCCAAAGCAAAAGACAAAACAGGAATAGAACGCGCATGAGAAAAAATGTTAGAGCCATCGCGCTGGGCAGCGCGATGGCTCGATGTAACAATTGTCACCGGATACCTTTCAAGAGTTTTCCACTTTGGATTACCCCCGAATCCGAACGAATTTGGTAGAAATACCTTCCGTCGGATGTTTGGGGGCAGTTCCAACGGAAGAGTAGCCCTCCGTAAACAGGCTGTGCAAACACAATCCTGCCAAGGAAGTCTGTGACGTTTAACTGATACTTTTCTCCCCTGGGCATCCCGTTCAAGTCAAACAGCACCTCATTGCTGAATGGATTCGGAGAAACGGTAATTAACCTTGTCTTCATTGCTTGCCTCTCTTGATCTCTTTCGCCAGGGGGCCTGCCTTCGCCTCCATCCGGGTTAATGGCCACAAGCGGGTGGTAGATACCATCTTTGAAATCTTGCAAATTCTCGGCCATGCCACGGGTGGAGACATTCTCTGCAGTCAAAGACAGCATCGCGATGTTGTAATTTGCTGTCGGCAAAGATGTCAAATCCGTTCCTGCGCTGAGAATATTGGTCATGTATGCTTTGTAAGCAGCCCCTTCAATGGTAATGCTGCCGAGCAGGTTGTTGGCTGCTATCGCTTCGGAGAGTCGATCCATGCTGGCTAAAGAGCCGATGCGGAGGATTTGATCTACTTCCTGGTTGCGGTATTGCAACAGCCCCAAAACACTCTCGTATTCAGCAGGAAGGTCCGCCCCTTCTGCATCAAATCCCGTGTGTACCAGTCCACGGATGGCAATGTTGCGGTCGCGGACAGTGCCTTGTGAATTATAATATTGTGCTAAGCGGCAGGGTGGGTCGCAGGGTGGCTGCATAAGATAGCAGTTTGGAAGCGTAACATCAAATGGGTCGTTGACCAGATTCACAATATCGCTCACACAGTCCTCATCCGCCGGGTGCGGGTTGCCTGTTTTGTCAAAATAACCGAACGCAAACTCGGAGAAGATGTGGATATCCGAACTGCCGTCGCAGAAGTCAAAAAATTGGTTGTCGGCTTTTGGCTGACCATTTACAGGGCTTCCTTGCAAAGGCAAATTCCCCGCATTTGCATTGATTACTGCGGCCCAGCCGCTAAATCCCATGCCCGTGTAGTCGTTGCAGCGGGCAAAGAGCGCGCCGTTGTCACCTTCGAACTGGTTGCCATAGCGGGCGTTGAAGAACTGGTTTTCTAATATCTCACAACCCTGGTTAAGGGTGTTGTGTTCCACTACGCCCCAGGAAGGCGATCCCAGGCCGCTGCCGTTAAAGTCGTTATCTCGGATGAGCGAACCCTTATTGAATTTGCCAAATATCCCTGCCGGGCTTAGTCCCTGGAAGGTGTTGGGTGCTGGGATGTTCAGGAAGTGGCAGCCAGAAATGATATCGGCGGTGGAATTGCGCAGGTTGATGCCTTGTACCACATTGTCGAAAGTGATGCCGGTTGCGTTGACAGAGCCTAAAATACTGCCCAGCGGGCTTCGACATTCTATGCCGATTTTCAGGTCCTTCATGTTGCCCGTGGAAGCCACTATCTTGGGGTCGTCGCCTTCTATACCGAAGGGCCGGTAGTCGGGTATGATGCTGGTGCTTCCAGAGAAATCACAACCTGTGAATTGTACCCGAGTGCTCCAGATCGAGACGTGGGTTTGGGTGCCACGAGGCTCGTTGTAGTTGAAATTATTCGGAATGGGCGGGAGCATCTCATTCAGGTCTGCCAGCGGGCCGTTACTGAGGAAGTCGCAATTCACGAACCAGCTTTTGTCGAAGTTGTGGTTGTATTTCATAAAGATCGCGCTGCGTTTGTTGTCAATCCAGCGCGAATTTA
>JBJXGO010000335.1:0-3031 GCA_046160345.1 Saprospiraceae bacterium
CGTCCGTTTAATACAATCGGAATGCTGCCCGACGAAATCGTAGGGAAAAACATATCCACGCCATTCAAAAATGGGAATCCACCAAATGCGCCTACGGGGGTGAGTTCGGTCTGGCTGTCGCCATCGTCGTAGAGGAAATACGTAATGGCTGTTTTTGAAGGCGGCGCGTATTGTGCCGTTGAAAGTACCGAGCCAGCAGTCGTAAGGGTGTCTCGTCCATTGATAACCGCTTGACTGGCCGAAAAAACATTCACAACCGCTTGATTATCAACTTTGGGTAAACCAGCCAGCAAAATCCCTGCAAGCGAAGTTGGCGGCGGGATCGTGCGCAGGTAAACCAAGCTGTTTAGGTGTGTGATCCCTTCCCGGAAGTAATGAATGATGCGCTGACTGGAACTGGGCGGGGTAGTCATGAACTCAAAAGTGGTGTTCGCTTTCACGTTTTCCGGGCCCCATTTCCCATCTACATCCGTCATAAAGGTGAAATCTGGATTGCTACCGACGCGTTCGCCCGTAGCAGGATTAACTTCCCAAATCTCGACTTTTGCACCTTCGAGCGGGGTGTTTTCTCCAAAATAAAGCACTTTACCTGCAATGCAGACCAGCGGGCCTTGTGGCGTAATGTCGAGCGTAGTGGGTGGATCGGTATGGAAAAACTGCCAGATGGCGGCAAATGATTCTTTGCTCGTGGCGATCTGATAGTGGTCTTTGCCGGGGATCATGGCGTTGGTGGCACCGATGATATCGCCGTTGTTCGCTACCACATCGTCGGGACTCCAGAGATTTAGTGTGGGCTCAGCACCTCCGGGGCCAGCTGGACCAGCTTGCACAGAAGACCCGATATGCACATAGCCATCTACTTTGGCTGCGCGGGTGGCATCAGAAAGATAGGTGTAACATACCCCGCCACCTGCGCTGTGGCCCATAAGACGCACCTGAGTTGCACCCGTTTCGGCCAATACTTTATCAATAAACTGGTCAAGCAACTGGGTGGTACCTCCACCCAGTTGGTTCAAACTGTTCCAATCAAAGGCATAGAGGCTTCTCCATTTGTAGCCATTGGAGGTGAAAATCTGGTGAAATTTTGTCCAGGTATCGCCAGAGGCGAGAAACCCGTGTACCATCACAATTGGGTACAGACACGTGTCGCATGCTACCGGCGATGAGGGAGCTGTGGTATCAGCCGAGGAGGTTGAAAGCAGATCGGTGCGGGTGCAAGCAAGTGAGCTGACTGCGAATAGTGCAATGTAGAGAATGCGATTCATATTGAAATCTTGATTTTGAGCCAGTTAGTAGGGAAGTTAATTGTTGTTAGCAGGACAAACGTCGGGCTAAGTCTTCGCTTTATTGCAAAGCAGGTAGAAAATTTCCAGCAAGGCCGGAGTACCCCGGAACTCCGTTCCGGGGCCACAGGCGCAGAGAATTGTCGAAATAATTTTCCAAAACCTGGATGAAAACTAAAGAAACCCACTGCGGCAAAAAATCTATACTGGAAGTGCCAAAAATGGAGTAAAATTGTCTGGTGTAATCCCAACAAAATCATACGCAGCATAAGCCGAGGCAAATGCTGTAGGCGCTGAAGGTTTGCGCTTGAAATTCCATTTTATTTCAAATGCTTCAATACGACCGTTGCTTTCTTCAAGGTAATCTATTTCTTGTCCCTGCTTGGTGCGCCAAAAATAAGTATTGACAAAATGACGCCGGGCGTAGCGGTTGCGCTTTAAACGTTCACTGATCAAAAAATTTTCCCATAAAGCCCCTTTGTCTTGCCGCAGCGAAAGTGGTGAAAAATTTCCGATCAACGCATTTCGGATGCCATTGTCATAGAAATATATCTTGCGCGTCGTGGAGATCTCATTGCGCAAATTGCGGTTAAAAGGCCCAAGTCGAAAAATGATATAAGCTTGTTCCAATGCCGTAATGTAATTGGAAATGGTCTGTTTGTCTACTTTCAATAACCCCGAAAGTTCATTGTACGAAACCTCCGAACCTACCTGAAGTGCGAGTGCTTGAAGCAATTGGACCAAGAGTTCTGGCTTTCTGATGGGTGCAAACGAAAGCAGGTCTCGATATAGGTTGTCCGAAGCCAGTCCAGCCAGAACCTCTTGCTCTTTTCCCGCCTGGGTTAGTACTTCGGGGTACATACCGAAGATCAAACGTTGTTCCAAACCATTTTCTGCGGCAAACAATCCTGTATGTGTCACCCACTCCTGCCAACACACGGGATATAGGTAGAACTCCATCTTTCGCCCTGTTAGCGGTTCATTGATTTGGTTGGCTAGCTCAAAAGACGAAGACCCGGTAGCAATCACCCGCGTTTGGGGAAATTGGTCTGCCATCAGTTTAAGTGTAATGCCTATATTTCGGATTCGTTGTGCTTCGTCCAGTACCAACAGGTCATTGCCTTCCATTATTGGCCGCAAAGCTTCTATACCTACATCGGTGAGTCGAGTGCGTACGGTTGGGTCATCGCCTGTGAGATAGAGGGTTTTGCCTGCAAATTGTGTAGATAACTTGCGTACTAACGTAGTTTTTCCGGTTTGGCGAGGACCAAATAATAACAGTAGTTTGCGGCTGTCAGCACGCAGGTTTTCTGCAATATACGGTTCGATGTAACGGTTTATCATGCTTTTAGTGATTACAATCCCCAAAAGTATATCTTTTCAGGGAATACAACCACCAAAAAACGCTTTTGTTGGCATCTTCTCCAACAACATTTTGCTTTGCGGGATATTTCCGCTTCTATACCCCAAAAACCCATGCCCACCGCCGCCCTTGATTAAGGGCCATAACATTATTGAAATTTCTCCTAGGGTCCAAATGGGTGTTGCAACTTAGCGCCGCGCTTGGTGTTTCACCTACGGTATGCACACAAAAATTGTTGATTATCAATGCTTATAAAGTAATCAATTTTGAAATTGTGTTTACGCTAGTTCAAAGTGAGTTGTCTTCCTGACGGGATCTGTCCGCATCAAGTGCGCTTTGCCCGAGCATTTGCCATTTTGAGTGCTCGGTAGGGCGAATGCTCTGG
>JBJXGO010000336.1:0-8833 GCA_046160345.1 Saprospiraceae bacterium
CTATGGAGAATGGACCTGCGCACCTTGCAACTATTTCTCAACCAATATTTTGCACAGTGAAGCAAAATTTGGCACCGAACCATGGTGGTGGTATTTTCAAGGCACGGCTGTTGCTTTGTTGCCGCCCCTGAGTTTAGCGTTTCTTTGTTTCTTCGGTCTGGGTGTTTGGAAACAGCCTTATCATGTGCTGAGCTGGTGTTTGGCGCCTTTTGTATTGGTACATACTGCCGTGGAACACAAGGAAATGCGGTTCCTTTTCCCGATGATTTTTCCGTTTCTCTTTCTCACGGTAACCGGCTGGGCGTATTTTCTGGAAAAATATGGGATGAAAAAGTGGATGCCAAAGGTATTTGTTGCGTTTGTATGGATCAACGCGATCATACTGGCGCTATGGGTTTTTATGCCGGCAAAGGAGATGGCTGCCTTTTCCAGATTCCTTTGGCATTGGGAAGCAAAACACCCGGAATCAAGCGTCTATTTTGTCAAGGATAAACCTCGAAAAAACTTCCCGCTCAATATGCCTTTTTATGAGAATCCCACCCAGACGCAGTCATCCTGGTACACTGATCCGATGTATCCAAACGACACCACAGCCTTGAATTCCGGCGACTTGATGTTTTTTACAGAAGTTCACACCATCGTTCCCAAAGCGCCCCCGGGGTTCCAGTTGAAACGCCGGTATGTGTATTATCCTGAATGGCTTTTGCTCAACAATACCAATAATTGGCAAAGCCGAACGCGCATTTGGGCGGTGTATGAGTTGATACACAGTCCACTACATACGAATGATAGCCAATAAATTCGGTAGCATTAAATCCTTATCTGAAATTTATTCAAATTTGATTGTTTTTTTATTTCATTTGTATTTGGAAATAAAAATATAAGTTCTTTACCTTTGGGGTACTCAAAATAAGATCTGTTGAAACAGCATACCTCCCCAATTCATTGCAAGGATCATCCCCTTTTTCAGGTCAATATGCCTGGAAAAGGGGATTTGTTTTCACTCATTTTGACAACTATGTAAGATTCGCCCTTCCCATTTTCTGAAGCCACTAACCTAGAACCCTCCCATTGAATACAAATCCTCAATCCAATACCCCGTCGCAATCCACGGGTGGACAAAAGACGCACCCAACTTCTGGTGTTCAGGCACTCGCACAGGAACGGGCTACAGAATCCAACGCCTTACAGATCCCTCAAATTTCCTTGCCTAAAGGCGGCGGGGCGCTCAAAGGCATAGATGAAAAATTCCAGGTAAATTCCTCGAACGGCACGGCTTCTTTTTCTATTCCCCTACCGTTCTCTCCCAATAGAAATGGTTTTACCCCCTCTCTGGCAGCTAGTTACAACTCCGGCAGTGGGAACAGTATTTTAGGCATAGGCTGGGCTTTAGATATCCCATCTATTGTACGGCGTACCGATAAGATATTGCCGAGGTATCGCGATTTCACCGAAGAGGAGGATGTTTTTATGTTTTCAGGGGCGGAAGACCTCGTCCCCATGCTGGAATGGGATTGCGACCATTGGAAAAAGCTTGTCCGGGAAATAAAAGGCTATCGTATCGAAAGCTACAGGCCACGTATTGAAGGGGCTTTTTCAAAAATCGAAAGGATTTCCCACTCTATGGTTGGCGTTTATTGGCGTGTGGTGACCCGCGACAATATTACCACGATTTTTGGACGAAATCAGAGCCATCGCCTTTGCGACCCTGAAAACCCAGAACGCGTTTATCAATGGCTTCCGGAATTCAGTTTTGATGATAAAGGAAGTGCCGTTAGTTTTGAATTTAAAGCCGAAGATTTAGCCAATGTAGCGCCCGCAAGTTTTGAAAAGAATCGCCTTGCCGGCGTGTCGCAGTTTGCCAACCGATATTTAAAACGGGTATGTTACGGCAACGTGAAGCCCTATTATTCGCCACAGGATTGTCCCTTTGATCCACCTATGTGGAAACAAATGGATCAGTGGCATTTTGAGTTGGTAATGGATTATGGCGAACACGATTCAGATACGCCCACACCGGAGGAAACCGGTCTCTGGGCCGCTCGCCCTGATCCTTTTTCCAGTCATCGCTCCGGCTTTGATATGCGTACTTACCGGCTTTTGCGTAGGGCCTTGATGTTTCACCGCTTCCCGGAACTGAACAATGACACCTCAACGCTGGTGCGTTCGCTTGATTTCAAATACGTCGTTTCTGATAGCGCACAAAGCGACCGGGAGACCGAACTGGAGTTTTTGAAATCGATCACACAGGCAGGCTATGCTTGGATAGCAGATGAAAATCGCTATTCGCGCAAATCACTTCCGCCCATGGAATTTGAGTATCAAACCCTGCATTGGGATCATCAAATACGGGATGTGAAACAAGCGGATCTGATCCATTCGCCCGTGGGTTTGTCTTCCAATTATCAATGGACCGACTTGTACAATGAAGGCATCCCTGGTATCTTAAGCGAACAAGGAACTGGTTGGTTTTATAAGCATAATCTGGGAGATGTGGATGAAGACGGCGATGTGCGTTTTGAACGCGCACAACTGGTGATGGACAAACCCTCTCTGACTGGTCTTGGCAACGGAACGCTTCAATTGCAGGATCTCGAAGCCAACGGGCAAAAACAGATTGTCATCAACGCCCCCGGCGTTCAGGGTTATTTTCAATTATCTGAATCCGAAGAAGGAGAATGGGAACCCTTCAAAAGTTTTTTGAATCGCGTCAATATTGACTTGCGCGATCCGAATGTCCGCGTTTTCGACGTCAATGGAGACGGGCAGTCCGACATTGTTTTAACGGATCAAGGCGCCTTCTGGTGGTGGCCGGGCAAAGGAAAAGAAGGTTACGGAGACCCTGAAAAAGTACCACAGCCATTTGATGAAGAATTAGGTCCGGCCATTGTGTTTTCCGATAAAGAGCAGCGCATTTTCTTGGCCGATATGTGTGGGGATGGTCTCACAGACCTCGTCCGCATTAGAAACGGCGAAGTTTGCTACTGGCCCAACATGGGATATGGCCGTTTCGGGGCCAAGGTTACCATGGGCAATGCACCCTGGTTTGACGAACCGGACCTCTTTAACCCGGATTACCTTCAACTGGCAGATATAAGTGGTACAGGCGCTTCTGATCTGATCTATTTGGGTAAAAGTCAGTTTAAGGCATGGCTGAATCTCAGTGGCAACCGCTGGGGAAGTACGGAGGAAATCGCCCCTATATTCCCAACGGAAAAGCCCAACCGGATAAGCGTAACCGACCTTCTTGGAAACGGCGTCAGTTGCATTGTTTGGTCCTCGGAATTGCCGGCCAACGCCGAACGGCCTATGCGCTACATTGACCTGATGGGTGGCGTAAAACCGCATATTATGACGCATTACCGGAATAATATGGGAAAAGAAGTGACGCTGGAATACAAATCCTCCACCTGGTATTATCTGAAAGATAAATTGGCCGGCAAACCCTGGATCACCCGCCTGGCTTTTCCGGTGCAATGCGTACGCAAAACCATCATTGAAGAAAAAATCTCTGGCCTTCGATTCGCCTCAGAATACAGCTACCACCACGGCTATTATGACCATACGGAGCGCGAATTTCGCGGTTTCGGACGAGTAGAACAGTTGGACACGGAAACCTTCGGCGAACTGTCCAAAACCGGCGCATCCAATGCCCGTTCAGAATCCCTTCATCAACCTCCGGTTCTGACCAAAACCTGGTTCCACACCGGTTTGTTTTTGGATAACCGCGAACGCGTTTTAACCCATTTTGAAAAGGAATACTGGTATCATCATCCCGATTTATCCGCTTCAGGTATCCATCCGCTGGAAATAGCGCTGCCTGACGCTCCCGTGATGACGGCGGAAAGCGTACCACCGCAGGCTTCCGTGATGGAAAAACTCAGCCCTGAAGAATGGCGCGAAGCATTGCGCGCCTGTAAAGGAATGCCCTTGCGTCAGGAAGTGTTTTCTCCGGAACCGGACCCTTCAGGCGAACAAAACCCGCTGGTTCCCTACAATGCAGCCACCCACAATTGTGAGATCCAGATTCTTCAACCGCGTGAGGGGAATAAATATGCCGTGTTTATTGTCAAGGAAAGCGAAGCCATTACCTGGCATTACGAGCGGAGGTCTGAGGATCCCAGAGTGGCGCATACCCTGAATATCGAAGTAGATGAATACGGGAATGTACTCGAATCAGCCTCGGTGGTATATGGCCGCCTGAAAGATCCTGAAGAACCGGAATTAGGAAGCGCAGAAACACAGAGTACTTCGTTGCAACATTGCTTGGAAAAGGCAATTCAGGCACAGCGGCAAATGCACATAGTTTATACCCGGAACGAATTTACAGTAGATAATCAACGGGGCGACCACTCCTACCGGCTACCTGTGCTATGGCAAACCAGCGCCTACGAACTCAATGGATTACTACCCGCCCGCCCGGAAGAGCACTGCGATCCTTCCATTTCCCTGTTCAAAATTGCCGATTTTAAGGGAATTTTGCTGGATAATACGGTTGTAGAAAGACCATATCATGAGATAGAAACGCCTCAGGATCAGCGCAGTAAACGCCTGATAGAAAGAGTCCGCACGCTTTTCCTTAACGATGCCGACCTGAGTTCGGCTTTGCCGCTGGGAGAACAGGGGCAGCGAGGTCTGCCTTATGAAAATTATCAGCTGGCTTACACGCCTGTCCTCCTGAACCACCTGTTCCAAAGCGATCCGGAGACCGACAATACCGCGCCTGTTTCGGTAAGCGACGCCGATATGCTTGAAGGACGTTTTGTGCCTTTGGAAGACGCCTGGTGGATCCGCTCCGGCATTACCCACTTTATTTTCGGCGCCGATACAGCCGCAGAGGCATTCTCCCGATTCTTTGTGCCGGTAGCCTATACCGATCCTTTCGGTTCGGTAACCAGCGTGGAATACGACCCGCATACCCTGTTCATTCAACAGGCAGTTGATCCTGTGGGCAATGTCAGCGCCGTAGATGTTTTCAATTATCGAACCCTCGCCCCCTCGCGTATGCGCGACCCCAACGACGACCTGAGCGAAGTACTGCTCGACGAGTTGGGGCTGGTAAAAGCGATGGCTATCATGGGGAAAGGCAATGAGGCCGACGATTTGCTTGGGCTCCAGGAATGGGAAACGCCGGAGGAAAGTGCCCTGAAAACACAATTTTGGAATGAAACCGCTCAAACAGAAACTGATTCCTTCGCCTTGCAAACGCAGGCACGCGAACTGCTTGCGCATACCTCAGCGCGATTCATCTACGATTTTGACCGCTACCTTCTGTCAGGCCAACCCGTGGCCGTTGCCGGTATCAGCCGCGAAGAGCACCATGCTGTTTTAGAACAAAGGGGCCAGGCAGACCAACACCGGGTACAAATCGCCATAGAATACAGCGACGGGCTAGGCAAAGTGGCTATGAAAAAAGCCCAGGCAGAACCGGGCGACGCCAAAAAACTGGTCACTCAACCTGGAGGCGAACATTCCGTGGAGATTGTGGATACCAATATGCGGATGCGCTGGGTAGGCAATGGACGCACGGTTTTGAACAATAAAGGCAACCCCGTGCTCCAGTACGAACCCTATTTTTCAACTTCGGCAGGCTATGAATCCGCCCCGATTTTGGTGGAAAATGGAGTGTTCGTGCAAATAAGTTATGATGCACTGGGCCGCACTGTACGCACCGACTTCCCCGACGGCACGCACAGTCGCGTTGACTTCGACGCCTGGCAGCAAAGCACATACGATCAAAATGATACGGCAAGGGAAACCGCCTGGTATCAAGCCCGTCGCCATGCTTCGGGCGACGACCCGGTGGCCAAAGGATTGCGTCGCGCCGCCAAAAGTGTGGAATTGCACCATAACACGCCATCACGTCTGTTTTTGGACAGCCTGGGTCGCCCGGTGCTGGCGGTTGAACATTTGAAAGATCAGCAGGACGCAAATGAGCGGCATTATACGCGGGTGGAACTCGACATTGAAGGCAATGCACGTGCTGTTTACGACGCCAGATTCAACCGCGTCATGGCTTATGGGTACGATATGCTCGGACACCGGGTGTTCCAGGACAGCATGGATGCCGGCAAACGCTGGATGTTGAACAATAGCCTGGGCAATCCTGTCAGGATGTGGGACCAGCGCAAGCATTTGTTTTCCTTCCGGTTTGATGCCTTGCATCGGCCAACTGAAAGCCGGGTCCAGGGCGGCGATGCTACGGAACCGCTCGATGCCGTGTATGAAAAAATTGTTTACGGCGAAAACCAGTCCGACGACAAGGCTCGTCGTTTGCGCGGCAAGGTGCTGTATCAGTACGATACGGCCGGGCGGAATACCGTGGAAGCCTATGATTTCAAAGGCAACCCGCTGCGCGCGGCCCGCCGCCTGACATTGGATTATCAACAAACCCCGGATTGGTCTATATCTGACCCGGAAACCTTGTTGCAGGAAGAATCCTTTGTTTCTTCAAGTCTTTTTGATGCCTTGAACCGCCCCGTTCAGCAATCGGCGCCGCGCAGCGACGCCGCTCCTTCGCGCAAATACAATATCGTACAAACACAGTACAACGATGCTGGGTTATTGGAGCGCACCTACGCCTGGCTCCAACGCGACGATGCCGCCGACACTTTGCTGGATACCGCCACGGCAACTTTCCAGCCGGTTCGAAATGTGGATTACAACGAAAAAGCCCAGCGCACCCGCATTCAATACGGCAATGGCGTCGGCACACGGTACGAGTACGATCCGGAGACTTTCCGGCTAACCCGCATGCGCAGCACCCGTAACGGTCATCCCCCAACAGGGGGGACTGGAGGGGGGTACCTGCAAGACCTCCAGTACACGTATGATCCGGTCGGCAACATTACCCAGGTTTGGGATCAGGCGATACCCACCGTCTTTTTTGCGAACCACCGGGTGGAACCGATCAGCAAGTATCAATACGATTCCCTTTACCGCCTGACTGAAGCCTCCGGAAGGGAACACATCGGGCAAAACGACGCCGGCGATTTTGACAACTGGAGCGATGCCTGGGCACAAGTACAACTCAGTCCGAACGATGCAGTGGCACTACGCGAATATACCCAGACTTACCAGTACGACCCGGTAGGGAACATCCTTCAAATGCGGCACGCGACACCCAACGGCGCAGGCAACTGGACCCGGAACAACACGTATGAAGCGTACAACAACCGACTGAAAACCACCGAAACCGGTGGAAAAACCCATACTTATCCCCATCACGCGCAGCATGGCTTTATGACGGCCATGCCCCATTTGCAGACCATGCAGTGGAATTTCCGGGAAGAATTGGCCCAAACGGTGCGCACTTTTTCAGCTGATCCTGATGCCACTTTTTATACCTATGATGCAGGCGGTCAGCGCAGTAGAAAAATCAATGTAAGCGCGGGGGGGGTATTGAAAAACGAACGACTTTACTTAGGTGGTTTTGAAATCTACCGCAATGCCGAAGGGCTGGAGCGCGAAACCTTACACCTGATGGACGGCGAAAAACGCATCCTGATGGTGGATATGCGTACGGCGGGAACAGATGATTATGAACCTGTTCTGCAACGGTACCAATTGGGCAATCACCTTGGCTCGGTAGCGCTGGAACTGGATGAACAAAGCGAGGTGATCTCTTATGAGGAGTATCATCCTTATGGAACCACGGCTTATCAGGCAGTTAGCGCTACCATTTGCGCCACGGTGAAAAGGTATCGGTATACGGGCATGGAGCGGGATGAGGAGACGGGCTTGGAGTACCATACCGCCAGGTATTATGTGGTGTGGTTGGGGAGGTGGTTGAGCGCAGATCCGATAGGGATAAAAGATCATTATAATAGATACGTATACACAAAAAACAATCCAATCTCTGCAACAGATCCCTCTGGATTATGGACATGGGGTGACGTTGCAATCATTGCTGCAGTTGTTGTGGTTAGTGTGGCGGTAACCGTAGCAACGGCAGGTGCGGCAGGGCCATTAATTGCAGGAGCAGTGGCGAGTGCAGGGTTAACAGGTACCGCTGCCGCTGTCACAACAGGTGTTGTTGTGGGTGCGGTGGCGGGAGCGGCAGGCGGTGCCTCTGCCGAACTGACAAGACAGGTGGCGAGTGGGGAACAAATTAATGGGCGAGCAATTGGAATTTCAGCTTTATCAGGAGCAGCAGGCGGCGCATTAACAGGAGGCATAGGTTCAGCCGCAACAGCAATTAGGGCAACCGGTACTGCTGCAGCTTCTACTGGCTTAACAACATCAGTAGTTGGTTCAACTTCAAGAGTAACTTCAATAGCACGTTCAGTAGCAGGGGGAGCTGCTACTGGTGCAACTGGGGGAGCAGTATCTGAATTAACAAGGCAAGTGGCAAGTGGTGAGAGAATTAACGGGGCAAATGTTTTAAGGGCTGCTGGAACTGGGGCTATTGTTGGAGGAGGTGTAAAAATAGCTAGTGCTGGAAGTTCAGTTGTGCGACAGAGTTTACAAAATAGAGGAGCACAGCAGACAGGGGTCAGAAGTGTACAAGCCGTATCTCAAGTCAGGTCTGAAAGTCAGATTATTGCAGCGATAGAAAAAAATGCAGATGACGCTGTAACTCTCACTAGAGCAGACGTTGCTGCTGGTAGGTTGAGTAGTGGACCACAAGCCTTTGGAACAAGAGCACATTCACATTTCGAGCGCCTAAACATACAGTTAAATAATCAATTGATTGCAGAAGGAAATACATTCAGAATCGCTGCCGAAGAGTTTAGAGATGCAGCAGGAAATCTTGCTGCTACAAGGGCATCTGGAAGTATAGGGGCAGATGTTATATTAAGAAACCCTTCTGTCAATTCAACTCGGGTGTTTG
>JBJXGO010000337.1:0-10706 GCA_046160345.1 Saprospiraceae bacterium
GATTTTTCGTCCTTCAGCATCACATTGTAACGCGGCTGATGCTTTTTGATGAGGGTGTTTTCAAGCAAAAGCGCATCATGCTCCGTTTCCACGATCATGAATTCAATATGGTGGGAATGCCGGATCAATACTTTCGTCTTGGCCAGTTGGTGTTTTTTATCCCCGAAATAGGAGTTTAACCTATTGCGCAGGTTTTTTGCCTTGCCGACGTAAAGGATTGTCCCCGAAGCATCTATGTATTTGTAGATACCGGGATCCGTGGGGATGCTGGGAGCAAAGGCTTTGAAATCCTCGTTGGTCATGCGGCAAAAGTAACGTGCTTGCTATCAACTGGCCTGCTGGAAAAAGGCTTCCATGCCAGGTTGTTTTAGTACCGAGAGTATGCGATTGAATGCGGGGTGTGCAGCCTCTATAAATGTTTTGAGGAGTTTATGGTTTTTCATTTGCGCCGGAAAAAAAAGCAACTGCAATAAAAGCATACTTTGGGCAAAGTGTTCCAGCACATTTCTATTGGTTGAAACCCGGAATTGTTCTGGGGAAATGCTTGGAATGGTTTTAGCCTGATCCAATAGGTATTGATTGCCTTCTTGTTTGGCAAATTGAAGCACATATTGACGGGTTTCCTCCGCAATTTGAACGAGCTCGGAAAGGCGATTATCCTTGCGGTTAACCAAATTGCCCTCAGGATCTTTCCCATGTTGCAGATTATTCACCACAAGGAAGGCATATTCGACCTGACGTATCAAATGCGCTCGTTGAATAGGGCGGTCTGTGTTTTCCATAATTGGATGAAGGTTTTGAGAAATTCATATTCGGTCTTGGTCTGATGGCACAAAAATAGTCTGCCGCACCGAGAGACAATGCCTATTCTATAGCATCCCCCTGTCTTTCCCCGAATTTTTTTTCGCCGCTCCCCCACCCTTTCCTGCCCATTCCGAAGGCTTTTTCGCCAAACCATGCCAAAACCCCGCTTTTTGGCACATGGCATAGCTATTGCCTAATGGGAAGGGTCATGACTTAGTTTTTTCACCCAATTGTTTCACCATCTAAATTTTCAGTTATGCACAACTTGGATCGAATCATGAATGAAGAGTCCAGTGGCGAATACGGCTATCACCGTCAGGACGAGCAAGGTGCTTATGGCGCGGCTTACGAATGGGAAGACCAGTACGAAACCGGCGAAGGTGAATACGAAGATGATGGCGAATACGAAAATGAGTATGAATATAACGGCGAGTACGAAGAGGATCGCGAATATGAATACGACGGTGAGTACGAGGAGGATCGTGAATATGAAAATGAATACGACGGTGAGTACGAAGAGGATCGAGAATATGAAAATGAATACGACGGTGAGTACGAGGAGGATCGCGAATACGAATACAACGAACGGGAAGCCAGATATGAAAGAGATTCGGAGTTCGAATCTCCGTTCAGTGAAGAGGAAGAAATGGAACTGGCCACTGAACTGCTCAATGTCAACAATGAAGCGGAACTCGATCAATTTCTCGGTGGCTTAATATCCTCTATAGCTGGCCCTCTCATAGGGAAAGCTACACGCTGGATCGGAAGCAAACTAAAAAGAAAAGGGAGAAAATTGAGTCGCAGAGCAGCACGCCGGGCACACCGGGCACTTAAAAAGATCAGGAGAGTCACCTCGCCAATGCCCAGTGTCGCGCTCGATACTAGCCCAGGCGGATATCAAAGCGGTGCTACCAGTGCTCCCCCCGGACCTCCTGCCAGCATCCCAAGTGGATATCAAAGCAGTAATACAACCACTCCCCCCAGTAATTTTGACGATTTCCAAGAGGGTAACGTAACCAACACCCCTGTCGGCGATGCAGCAGAGTTGTACGGCCTGGAGTTGGAGGGCTTGAGCCAGGAAGATCAAGAATTCGAGATTGCAAAACGTTTTGTCAACTTAGTAGGCGAAACGGCAAGGCAAGCTGCTGAATTCGAGCAGACTATGCCGCCCGAAAGAGCTGCCGATACGGCCCTTAAAATAGCGGCGGGCAAGTATGCTCCTGGTTTGCTGGCAGAGGCCACTCCACCAAGACGCCCGGCATTTTTGGGACGCAAACCGCCAGGCCATTGGATTCGCCACGGGCGGAACATCGTCATCCTGAACGCTTATTGACACGGCCATGAGCACGTATTTTGTCAACGAAGCCCAGGCCTTGCAGGCGCGGTTGCAACAAGTGCAGCCCTTTGCCTTGCAGATGCCGACGGTGGCGGCTGCCCGACTCCATCCGGCTGCGTTGAGGGGGATAGAGGTGCTGTTGCACTCCGGCAAACGCGAATTGGAGAGACGCATTGCCTTGTTTCAGCAGTTGACAAAAAGCGGTGAACATAACCTGGAAGATTTGCAACGGAGCTTCGCGCTTCTCAAACTCCGCTTCAATGCGCTGCTTGACCAGTTGGACATTTTTGCGGACGTGCTGGCGCAAAGGGGCGAACACCACACTGGAATATGGGTAGCAGGGTTGGACGCGCTAGCCCGAGACGGCATCCGTCCAATAGCAGGTTTTTCACAGATTCCTCCGATTGTCTGCTTCCTCGAACGCGGTCACGGTGCCGCCATCAGGCGTGCGCGAACCCGGCTTCCCGGCGGCAAACCCAATCCGGTGGGCGTGATACAAGTGCCCCGCGAACGGATGATTTCCAATGGCATCGCCTCGTCGCTTATTCACGAAGTGGGCCACCAAGTAGCAGCATTGATGGATTTTTTGCCTCCAATTCGCCAACAGTTGAACCTCCGCGCCACCAGCGACCCGACGAATTCAACTCCTTGGTTGCTATTAGAAAGATGGATTTCAGAAATAATGGCCGACGTGTGGGCAGTAGGGCTGCTCGGCATTGGTGCTACTACGGGACTGATGAGCGTGGTGAGCTTGCCCAGGTACTTTGTTTTTCGCGTCAACACCGACGACCCGCACCCTTTCCCCTGGATAAGGGTGATGCTTAGCGCTGCAGTTGGCGAACGCTGGTATCCGGGCCAACAGTGGGAACAACTGTCGCGCCATTGGCGATACTGCTACCCGCCCGAACGGGAAACCCCGGCCAAACAAGTACTGCTGCGGCAGTTGGAATCGGTCACCCCGGCGTTCGTTGATATGCTCACGAGGTTCAGACCTGCCAGTTTGCACGGGCGAACGCTGAAAGACCTTTTCCCACTCGGTACGCAGCAACCGGATCAGTTGCGCCAAATGTTCAAAAATTGGCAAAACGACCAACGCATTATTCGAAAACAGTCGCCTTGTTTAGTTTTCGCGGCATTAGCCCAGGCACGCTTCGACGAACAGCTTAACCCTTTTCTCGAACAAATACTACTGAACCAGTGCTTGCAACATTGGGCTTATCGCGCAGCGGTTAAAACTTGACCCCTTTCATTCAATACTCATCACTTGAAAAAACATTTTATTATGACTACCATACATGATTGTACCATCAACATTCTCCCCGAGTTCCGTACCGAATTCGGCAATGTGTTGAATGTCGAAGTTGCGTTCACCACCAGCGGAGAAGATTTCCATCCCGAAAAAGAAATCCGGTTGGTCTTCACGAAAAACAACACATCCTTTAACCCGCCTCCCGGTGCCCTAAGCCCTCCAGGAGTCAGCAAACAAGAGCCAGACCAATATCTTGTCAAGTGGGTTTTGCACACGGAACTGCTCGGCGAAGGCGCCTTCGAAGTACAGGTGGTGACCGGCAAAGGTAAAAGCAGCCAAAACCTGACCGACAAACCGGAGCGGCTTTTCGTGGTACCGTCAGTCGCACAGGAAATTCGGAAAGCGACGGGAAAGCAGGTTTCTGAATTTGCCTCCCAAATGTATCAGGAAAATGGTGCACCGCCCGCAGAAATTGATATCAATGTAAAAGGCGTTACACGGATATCGGGTGTGCCGAGTACGACGCCGCCGACTGACGACATTTACCTGTGGTTGGCGATATTGAAATCAACCGACAACCTTGAATTCCCGAAATTTAAGCGGTTTGTTGATTCACTGTGCAACACAAATACATCTGATGATGATAATTTTAGAGAGATGCAAGATCGGAGAAGGTCTCCATTCACTGGTGCTGATGGGTACTTTGATTTGAAAGCAGCAGCAGAATCTTTTGTCATGGTCAATTGTGGGGTAAAACTAAATGACCCGATTGTGGACGTTAATAGTAAGAAACTGACGGAAACGCTTAGTTTCGATGACTATGCTGGTCGGTTGGCACAAATCAGTTTCAATACTCCTTTGGATGCAGGAACGCTGAATGCGCTGGCAGGACAATATCTCCAACCTTATGCGGGTAATAATATTTCGCTTCCGTACCTGAGCGTTATTGCCCAACGAGCCGGCGCCAATAGTGAAATCGTGAGGCAACAGTGCGCAAGTTCCGACAATGAAAAACTGATCTGGTGCTACGACCTTATTTGTAAAAAGTTGTCAAACCCCTGTCTTTTCGAACTCATCTGGTCGTACTGGCACGAAGAAGGGATGTTGGTGCAAACCATCAACGCCATCGCGCGTCGTTTCCAGAATATTCGTACGCCCGGAATGCGCGACCCGCTAACAGGCCTGGAAGTTTCCTTCCTTCGCCCGCTCAACAACTTGCTGTGGGGATATATCCAGGATGATCAACACCGGCTTTCCGTCATGCGGCGCAATTATGAGTACGATCACCACTACGGGATCTCATTGCGCGGTAATGCGGTGGGAAAATTCAACCCTGCTGATAGCCGCTCCAAGTTCACAGCGGCCTTCAATCACTTGCTGAGTACCACAGCGCACTTCTACGAACAGTCGAACAACACGATGATTGTTCCCGACGCTTTTCCCGTACTGAACGCTTTGAAGGAATTGCATTTCATCCTCTCTGAAGGTGCGCACAACCAATACGGCGACCTGCCCAGCACGGCCCGTGTGGAGATGCTGATCCAACAATGGATTTTGTCACAACAAGAGTTCAGCCAATTCCTGCCCACCCGCGCCAGCGTTGCCTATCCTGAAGCCTGGATGGACCGTGTGTCCACCATGAACTCCCTGCAAGGCTGGAACAACCCACCTATTCTCAACTTCTTCCAGCTGGCTAACTGTGGTGAGCGCATCGTGCTCTCCGTGCGCCTCGGCCACTGGATGCCCGTGACTGACGCCAACCAGGCTGCTAACTGGGCCAAGTTCTTTCGTGCGGAAATCCAGCAGTACATCCACGCCTACCGTGCGGTAACAGGACTTGACCTTTCTGCGAAACCAGCCGATGGAAAGATAGACGCTACGCTGCCGTCGGATTTGCTGGCGGCGAGGCGGCGGGGGTGATGACTCCCGCATGAGCAAATTTTCAATCAAAATTTTTAACCAAAAAAAATATAAAGGCATGAGAACGGTATTAGATGAAATCATTTCGCCTCCCAACCTCAAACCAAGCATTCCTACGTCAAGCCAAACTCGCCAACCAGGTTCCGTCCCACGCGGTGCCGTTGCGTCGACTGTTCAACCCCTTCCGGCAACAGCGAGTCTGAATGCACTGGAAATTTTCACGGCTCAGTTCGTAAACACTAAAATAGGCTCGAATATGAGTCAGATCGCCATCATCTTAGAATCTTGGATCAGGTTTGCAGAACACTATAATCTTCCGATTCAATTTGTGGGCTGGGATAATTGCGAAGAAAGAGAAACCGTAATTGCGCGAAAAGATTTTCCATCAGTTGGACCCTTTATCGGTGCAGTAGTTAGGAACGTTGGAACCAAAATGCTAATCAGAAATACCGGCGGTTTAATTGGAAGACTGACACCTAATTCCGGCGATGTATTGATTTGGAAATTTAAGGACAAGACCACCGGAGAATGCCTTCGGCAAAAATCTGTCCGACTTGTGTACAGTCTTTGGCCGATAATTCAAGGGTATCCGAGTCACAATGAACAGTTCAATATCCTTGAACGAGATGCAACAGGTAGACTTAAATTCACGCTCACTCCGACCGCTTCCAATCTCAGAAAACCGCAGAACGTGAAAATTGGTGGCAAAACCTATGAAAAAACAATGCCGCCAAGTAGTCGCACTGTAAGGAGATTTAAAGGGTTCATGGGTTTAAAGTGAGATTCTACCCATGTCAGGCAAGAAGGGGAGACGGTCTTAACCAGCGGATTTGCCAGCGGCAAGGCGGCGGGGATGAGGAGTTTAATTAGTTTGCAAAACCATCATTAAAGAATGACGCTACAATTTTTTCACTTCTAAAAGTTTTGAACAATGGAAACTTTGCTTGATCAAATCGTAGGACAGGCCACGGAAATGGGCTCCGCATACGCACCAAGTTCTAATTTGTAACAAATGACCAACCCGTCCGGCCAACTCCTCCCAGCAGGGTTGCCTCTCCACGGCCACCCAAACCACCTGTGCTGAAGGCTCAGGCTCCCCTGACTCCAGTGACGGCTCAACCGCGCGGGTTGGCCCGGTTGATGTGAACCCTTAAATCAATCCAAATCCCCATCTACACCAAACCAATTGAACAACCTCCCTCAATCGGTCAGAAGTCGTGGTGGAGTAACCCAACAAATATTTTACGATTTCTGGCGAACCCAAATGGCTCAAATCCGAAGGGAAATCCTGATTCAATGTCCACGGTCCACGGCCCTGCCGATAAGCATGGTGCGGAATGGTGCCAAATCCTTCTATTATTAACTTTTAATTTTTTGGAAATGAATACTATACTAGATAACTTGTTGAACGCCCCGACAGGATCCGCCTTCGCAGCTAACCGCAATCCGGGTATACATCGCTCAAGGTGTTCCTGTGCAGATTGCCGTGAAATGGAAGTAATGGAGAATAAATCAAAGGGAGGCTATCAACAGGGTGAATTTGGATACAAAGAGGATTACGAGCAGGATGAATACATAATCCAAGAGCCGCAAAAGCAAGTACCCGCGATAGCTTGTTCTCCCATTAGTTATTCACCTAGTGACCCAAGCAGTGGAGGGCGCTATAATTACGGATGGCTGGAATACAATATTCCTATTACCATATCTTTTCCATCACCCACACCTGGTGCTCCCCATAAGAGCATAAGTATACAGGCAAAAGGCATAGTTTATTACCCGGCAGGAGGTACAGAAAAGATTAGAAAGAACACTCCATTCTATACAGGATTGAATAATTTACCTATTGTTTTTATTGCACATGGAAATCATGCTACTTTTAGCAATCCAAATAACAGAAAAGAGGAGAAGTGTCATCGTGTTAGTGGCTTTATGCCTATTCCCAATCATTATGGATATACCTACCTTCAAAGAATACTTGCTAAAGCAGGCATCATTTCAGTGTCAGTTGACTGTAATTTGACTAATTGCAAAGGTCTTAATCAACTTAACATCATCGATAGAGCATCTTTGATTTTAGCATCAATCAAGCACTTTAAAACACTGAACAGTACACAAGGAAATAAATTTCAAAACAAAATTAATCTCGATAAAATCGGATTATTGGGGCATAGCAGAGGAGCGGAAGCGGTTTTACTTGTACCTAGTGGGATACCCTCTGGGCTATCATTGATTGGTTTGACAGCCTCTAATGTCAAAGGTATTGTATCCTTGGCCCCTACCGATACAGGTATCGTTCAGGCTTCACCTCCAGGTTCTGCCTTCATGACCATTCTACCTGCTGGAGATGGAGATGTTGACGATAATGATGGCGCCAAATTTTACGACAAGACTTCCCCTATTCCGTTTAAAGCGCAATTATATATTCACAATACCAATCACAACTTTTTTAATAGACAATGGATAAACGACGACTCTATGGGGAAAATCCCTTCCCTATTAAGCAGATCCCAACATGAAAGGATATTAGCGGTATATTGTGCTGCTTTTTATCGAACCGTCCTGTTAGGCGAAAATCGTTGGTTACCTGTTTTGTTGGGGAGAATAGTGATGCATAGCAGATTTTTCAACAACATCCATATTTCAGCTGAAGTACCAAGTGCTATTACCATTGATGATTTTGAAGACTTAAATTTTAAAATCAACAAACTTGGATTTACTAATAACGCTTCTCAGGGTATGTTTGTGGGTCAGTTTAAATTTAGTCAAGGCCCGATTAACTTAGGCACGGCGAAAATAAGAGTCAACGATACTTTTTTTGGAGATACAAAAGGGATGGTTGCTCAGGCTATTAATATTCCTTCAGGAGTTAGGTCAAATCTGGGGTCACCAAAGAACTTAAAAAATAAAGAAATATGGGTACGGGTGGCAGAAGTTTCTAATGGAACAAGCATTCCTCCTGTGCCTCCAGTTTTTTTACTCGGTTTGCAAGATAATGCTAAAAATATAGCCTATATTACTTCCAATGACATAGGTGGTTTACCAAGACCGTTTGACCGGAGAAGTTTGAATACCGGAATATCCCATAGACGTGGTGGTACTCCAATCAAGCCAAACAAAACCATGTTGAAAACAATGCGATTTCCGACTTACTGTTTTTTGAATAAAAACCCTATCCTTAAGCTGGACAAAATCGAGTCTATCATTATCTCTCATGTCCGTCCGAACGATTTGATAGCTTATGATCAAATTCAAATTGTTTAACAGTTAATTTTTTAAACTCTGTTGTTATGGCAATTTCAAAAGGCAATCGACCTGAATCCCAATCGGGACAGTTTATTATGCCAAAGATCATCAACATTGAATATAAACTGGAACGATATGAAAAACCAAAGATCCTGCTTACTAAACTATGGGAAGCAACCTCTTATGACAACGCCATTGAGCTTCTCGTCACTACTGACCGACCTATCCCCGCAGAGGCTACAACGCCTGCTTTATTCATTGGAGAAATTCTGGTACCCGGATTCGAGACGGTAGGAACCAATTTGTATCAGTTTTATGTCTACGATTATCGCAATTTGCCGGATTCTGCAACTATTTATTTCGGATGGCCGAACTCCCCTAAAAGTAAAGTTCAAACGGGCTTTACCTTCAAAAAAAACAACTTGTCTCGAAAATGATTCATTTGTAAAACATCGTGTCAAACGACCACCGGGCGTTTTTGAAAACTCTAAGCGCGGCAGGAAGCCATCTACTTCTTCTTCTCCGCCAAATACCCCTGCACTAGCCTATCCGACACATCCAACCGCTCGGCAGCCTCTTGCAGGTTTCCCTTGGCATCTTCGACAGCAGTATCCATGGCCACCTCACCCGCCACGCGTTTAATGTCCTTGAGCCCCACTCCATTGGCAAGCGCTTCACGGATGGAGTCTTTGAAGCCGTTTTCGTGCCATTGATATGCTGAATAAGCGTTGGATTGGCGATCCAATTCAGGTATATCCCCCAAAGTGACAGGGCCGTCGCCAGTGTGCCGGTAGGAGATACGTGAGAGAAGTTGGCCGAGCTGGCGCACATTACCGGGCAAGGGATGGGTCATCAAGAAACTCATCACCAAAGAGTCAATGGGCGGCGGGGTCTGCGTTTTCAGGTTTTGGCCAAGAAAGTATTCCGCCAGCTCAGGGATGTCCAAACGCCGCTCGCGAAGGGGAGGGAGCTGAACGATGCAGGTACTTAGGCGGTAGTATAGGTCTTGCCGAAAACTGCCTTTTTCAACCTCTTGGAGCAGCTCGCGGTGCGTGGCGCACACGAGCCGAAATTGTGCCTGTTTCCACATATTGCTACCCACGCGCTTGTACAGCCCATCCTGGCTGACGCGCAAGAGTTCAGCTTGCAAACGCAGGGGCAGTTCGCCGATCTCGTCAAGGAAAAGCGTACCGCGGTCGGCCAGCGCGAATGCACCGTCGCGGTTGGCTACGGCGTTGGTGAAGGCTCCTTTTTCATGGCCAAAGAACTCGCTTCCAGAAAGTTCTGGCACGATCGTGGTACAGTCTAGCAACACCAGCCCCTGTTTATCGCGCCGTGGGTCGAGGTCATGGATGAGTTTGGCGATGAGCTCTTTTCCCGTGCCGCTCTCACCCAAGATCAGCACGGGCGCGGTCGAAAAACGCGCTACTTCCACCGCTCGCCGAAGTGCTTTTTGCCATGCCGGGCTGCTTCCTACGAGCGTTTTTTTTACCCGTTCGGATTCCAATATCTGATCAATTTGTGCCCACCGATTAAGTCGCGCCTCGATGGCATTGCCGAGGGAGGTATTACTCTGCAAATTGAGCACGTCTTCCACGCCCATGTCGAGCAATCGGCATGCTCGATAGAAAGGAAGTTTTTTCTCACCCGTGTACAGCGCGATTACGCGCCCCTCTTGTTCCAGCAAACTGGGCAGCCGTTCTTGTTCTTCCTCCTCTGTGTTGTCGTCGTCGAAAAGAAGCAGGATCGCAGCTTTGAGGCTGGGGTCCTTTTCAGCGCTGCACTGGATACAAGAGTGAAGGAATTGGTTGGAAACAGCTTGGATATGCCGTTCATTGCGCTTGGGCGCAAGGCTCTGCAGCCATACTTGGTACTGGATGTTTTGGGCAGTCATAGGGGGGCGGGGGCTTAGTTATAGTTGCCTTTATTCTCAAAACATTGTTCCGATATATTTTGGGTTGCGAAGATAAATAGTAGATTAAAATTTGGTTTAATAAATTAATAATTTTTTTTAAATTTAGACTAAAAGCAATTTTTGTGATAGAAACATAGATGGAAAGTGGCCTTAGGTGATTCGAATTTCAAACCCCTAACCTCTTTTGTCTTAAAAAACCCTGATGTTCACAGAAAGGTACATCCAGCCTCTGAAGCATC
>JBJXGO010000338.1:0-10572 GCA_046160345.1 Saprospiraceae bacterium
GGTCATTAGGTCATCCTGGTCAGTATATGAGGTCAATGTTGATTAAATGCCGAATAATATCGAATTTTGCCAAAACATTGGGAGTAGCGAGAGCCGTGTGGTATTGCTACAATATGTATTGATAGTCAACTATGTAGCCAGGGCGTGTCACACTTCTTTGAATACCCGCCAAACATACCTAAACATTATGAAACAAGATTCTCAGAACAACGAAAATCTGCAAGGGTTGACTCCGGAGCAAAAAAAGCATTTTGAATTGCTCGAGCAGGCCCTTGTTGATGCCAAACAACGAGGTCAACGTTTTGAGGAAGAATGGTCAACTCTTTTTGACCAAAATAAAGCCCTTCGAGAGGAAAACCACCGCATCCAGCATGGTTACGAAGCGCTGCGCATTCAAAAAGGCGGCTTTGGCTTCAAAATGCTTTTGCTTTCTGGCTTGGGCGGTTTTATCACCGCTCTGGTGTTGTGTTTTGTATATCTAAAACTCAAACCTAAAGATGCACACATCGTGGCGCTTCAAGATTTTCGGCGCGAACATCTTTTCGAATACGAATTGGCCTTGAGCAAAAAACAGTTTAATGAGGTGAAATTTTCTTTGGAAAAGGAAATAAATGATCCTGAAAATCAATCTATTAAACCTGAAATCGAAATTGTAAGAGAACTTGTTGAGGCCGCAGAAAAAGGGTGTGAGTGAGTTTTGAACGATGAACTATGAACTATGAACGATAAACTCATGAGATTCATAGTTCATCGTTCATCGTTAAATAAAGCGCATATTGGACAATCCTCCGCTCGATGCCCACGCGCCGGGCAATATTTCCGGCCAAAATAAATAATCTGAAGGTGGAGCTTATTCCAGGTACTTTCAGGAAATAAAGCCTTCAAATCGCGCTCCGTTTGCTCCACATTTTTCCCGGAACTCAAGCCCCAGCGTGCCGCCAATCGGTGAATGTGCGTATCTACCGGAAACGCTGGCCATCCAAATGCCTGCGACATCACCACAGAAGCTGTTTTATGCCCCACACCGGGCAGGGCTTCCAAGGCTTCAAAACTTTCTGGTACTTTGCCACCATGCTTTTCCACGATTATTTTAGAAAGGCCGCTGATTCCTTTTGATTTGGCCGGAGAAAGGCCGCAAGGCTTGATGATTTCCCTGATTTCATCGACATCCAGGGCTGCCATGTCTGCAGGATTATCTGCTCGGGCAAATAGGAGGGGTGTAATTTGATTTACCCGCTCATCAGTACATTGGGCAGAAAGCACGACCGCTACGAGCAGCGTGAAAGCGTCCGAATGCTGAAGTGGAATGGGGACTTCGGGAAATAAATCGTCCAAAATCCGTTGAATTTCAAGTGCTTTAGTCATTTGTCATTGAGTCAATGCCTAAAATGCCGCAACCCTGTCAGCACCATCGCCATTTCTCGCAAGTTGCATACATCTATCGAATCCTGGTCTTTTATGGAGCCTCCCGGTTGAATTACTGCCCTAATGCCCGCTTCGTGTGCAATTTCGACACAATCCGGGAAAGGGAAAAAAGCATCGCTTGCCATTACAGCACCTTTGAGGTCAAAGCCAAACGAATCTGCTTTGGCAATGGCTTGGCGCAGTGCATCTACCCGGCTTGGTTGCCCACAGCCCATGCCTATGAGCTGATTGTTTTTCACCAAGGCAATGGCGTTTGATTTTAAGTGCTTGACGCATTTAACTGCAAAAAGCAGTTCCTCCGTCTCCGTCGCATTGGGTATGCGTTTGGTCACGGCTTTAAGGTCCTCAAGAGCTTCGCTCCGAAGATCGGTATCTTGTTCCACTACCCCATTGAGCAGGCTTTTGTATGATTGCTTTTGCACCTCAAAGTTTTTGATCTTCAGGAGAATGCGCTGTTCTTTCTTTTTCAATATTTCCAGGGCCTCCAAATCAAAATCCGGGGCTATCAACACCTCGTAAAAAAGGTGGTTGATCTCCTTGGCTGTCGCTATATCCACTTTGGAATTGGTGATAAAGATACCGCCAAATGCTGAGGTAGTATCGCAAGCCAGCGCTGCTTTCCAGGCTTCCAGCAGGGTGTCCCGGCGGGCTATTCCACATGCATTCGTGTGCTTCAGGATGGCAAAAGTTGGCTTTCCATGCTGAAATTCGCGCACCAACTGGATGGCTGCATCAATGTCCACGAGGTTGTTGTAAGAAATGGATTTGCCTTGTAATTTGTCAAAAACCTGGGATAGATCGCCAAAAAACACTGCACTTTGGTGCGGGTTTTCGCCGTATCGAAGTACTTCAGCCTGGTGGATGCTATGTTTGAACGCGCGGTCTTCTGACCCCTGGTTGAACCAGTTGAATATAGCCATGTCGTAGTTTGAGGTAACTTTGAAAGCTCTTCTGGCAAATTCCCGACTATTGGCCTCTGAAAATTCCCCGTCTTGTTTGTTCAATAAATCATAAAACATCTGATACTCCTCCCTGGAAGCTACCACAATCACGTCTTTCCAGTTTTTAGCCGCGGCCCGAATCAGTGACACCCCTCCGATATCAATCTTTTCAATAATCTCGGCAAAATCGGCGGTGGCAGCCACGGTTTCTTCAAAGGGGTACAGATCCACAATGACACAGTCTATTTCAGGTATTTTGTATTCCTCCAATTGGGCCAAATGTGCAGGTTCGCGTCGAGCAAGCAGGCCGCCAAAAATAGCAGGATGCAGGGTTTTTACCCGTCCGTCAAGTATGCTGGGATAGCCGGTAATCGATTCTACAGCGGTGACGGGTATGCCCAGCTTTTCAATGTAAGTCTGGGTGCCACCAGTACTGTAAAGTTGAACCCCCAGGGCATGTAAACGCCGGATAATTGGTTCGAGGCCGTCTTTGGAAAAGACAGAGATAAGTGCGGAACGTAGCATCAAGAAGTGATAAAATGATAGGGTGATGAGGCAATTGTGTAAAGACTTCCGAATGGTACGTCTTATTATCACCTCACAAACAGGCCGCAAAGGTAGAAAGTGCATTGCCTGAACAACCCGAAACTAATAAACTTTCTAAGCTCAAATCATATTTGCCAACATTACCCCCACAAAACCAGCTGCATAGCCTTGCCATAGTTCAGCCGGTCGGTGAGCACCCAAGGACAAACGCGATGCGCCAACCAGTCCGGCCAGGAAGATAACAATTGTAAGTACAAGGTTGAGGCTCAACACGATCGGGCCAATACTCAAACTTAAACCCGGCCACTCATAGGCAAGCAGCATAACCATGGCTATAAAACCGCCCATCCCTGTTGCATGTGCGCTGATCTTGACAAAAATATTGGCAAAAAAAGCAAAGAAAAGCCCGATCGTAGCGCCAAGCATAAACTTGGTATATAAAGCGGGTACCACCCCAGTGGTAAAATTTTTGAACATCCAGAGGTAAAAAATACCGGTGATAATATATGGCCCGATTCGCTCCTGCTTATCGTGCATTTCAAGGCTCTTGATAAAACCCAATGGTTTGAGCAAAGTCACGCCAAGTGCAGGGATCATGAATGTTGTAGAGATCACATACATCAACAGGATCGTGGTACGCTTGTCGCCGATATGATGTGCCCCAAATGCAAAAGGGTTGATCGTCATCATCAAAAGCAATACATAGCTCAACACCAGCAAGGGGTGTCCAAGAAAAGAAAGCGCGCGAGCCAGCGTGTTGTTCATTTTACGGATGGATGGTTGGATGCCTGGTTTTGGATTTGGAGCAAATGTAGGCAGACTGAAAATGAAAAACCTCTCGTCGCAGATATGCGGCGAGAGGTTTTTTTGTCTTGAGTTAATTTAGGGCAGCGAAAGAGTAGAGATATGCCTCAGTTCTGTCGCTACAAGCTCTTTTTTATTTGGCCTCTTTCAAGGAACGTCCGCCAAAAACGAGGAGCAGGAGCAGGAGACAAGTGAGAATAACCATCAGGATTAGATTTTTTTGGTGAAGAAATTTGTTCAGAACCAGGTTGGAATATTACAAAAACGAGGCCAACTTTAGTTTCTTACCTTGAATGTAAATATTTATAAGGTCGTTAACAATTCATCCCAATAAATCGCAAAGAACGTTTTGGTATAATTTCCTCTGGAATGTGTGGGTATCCGAATTTTAAGGCGCCTTTTTTCAAGAAAAAGGCTCTGGAAATTTTATTGAAAATATTATTCCTTGGTTACGAAAATCTTTTGAAAAACCCACCCGAGGCCCATCACCAGTCCACATCCGAGTGGGTTGTACCAGAGGTAAGCGTCCTTGTTCAGCCAAAAGCAAAACAAAACAATAACTTCTGTCACCACTGCTGCCATAAAAACAGCCCGCCCTTTTACTTTTTTAACGAAAAACGCTGTAAAAAAGATGCCCAAAATTGTGCCGTAAAACATCGAACCAATCATATTGACTGCCTGAATAAGATTTTCGGCAAAAGAGGCAAAAATGGCAAAGGCGATGATAATTCCGCCCCAAACGACAGTGGCCACTTTGGAGGCCTGTAAATAATGTGCATCGGTTTTTCCCGGAGCAAGAGAACGACGGTAAATATCTGACACCGAAGTTGCCGAAAGTGCGCTGAGTTCTGAGGCTGTAGTGCTCCAGGAGGCACAAAAAATCATGGCAAGCATGAGTCCTACAAGCCCTATAGGTATGTGTTGGAGCACAAAATTGATAAATACATAATCCTTGTCGCTTGCGTCGCCTGACACTCCTGCGCGCTTGAACAAGTTTTTGGATTGGGCTAGAAGATCTGTTCGCTGGGCTTCCAGGGTTTGAAGTTGGTCGATGGCCCGTTGGGTCTGGGCCTGGTCATTGGTTTCATGGGCTTGTCGGAGCTCTTGGAGCGCCTGTTGTTTTTCTCCAAAGATCTGTGCATCTGCACTTTCCAGTTGGAGGTATTCAGCTGCCTGGGCAGTACCCACCAGCTTTGCGCGGTCTGCATGATTGAAATGAAGCGGTGGCTGATTAAATTGATAAAACACAAACACCATAACGCCAACTGCGAGCACCAGCATTTGCATCGGAATTTTGATAATTCCATTGAATATCAATCCGATACGACTCTCTCGCAAGGTCTTTCCGGAAAGATATCGCCCTACCTGACTCTGGTCTGTGCCGAAATAGGACAAAAAAAGAAAGGTTCCGCCCAGTATGCCCGACCATACATTGTAGCGGTCGTTCCAGTCAAAATTCCAATCGAACACCTGTGTCTTGCCCGTTGCAGCCGCTATTTGCCAAGCTCCGGACACGCCCAGTCCGTTTGGCAACGCATTGAGTATCAAAAAAAACGCTAAAACAAGTCCGCCAAGCATTACCGTCATTTGCAATTCCTGCGTACGGCTCACCGCACTGCTTCCGCCTGAAGTGGTGTAAATGACCACAAACACAGCCATGAAAAAATTGGTGAGCGCCAGGTTCCAGCCAAAAACAGCGCTCAAAATAATACTCGGTGCCAGTATGCTGATACCTGCCGCCATGCCTCGCTGAAAAAGAAACAACAACGCAGTTAGCGAACGCATTCTTAAATCAAAACGCTGTTCCAGATATTCGTACGCCGTAGTGATGCGCAATTTGTAATAAATCGGCAGCACAAAAAACGCCAGAAAAAGCATGGCGATGGGCATCCCGAAATAAAATTGCACGAATTGCATTCCGTCTGCAAATGACTGGCCTGGGGTGCTCAGGAAGGTCACTGCACTGGCCTGTGTAGCCATTATACTCAGCCCAATCGTCCACCAGGGCAAATCCCTTTTGCCGGCAAGAAAATCGTCGGGGCTACTGATGGCTTCTTTTCGGCTTTTCCAGACTCCATATATCAGGATAAAAGCGAGCGTGCCGCCTAGTACGGCCCAATCAATTAAATGCATATTAAAAGTTTAGGGTCTGAAAGAGTAGTAAATTATTCCAGCCAGAATGCCCAGAAAAAATATCCAGGCCCAGATACTGAGGCTATTCTCGCGCCACACGTTGAAGAATTTTTCCATGATGTTCCGCCAATCAAGTTCTACTCCAGCCCGGTTTTTTGTAATTGGCTCGTGGGCCAGCATAACAAAGCGCGGCAATCCTTTTCTGGCCTGATCGCCGTGTTTGGTGAGTACCATAAATTCTTTGTTCAAAAAACGCAAATCAAATAGTTCCTTGCGAACCCCTATTTGAAGGATCAGGGCATTTTCCTCGCCCAATTGCTGCCAGGTACCATTTTCCAGATTGCCGTCCAGCGACAACATATAAACCCCGTCTTTCCCAAAAATATGAAGCAATGCCTCATGGAAGCCTTCCGCTTCGCGCACCTCCTTCCATCGTTTGTCAAGCCAAAATTGGGTTTCACGCAAGTCTTCACCGTAGGGGATCACCTTGGGCAAAATAAAATCGATATGCTGGTTCATATCGCCCAGATCCTTTGGCAGGTCAGGGCTGAGACCACGCGAAATTTCTTGAATTAATGCAGAAAAGACATTCATAAACTTAGGATAACCTTGCGCCATCCCTCCATGTTACTGATCAAATGCGAAGAGGGACAACCCATGTAAGAATACCTGGGTGATTGTTGAAGGGCAAAAGTCGGAAAAGGATTCGTAATTCTTCTGCCCAACATTCCGTACATTTCCACCCAAGTGAGTGATTTACATCTCTTGCCCAACGCAGGCCACATGGCCATGTACAAGCAAAAAAAAGAAACTGCCGCAATTTTGAATACATTTTGGGACATTTGCCTCTCGTAAATTGCCCCTCCTTTGGCAAGTCATGGCGGGTCAAAAAAATTACAATTCAAATTTGTCTCCATTCCTCCTTATCCTAGCCATATTGCCCGGCCTCTTGATTTGCTGGGCGGTGTATCGGGCCGATAAATATGAGCGCGAGCCGCTTTGGTCGCTGGCAATGTGCTTTGGGTTGGGGGCGGCCATTACACAACCAGCCATTCTGATCGAGCAGCAGTGTATCCCTTTGGTGGGAGAAATAGAGCGCGACCCGGTGTTGACTTTTCTCATGGCCTTTGGCGCCATCGCTCCGGTAGAGGAAATTATAAAATGGCTGGCATTGATCTTTGGGGCTTTTGTCTGGCGTTTTTTCAACGAGCCTTTTGACGGCATTGTTTATTCCGTTATGATCAGCATGGGATTCGCTACGGTGGAAAATTTTTGCTACATTGACATTTTTGGCGAAGAAACTGCCATATTAAGGGCCTTTACAGCAGTTCCGGCGCATTTGGTTTTTGCCATTCCTATTGGGTATTATGCGGGTTTAGCCAAGTTCAATCCCTCTGAACGCATCCATTTGTTGTTCCGGGGTTTGTTGGTGAGCATACTATTTCATGGCACTTATGATTTTCTCGTAATGCAAAATTGGACAAAATGGCTTAGTTCCATTGGCGCCCTTTCTATCTACCTTTGCCTTTACTATTCCGGTGACCTACTGCGTGAACACCTGGAGAATTCGCCGTTCAGACCAAAGGAAGAAGAGATGGATTTTTGAACTTTTGTGGTCGATTTTCCGTTCTTTCGAACCCGGCAGCAAAGCATTGCCTTTTTCCCAAGTCACCCAATCACCCGATTAACCAAATCACTTATCACAATTCATGGCAAAAGACTGGACGCTCGGTGAAAAAACATCCGGGCTAAAAAAAGAGACTGAACACGCGGTGCTGGTGAGCCTCATCACACCGAATGTGACGGAGGAACAGGCGCACGAATATATGGATGAACTCCAGTTCCTGGCCGAAACGGCCGGAGCGATCGCTATCAAGCGGTTCACCCAACGCCTGCCCCACCCCGAACACCGTACCTTTATCGGAAAGGGCAAGGTAGAGGAGATCCGAGCCTACCTCGACCGGCACGAGGAAGTCACAATGGTCATTTTTGACGATGACCTTTCGGGCAAACAAACCAATAATCTGGAGGAGGTCCTGAAAGTGAAGATCGTGGACCGCTCTACCCTTATTTTGGATATTTTCGCTGCCCGGGCCCAAACAGCGCAGGCCAGAACGCAGGTCGAACTGGCACAGATGAAATACCTGCTGCCTCGTTTGCGGGGTCTTTGGACCCACTTGGAACGGCAAGCAGGGGGTATTGGCACCCGCGGACCGGGGGAAACCCAGATCGAGACCGACCGCCGGATCGTGCAGTACCGTATGAATATCCTTGAAGGCCGGCTCAAAGACATTGACCGGCAAAACCAGACCCAACGCAAAACCAGGAGCGAAATGGTGCGCATAGCACTGGTCGGCTACACCAACGTGGGCAAAAGCACCCTGCTCAATTTCCTTTCCAAATCAGAGGTGCTGGCGGAGAACAAACTCTTTGCCACGCTCGATACCACCGTGCGCAAGGTCGTGTTCAACACCATGCCGTTTTTGCTCTCCGACACGGTGGGTTTTATCCGAAAACTGCCCCATCACCTGGTCGAAAGTTTCAAAAGCACCCTCGATGAGGTGCGCGAAAGTGATATCCTCTTGCATGTGGTGGATGTGGCGCACCCACAGTTTGAAGATCAAATCCGCACGGTACAGCAAACTTTGCAGGATTTGGGCGCGGCAGAAAAGCCTACTTTGATGGTTTTCAACAAAATAGACCTTTACCGCGAACGCTGGTATGACGATCTGCTCGACCATGCCACCAAAGTTGAAATCGAAAGGGAACTACGCGAGCGCATGTTTCATACTTTTGGGGAAAGCATTTTTATTTCAGCACATACCAAGGAGGGCATGGAAGATTTTCGCGAGCGGCTGACGCGTTTGATCAAGGAGACGTATGTGGTGAGGTACCCGCATCAGGTGAAGAGTTGGGGGTAGTTTATCCTTGAAAATTCGGAGCGTTGCTCCGAGATTTCAAGGATAAATTATTGATGTGACAAGGACCTATAAGGTCTTTATTCACTTAGGGTATGTACTCAAGTCAAGCAGTCGCTAACTTTAAATCACCCAAGCCCCAGCGGGGCGTAATATTTGTAGCGAATGAACGAATTAAATGGTAGAAGGTGCAGCGCACCGTCATATATTTCGGTGCGCTGCACCTCCAACATCTTGTCCGTCAATTAAGCTACAAATATTACGGGGCGCTGCCCCTCCTAACGGCACTTTGATCCTGGTTCGAACTTGTGTACATAGAATAGGTCTCTTTCACAACACCCTCCAGGAACCTCTTGGATGCTTCAGTACATTCACCCCTGCATTACGCTGACACCAGAAAACGCGATATTCCAGCCTCTGGCTCTGTCCAAACCGAACATGGCCAAGCCAACTGTTCAACCCTTGGTCCAGGTTTTCTGTATCTAATGGCCTGTCCTGCATTTTATTACGCAAGTATCTCTCGAATCGTCGTACCCGTTCCTTTTTGGCAATCCGATATTCCGACCACACACGGAATCCAAGAAACGGCACTCCTGTTGCTGTGCGATGGATGTGTGTTTTATCAGGGTGCGGCACCAAGCGCAACTGTGATAGCCGCTTTGTAATTTCTATTTGACACTGTGCTAACTCCTGCTTGTTATTGCTAAAAAGCACAAAATCGTCCACATAGCGCACATATCCTGCTACGCCCAGTTCCTCTTTGACAAAATGATCAAATCGGTTGAGGTAAACATTTGCCCAAAATTGGCTGGTTAGATTTCCGATAGGCAAGCCGCGCCGCGAAAGATGTGGCACACCTTCGAGGTGTGCCACTTGTCCCCCCGGTTCTTGCTCGTTGGAGTTGTCCAAAATCAAATCTGCAAGCCACAGTGTGTCAAGGCAAGCGATTTTCCACCGAAACTCCCGCTTCAGAATTTCATGGTCGAGCGAAGGGAAAAACTTGCGAATGTCGCTTTTCAGCACATATCGGTAGCGGCGGGCGTAGTACTGGTAGCGTTCAATGGCCCGGTGCGTACCTTTCCCCTTTCGGTTTGCAAAGCTGTCGTGAACAAATGTTTTTTCAAAAATCGGCTCCATCACATTGCAGAGGGCATGATGCACCACCCGGTCGCGGAAAGGTGCAGCACTGATCATCCGTTCTTTGGGGTCGTAAACCATGAAGGTCGTGTAAGACCCTGGTCGGTAAGTTTTGGTTTGAAGTTCTTGTTGCAAGCGGAGCAGTTCGCTTTCCAGCCGAAAATGGAATCTTGCAACAGGGGGCTCAAACCGTCTGCCCTGCGATGCTTTTCGAGCGGCAAGCAAGAGATTGTCCCATTCTGTTATTTTGTCAAATAGATTGCTATACGTTTTCATGGAAAATTCAAAAGAGACCATTGCTGCAAAGGCTTATGACTTGCTCAAGTACTCGCTCCCGATGCTCGAAAGCTTGCCTCGCAGTCAAAAATTTACCTTGGGCGACCGCATCCAGAACCACCTGAGCGACTTGCTCGAAATGCTCCTCGAAGCCTACTATTTGCCTGCTGCCGAAAAGCGGCCCTTATTGTTACGCGCCAATATCCGACTCGAAATGCTTCGGTACTTCTACCGACTGGGTTTTGACCGTGGTCATTATAACTCGCTGCGCTACAAAGAGTTTTCTGAGCGAATAGATGAGATTGGGCGAATGGTGGGGGGATGGCTCAAAAGTCTGCGGTAAAGGCCTCCGCTTTTTGTGCAGACCTCGGAGGTTTTCGAAAACCTCCGAG
>JBJXGO010000339.1:0-17922 GCA_046160345.1 Saprospiraceae bacterium
CTCGGAGGTCTTCGAAGACCTCCGAGGTCTCCAAATACCCAAATCACCGAATCCACTAATAAAGCATGACACCTGATTCCTTCTACTGGTACGCCAGCATCGTAATTTTCCTGCCATGGTTGTTGCTTATTGTCGCACCCAATTGGCGTTATACCGAGCCCATTGCCTTCGGCGCGGCGGTTGTGTTGTTGATTGCAGCGGCAGTATTTACGTTTCAGTTCCTGACCAGCCCAGAAGAAGGCGGAAACTTGCTTTCCCTGGAAGGTTTCAAAAACTTGTTTCGCAGCAAAGAGATGTTGCTGACGGGTTGGCTAAATTACCTTTCATTTTGCCTGCTTGTAGGTACCTGGCAGACCCATGATGCCCGGCAACTGAAGATTGGTCACATCTTTGTGATACCAAGCCTTTTGCTTACTATGCTGACCGGGCCAGCAGGCTTGTTGGTGTATATGGTGGTAAGGTTTTTTAGGACAAAAAAGTGGGACTTGAGGTAGAAACTTATATCTAATGCCAATAATGTGTTAGGCTAAATCATTGGTTCCCATGATAATTGGAGGTGCGACTTTGAGTCGCACCTCCAATATACTCCCGATTTTCTACACATTTGCGATCTCTACACATTTTCGCATATCTATGCTCAAGTCCCACCTTGCAGCCAAAAAGCCTTATTCAACCACCAATTTCCGCACTCCAGTACCGCTCTCTGTCTCTACCCGCAGCACATAAATGCCTTTGGCTAAATTCGCCAGCTGAATTTGCATACGCTCTTGCCCGGGAGCCATGTTTTCTATGCGAACGAGCTGTCCAGCCGTATTGAATAAGCTGACCTGTGCTTCTGATTCCAACGCCTGCCCAAAAGCCACCCATACCGAACTGCTAGCTGGATTGGGGAAAACAGAGAATTCAATCCTTTTAAAATCAATGTTTTGTGTTCCAACCAATGGTTGAGCAACAAACATAGGCGTGCCTAAAAAGCCACCTTCTCCATCAGAGACCACAAATCGGAATCCATCCGGATCAGAACTGAACCCGTAATCAGAAAAACGAAGCATACCCGCGTCAATCTCCGCTTGCGTGAACTGGTCTCCGGCCTTTAACTCGCCAAGGCCATCTTTGGTTATGATGCCGTATTTCGGTACGCTCACCAGTGTAAACAGGAGTTCCAGGTGGCTGTTGTTCGGGTCTTCTACCAAAAGAAAATCTGGGGTAATCACGCGGTTGGTCCCGCTTGGCAGCGGCATTACAATATTGTTGACCAGGTAAGGTGGCTGAATATTGACCGATTGACAAAACTGAATTTGAAAATTGGACAATGTGCCTCCAGCGCCTTCAGCCTTGTCCTTAACGCGCAGCTTCCACACTCCTGCAGAATTTTGACCAAGAATAGGTGCCAGCGGAGTTTGGGGGCGGTTGATCGTGCCGGTACTGGGTGGAGGGCATGAAAAGGCAGTAGGCGAGGCATCAGAAAGCCCAAAACTAAAACCGCCGTTGAAATTGCTGCACCGATCTTTCCACAACAGGATCTCAGTTCCTTGTGGAGTGATAAGGTGTGCCTCCAATTCTTTGAAATATTCATGATAACCCCCGATATTACTAACAACGACATCGCTAATTGTGCCGCCCTGCAAAATGGTTATGGTGGACTCCAATGTGGGCGTGCCATTTGTTGAGAAGTTTTTAGGGAGATCGTTTGCGGTGAAATTTGCGCAATTTTCGGCAAACGTGGAAAAGAAAAACGGCTCCAACCAGTCATGAATGCCGCATTCGTTGCGCGGGCGCACCCGCCAGAAATAAGCCGTGCCTTTCTCTAACAGGAAATTGATTTTCAAGGAATCCAGACTCGTATTGGCACTGGATGCTAAAATAGTTGAGAACGAGGGGCTATTTGAAAATTGCACATCGTAAGTATCAGCATCCAGACCCTTGCTCCAATGAAGTGTTTGAGACAGACCAAGATTTGTTGAACCGTTACCAGGGGCCTGGAGGGCAAAGCCCTCGAAATTGTTGCGACGAAGCAGCAACGCAACCGGGCGAAGCATGGTATCCGTGCCTGAAATTGCCCGCACCGTGAAACTAAAATTGCCTTCTACCGCCACGGATTGGAGATTGACGGTTAACGTGCTGTTCTCTCCAGGATTCATAGTGCTCGTGCTGAATGAAGCGGTGGCGCCAGGCGGCAGACTTCCTACCAATTCGAGTGAAACAGGCGTGTTGTACCCCAATACGGCAGCCGAATTGATCACTGTGACAAAATTATCCGGCAAACAAATCGTCTGCGCATCTATCGAAAGCCCTAAAGTCAGTGAAGGCTGTATCGGGTTTTGAATTTTAAAGTTCGCATTGGAAAGATCGTAAAAAACATTGTCTGCGGCTTCCACCCGAACGCGCGCCTGGGAGGTCAAAATATTGGGTACCGCAACGTATTGACTGCCGTCGTTTTCGGTATCCTGTGCCAACATGATCGGGTATGTTTGTCCTCCATCCGTACTCAAACGAATATTCACGATCTGGCAATTGACCGGCGAGACATTCGTATTGGCCACATCCCATTGAACCCGAACCAGTTCGCCTACACGCCAGATAGCATTCGCGGCATTGGGCGAAACCACCAAAAACGGGCCAGCCGTCTCAGTCGCTTTAAAAGCCAGATCCTCATAATCCACGCCCCCGCCATCAGGCTTGTTATCACGGACAGTGAAACGGAAGGTAAGATCGCGGGTATAAGTAGGCAGCTGTTCTGCAACGTCAGTATCATTGGCCAAAACAGTGCTGAGTTTTGGAAAATAGCGGTTGGGGACGTCTTTAGCGAGCAAGCTCCTGAAAATAGCAGCATTGCCTTGCGGTTCTCCGAGCGGTGTTTCCGGGCCTGCATCAATGCCTTCCCAGGAATAGGTAAGGGCATCACCATCAAGGTCAGTGGCCGCTCCCGTCAGTTCAAAAGGTGTAGAGATCGGTATGCTGAAATTGTTCTGATAGTCCAGCGTTGCTACAGGAGGGTTGTTCGTTGTTTGGATCCAGGAACCACAAGTAGCGAAGTCTGCAAACCACCTGATCTGTTCAATGCTCCCTGAATGGTAGTAAAGATCTCCATAGCCCTGGATCTGACCAGGGTCGCAGCCTGCATAGGACATAATGGTACTGCCACTGCCGGGTTCATAAGCAGTGCCTGCAGCACGTTGGCCATTGCCAGGGCCGCCACAATAATTCCAGGTATGATCGCCACCCAATTGGTGGCCTACTTCCTGACCTATTACAAACAGGAAACCATCCCCGTAATCGTTAAGCCCAAAGCCAGCAGAGCAACCACGAGCTTTCCCTTCTGAACAACCGCTCCCTCCCGCTACACCGCCGCCACCACGGATATAAACGTGGCCAACATCGTGCGAATTGAAGTTGGTGTATTGATTGAGCACTTCCGGGTTTTTAGCCATGCAGGCGCCATTGTCCAGAACCGGATACGGATCAGTAGCTGGATCCGTAAACATCACATACTGAGTAGCTGCTGTGAGTTGCAAACGTATCGCCATATCGCGCTCAAAAAAAGTGCTTACCAAATTCGAGTATTCCGTAACAGCCGAAAGTGCTAGTGGCTTGGTGCCGCCATGATCCTGGGTGAATTCACCGACTGCTGCCACACAATAGCGGAATACCTTCAGGCGCACTGGCACAAGTTCTTCGCCCCGATCTTCTGGTGGTGGAGCGAAATACTTTCCTTCCTTGCCAAACCCCACGAATCCATTCGGGTCTATGCCGGTTTCGAATCCCGCTTGCCAGTTGTCAGGGCCATCGGCAAGATTGTAAGCCACGTATAAGCTGCCCTCTTGCCCCGGGAAAACAGGCTTGACCATTGCAACCGACATGTCGGGGTGCATGACCATGGCCCGAAAACCCCGCAGTGTGGTGCTAAATCGCAAGGTACGCCTCGAATCCGTCAGCGAAACGCCTGCGTAACACCGCAGATAAGGACAAGCCTCGGTCAACTCGGCATCCAACATGGCGATGCGCCAAACGGCGTATTGTTCAATTTTCCCATCGGCCATCGGAACGTCGAGCACGCATTTTTTCTGGGCGGCTTCAGTGGTAAACTCCCAGGGAGCAGCCTCGAGGGAGGCCCTTAAAGCGGGTTCATCCAGCTGATAGGCATCAAATTTTTTGGGCAAGACCGTAGCAGTTATGCCTTCCGCCAGAAATACTTTTTCTGTTGAAACGGGTTTGAAAAATGAGCTGTTTTGCGCCTGAAGCACGTTTGCTGTTAAAAGGCAAAACAGGAAGATGCGTAAAAATTTTGTATGCATAAGAAAGATGAATTCAAATTGTGGAATGGAACTTTGAAACGGAGCAAGGTTATTTAGAAAGTATTTCCAGAGAAAAGTTTGTGCTGTTTTTTTGACAATACCCCGGGTTCGACGGTTCGGTTGGCGAAGATACGTCGATTGTATTGTTTGAGCGAAAAGAGGGAGGGCTTGGCTACCTTTTGACAATTTTCCTTGTCAAAGCCTTCCCTTCCGCAGAAAGCCTCACGAGATAAAGCCCGCTAGGGAAACTGCCCAAATCAAATGATTGCAAGAGCCGCTCCGTTGCGTTCTCCGAAATATACCACACCCGCTGGCCGAGCGGATTGAGTATTTCGATCTGTACATCCAGCGAATGACCGAATATAGCGGCGATAGTTGCATAACCGCTCGTTGGGTTTGGGTAAAGGGAAATTTGAGCAAATTCATTCAAATCAGCCACAGAAGAACTCCCCAGGCTAATGCTGAGTTCATCGCTACAGCCAAAAGCATCCGTTACGGTAACGGAGTAATCACCCGCAGCAAGGTTTGTGGCAGTTTCTCCCGTGCTTCCATCGCTCCAATCGTATTGGTAGGGCGGGTTGCCTATGCCGACGTTCACCGTCGCGGCACCGTCACTTAGACCAGGGGAGGCTGGTGTAATTTCGGCACTCAGACCCATGCTCCCCGGGCAGGAAAGCAGGTTGATATTGTCGATATCCACCCAGAAATCACCGGTTCCCCAAACCCCGTTGAAACGGATCTTTACGGCCTGCCCTGCATAGGCATCCAGACTGATCTTACGCTCTTTCATCAGCACCGAAGGGCTGTGGTTGGTCCCATTGATGGAATTGATCGTCTGGTAATTCTGGCCACAATCGGTTGAAACCTGGATTTCAATTTTGCTGCCTCCAAACAAAAGCACTGGTGTCTGGCCATTCGAAGCAAAACTCGTGATTCGGTAGGTAAATCGCAACGAATCGCCCGGGTTGATGACCCCGACCCGCGGCATATCAGCTTTGAATGACGTGTTTCCACTATGCATATGGAAGGCCAGTACCTTGGATATATTATTGTGCTGGTCGGTCACGGAGAACCCAAAAGTGGGGTCGTAGGTCCAATCGCCTGGCGGGAAGTTGTGCGTTTCAAAATTCTCCTGGAAAGGCACCGGTTGGGGCTGGTGGTTTATGACATAGCTCACGGTATCGTTGCTATTATTCTGATCCCCAACCAGGAGGGTCCAGCACTTGATCTCAAAAACTCCATCGCGACTATCAAACGGCACGCTGAAAGTGTGCGTGATCCCTTTGTCGGTCGCCAGACTGCCCGACACATTTTGGACAACCGGCATACCTCCATTGACACTATAGGCTACTTGTATGCCGGTTTGGGTTTGATGGCCAAAGTTGGTGAATGAAAATACGATCTGATCATTGGGGAGGCCGCATTCAGCGCTTTCTCCCAAGGTATAAACGTTCAATCCGGCAAGGTCTTTGGCAAATGACTTGACGATATGCACATCGTCAATGCCCAAGCCACCACCTGAAAAGAAAGGAGCCGTGGCTACTGCAAAACGAAGATGCACCTCGCTTTCTCCCGCCGAATTTGGAAGTGAGTGCCTGGTATTGACCCATTCATTGCTACGCCCCGACCAACCTTCATCAAGCCCAAGAAAAAGGTTTTCATCGTTGTACCAGTTTTTTCCCTCCCCCGTTGTACCTATTTTTTCCCAGCTTTGGCCACCATCCAACGACATTTCGAGCCATGCCAGGTCATCTTCTATTTGCAATTCATGATTGAGCGAAAATTCAATGGCGGGGTCATTTGCAAGCTCCGAAAAATCGAAGCAGGGGGACTCCAAATAGGAAAATTCGGAAAGGTTGATATTGCCCGTAAGGTTTGTCACCCAGGCATTTATCCCGTTGGCAGCGGCGGGGATGGAAGCTTTGTCAGGCGCGCCAAATTCCCAGGACGAATTTTGGCCGCTGGGCGTCCAGCCTCCGTCCCAAATTTCAAATCCCTGTACATAATCAGGCTGCAAGCGGCTGTTGAGATAATAGGTAAAGGTATCGTTCAACACATCCTCGTCACCCGGAAGTTCCGTAAAAACATCGATCCGGTATTCGCCGGATTCCGAGAAGTCCGTGAGCGTTTCGAATACAACCACCACACTGCTGTCTTTGCCCAAAATGCCGGTGTAAAATCCATCGGCGGGCGGCACAACCGGGGCATTCGTTCCGTTGACAGCATAACGGAATTTGAAAAGGGATTGTGGTGCAGAACCAAAGTTTGCCAGGACAACCTTCAGCGAATCATAGCCCAGTTCACAGCTGCTAAGGGGCGCAACCACGCCTGTTATGCCCACATCGTTGGTCCAGTAAGTTTCAAAAGAAATGGGGCCTACAATTTCAGAATACCCGCCCATCACATCGCAGTATTGTTGGACATAGGCATCGTACCAGGTCTTTTTTTGGAGCCCAAGAATAGTAACTTTGGGAATCATCACTTCGAGGGTGTCGCCTTGCCCGGCATCAACCGAAAAGTCTTTCAACCCATAAATAACTCGCCAGTTAAGCGGGGCATTGGCGCTTCCATTTGGTATCCACTTCAACTTGGCCCGGGTATCCCAAACATTTTCTACAGAAAAACCCTTGGGTGCGCCACAACTGATACAATCGCCTGTGCCCTGATAAATTGATCCTGTGTTTGGTGCTGTGCTGCTTAAAAACAGTCCGCCGGTATTGTCGTAGATAAAAAAGGAAACCTCCCACGGAAAGCCCCCTGAAGTAAAGGAGATGTTGAGCGGGGCGCCGTCCAGTACCACGAATGTAAGGGTGCTGTCAATGCCATCGTCCGAGGTGTTATTCAAAGTATATGCAAAAGAGTTGCCCCCACTATTGATGGTAAGGAATCCTCCGTTCCAGCCGTCGCCGGAAATGTCGTGCATTTCAAGGGTATAAAGGCACTGGGAGGAACCAATAAAAGAAGGCAGGCAAAAAAGAGCGAATGCGAGGGAGCGCAGTAGTTGAATGTTCATGGTGCAGCCAAATGTTGAATCTGAAAGGGGCTGTTTTGGAATGTTTGAGTCTAATAGCAAATCCAAAGGTAGGCGAAGGCCAAGATTTAAAAGCCGGGAAGTTGGGTTCGGCAAGTTTTGGCAAAAAAAGAGATTCGGGGGGTATTCAAAAATCGTGTCAGGAGGCAATATTTGAAAATGTGCCACTTCTCCCAAGCTTCCTTACCTTCGCGCTCAATTTAACCCAACTGAATCCTCGCAAGTAACCATGTCGCGCACCCGACCTAATTATCTTTATGCCATTGCCAGCGTCGCGCTGGTGCTTTTTGTGCTGGGCTTTTTTGCGCTGATGGCACTTCACGGGCAAAGGTTGATAACCATGTTCAAAGAAAAAGTGGACCTTTGGTTAGAACTGAAACCCGGACTTGCAGAGGCAGATGTGACAAGGATCGTTGCCACAGTGCGCCAACAACCCTTCGTAAAAAAAGAAAGTGTCACGTTTATTACCCGCGAACAAGCTGCCGCTGCAATGCGCAATGATCTCGGAGACGAAAGCATACTCGAAGATATGCCCGACCTGATGCGCGATGTGGTGCGGTTCAATGTAAAAGCCGAGTATCTTCAAGACCAACGATTGACCGAGTGGCGGGAGACCTTGCGCCAGGACACACTCATAAGCGACCTTTTCTTTGAGTCTGCAAACACAAACAACATTGGAAAGAACATCCGCAGCCTGGGTATAATCACTTTTGCTTTAGGGGTTTTTCTCATCTTTGCAGCCATTGCACTTATCCACAATACCATTCGGCTGGCTTTATATTCCAACCGTTTTATCATAAAAAATCAGGAACTGGTGGGTGCATCCTGGGAATTTATTAGCCGTCCTTATATTCGCCGGGGAGTGATAAACGGGCTTTGGAGCGCGGCCATCGCTATTGTAGCACTTATTGCTACTTTGTGGTGGTTACGCCAGGTGATGCCTGATTTGGAACAATTTCAGGATATGAACGCTGTAGTGCTGGTGTTTACAGGGCTTGCACTTTTGGGAGTTCTGATTTCTGGCCTGAGTACCTGGTGGGTGGTGAACAAATTTTTAAAGATGAAACTGGATGACCTTTATTAGTTGTCCCATTGACCACATTCAACACATTGACCACATTCAATATTATGGCAAAGCAACAACGCAACGCTCCACAACCACAACAACAACAAAGAAAAACAGCCCCTGCTCCGGTCCGCCGCCCGGCGCAAAAAAAAGAAAGCATCTTTTCTGCCGGGAGCAACGAACTTATTTTTGGTCGACAGAACTTTATCCTGATGGGAATTGGCCTCGCGCTGGTACTGGTAGGCCTGGCCTTCATGTCAGGTGGCGCAATGCCAGATCCGAACGTGTGGGAGCCAGAGCGGATTTACAGTTTCAGACGCATCACATTGGCGCCGATTCTCATGGTGGCAGGCTTTGTGGTGGTAGCCGTGGGCATTTTCAAAAGAATGCCGGGCGCCGCGGAAAACTCCAATGACGAGAAAGCATGACCCTGCTGGAAGCCATAGTCCTTGCCATTATTGAAGGGTTGACCGAGTTTTTGCCAGTATCCTCCACCGGACACATGATCATTGGTTCCTCGGCCATGGGTATCGCTGCAGATCCCTTCGTAAAAGTTTTTACTGTTGCCATTCAATTCGGTGCTATCCTTTCGGTAGTGGTGCTGTATTGGAGGCGGTTTTTTCAGAATTTCAGGTTCTATATCAAGTTGTTGGTAGCGTTTTTGCCCGCTGCGTTTTTTGGACTTTTGTTTAAAAAACAGATCGATGCAATGCTAGAAAACATTGTGGTAGTGGCACTGGCACTGATCGTCGGAGGATTGGTTTTTATCTTTCTGGACGCCTTTTTCAAACGCCAGCGCCTGCTCGAAACCTCTGTGGACCAGGATGTTACCATATCTCGAGCTTTGCGTATCGGTTTTTTTCAGGTTATTTCGATGGTGCCGGGCGTAAGCCGCTCGGCGGCCACAATATTCGGTGGATTAGTCAATGGACTTTCCCCTACCACCGCCGCTGAGTTTTCGTTTTTCCTGGCTGTTCCGACCATGTTTGCGGCCACCTGCAAATCACTTTGGGACTTTGCGAAAGACGAAGGCGGCACGTTTAGCGGGAACGAACTCCTCCTATTGGGCGTTGGCAATGTGGTAGCCTTTTTAGTGGCTATGGCAGCAATTCGATATTTCATCCAATTCCTCACAACACACGGGTTCAAGTGGTTTGGCTGGTACAGAATTGTAGTTGGAGTAGCCATTTTGATCTTGTGGCAAATGGGGTACTTTGAAGGGGTCAGCGTGGGAGATTTTTAAGCGGACTATTAAAGTTTTATTAGTCCCTAACCGTTTTTTTCTTTTCGGAACATCGTTTCGGGTTACATTCAGATTATGCTTGACAAACTACGCGCAATACGCGAAAAATATACACACCTGGAGGAGCAACTCAGCGACCCTTCCACGGTGGCCGATCCCGATAAATCCAAGAAGGTGAACAAGGAGTACAAAAAACTCCAACCTATAGTGGAAGCTGCCCAAAAATACGAAAGAGTCATCTCGGACATTGACAGCGCGAAATCGATGCTTGCCTCCGAAACCGACCCAGAAATGCGCGAATTGGCGCGCGAAGAGATCGCTTCACTGGAACCAGACCGCGATGCGCTGGAGGAGTTGCTTATTGTCCTGCTTACCCCTAAAGACCCTGAGGATGAGAAAGATGTGATCTTTGAAATTCGCTCCGGCACAGGCGGCGACGAAGCCGCTATTTTTGCGGGCGACCTCTACAGAATGTACTCGAGCTATTTTTCTGATCAGGGCTGGGAAGTAGAACTGTTGGACGAAACACCCGGCACTGCAGGCGGTTACAGCAAACTCGTACTCGAGGTGACCGGCGAAAACGTGTACGGCAAACTCAAATTCGAGTCCGGTGCACATCGGGTGCAGCGCGTGCCGGAAACCGAAGCCAAAGGCCGGGTGCATACTTCTGCCGCTACGGTGGTTGTGCTCCCCAAAATGGAACCAGAAGACATCAATATCCGAAAAGAAGACATCCGGACGGACACCTTCCGCGCCTCCGGTGCAGGTGGTCAGCACGTGAACAAAACCGAGTCGGGGGTGCGCTTTACGCATATCCCCACGGGCATTGTAGCTGAAAGTACCGAGAGTCGTTCGCAGCACAAAAACCGCGATATCGCAATGGGCAGATTGGTACAGCAGATCCAGGACGCCCAGATCCAACGCGAAGCCTCAGCATTTGCTTCCGCCCGCAAAAGCCTGGTCGGTACGGGCGACCGTTCCGAAAAAATACGCACCTATAACTGGCCACAAAATCGGGTGACCGATCATCGTTTGGAAGGCGACAACAAGAATTTCAACCTGGACAGGGTGGTTGAAGGAGATCTGGAAGGGATTATTGAGGCCTTGACCATTGCGGATAACACCGTAAAGATGCAGGGATGATCAATGTTTTTTTAAATATCGGTTATTTTGCAATAATTTTGAGTTTGGTTTACCTTGACCTAAAATTGCTTTATTAAAACTTGCAATACCATGAAAAAAATCACCAAACCTCTCCTTTTTGTCACAATCCTGCTCGCGTGTTTTATGCTTGCCTCCTGCGCTGAGGTAGAACCTGTAAAGGAATGCCTCCGTGGCCAACAGTATGGATTTTTCTACGGCTTGCTGCATGGTTTTATTACACCCATTAGCTTTATTGCCGGCCTTTTTCAAGACAACGTTGCCATTTATGCGGTCAATAACACCGGCTCCTGGTACGATTTTGGGTTTTTGCTCGGCTCCAGTGGATGGGGATTCCTGGCTGGAAATAAGTCTAAAAAATGAGGGCCTGAAATCCTAAAGTTGTTCCCAACCATCCCTAAACTTTACCCTTTCATGAATATTATAACCCCATTATTTAGCCAAATGGTATGTTGGAGGAGAAGGCTTCTACAGCGCGGGAATAAAAACCTGCCCCGGGTTTATTGTTTCTGCCTCATCTTCCTGCCACTTTTCCTGCCTGCCCAGGGTATTCGGTTTGAGCAAAGCAGCTGGCCCCAAACCCTTGCAAAAGCAAAATCTGAGGGCAAACTCGTCTTCCTGGACGCGGTGACCAGCTGGTGCGGTCCCTGTAAAATGATGTCAAAGGAAGTGTTCCCGGACTCTGTTTTGGGCGATTTTTTCAACCGACATTTTGTGAGTGTCAAACTGGACATGGAGCGTGGCGAAGGCATTGAAATTTCAAGTCGCTACAAAATCTGGGTGTATCCAAGCCTGCTTTTTGTAGACGATTCGGGGGCGGTGCAGCACCGGTCGGCTGGCTTTCACAACCCAAAAGAACTCATTGAATTGGCGAAAACGGCATTGGACCCAAGCCGAAACCTGGCCGCATTGGAAAAACAATACGCTTCAGGCAATCGGCACAGGGAGTTTATGCTGAAATATCTGGAAGCCAAAACCGCCGCCTACGACCCCGACGCAGGAAGCATCGCCAACGATTTTTTGAAAACGGAGGAGGATTTGGGCACACCGGAAAATATGGATTTGTTGATGCGCCATGTGCTGGATCCATACTCCAGAGGATTTCAGTTTTTGTTAAAAAATCGCCTTCTATTTGAAGAAAAATATGAAAAAGGGGAGGTAAAGGTCAAAATTGAATCTGTGTTCGAGGACTATCTTCAGCGTCACCCGGAGTTACAGCTCGGCGAAATACAGCGGCTTTACGGTACGGTTTATCCGGAAGGCGGCGAGATACTTGCTTCCCGTTACCGCCTGGAATATTACCGGCAAAAAAACGACCCCGAAAACTTTGCCCGTACTGCTCTGGATCATTACACCCGCTACCCTTCAGACGATCCTGACGAACTCAACGAGATGGCCTCCATTTTTGCAGACGAATTAAGTGATCCGGCCCTACTTCAAACAGCTTTGGCCTGGGTTGAGAAGGCGATTTCCATTCGAGAAAGTTCTTACTACCAATACACGCTTGCCAAAGTGTGGCTAAAAATGGGTAAAAAGAAAGCGGCGCGAAATGCTGCTGAACGCTCCCTGGAACTTGCCAAAAGGGAGGGTGAAGACACGATGCTGGCGGAGGAATTACTCGAAATCTTGAGGAAGAAGTAGTTTTTCTCACTTGTCCCAACATCCTGCATGAAGTGCCTTCGCAAGATCTGGATCCCGCAACAAGCGAACGTACGATTCGCGGTTATTGCGTATATTCTCCTCCTTTGATTTGTCCTGAAAAATAAAATTAGCGAGGCAGAGCCAGCCCATTTTTTCAGCAGCCGTCAGTACCCTGCAGACATTCTTTTCTGGCGAAACTGCAGGGTTGTTTTTTTGTTCTGCCTGAGTGGCAAGTTTGAGGTAACTAATTGTTGTTGAACGACTTGGACTAAAAAATTCGACCCGATGCACTTGTGGGTCGGAAGGCAAATAAACGGCCTCAAACTCATCGCCTTCTGTAAATGGGAACCCGTTGGGCAAAATAATGGGACTGGCATTTTTTACCGCAAAATCGCCTTGTTCCATAAGGCTGTCAATGGTCAACAGGGTGTAAGAAATTTTCTTTTTGCCGTTTTGTTCACCCTGTATCAAATGAAGCCGGGCCACGGTTCGCAGGCCATTGTTGGCCAGCAATTTCATGTTTTCTTTGCTGTACTTGCTTACTATACTGGTGGCCGCCATTCGTTTGAGCTCCTGAGTATGCCCATACCAGCGAAGGCCAAAAAATGCTATAGCCAGCACTAAGACCACTCCTCCAACCAGGCCCACCAGGTACTTTCGGGTCTGACCTTCTTCCACCCGGCGCACCCGATTGCGGGGAGTGTCCACTTTTTTGTTCACACGCAATTCGTAGCCGAACACACCGTCTTTTTTTTCAAGGATTAATTCGCAAAGTTCGTCCTCGATAAAAAACGAGTACATCTTGCTTTCTTTCACCGAAAAATCAACCTGCACTATGCGCATATTGCAATGAACCATTACATGGCCGGTACGGTCGCCATGATAAAGCCCCACCCGATGGCGACCTCCGTAATTGTCAAGAAAAACCCAGTTCATTTGCGCCATGCTTGATGCGAAATTTTGAAATTGGGACAACCAAATAAACAAACCCACAAATCCACAAATTCACGATGCTACCCTTTTCTCCTGCGCAGTTTCGGTCTTCCAATGCTAATGTATTGAAAACCAAGGTCTTTCATCTGTTCGAGGTCATATAAGTTCCGCCCATCAAAGATGGTTTTTTCACGCAGCGTGGCAGCGATATGGCCGAAGTCTGGGGCGCGAAATTCGTTCCACTCCGTCATGATTGCCAGGCAATCTGATCCATCCAACACCTCGTTCATGGTTTCGCAGAGCGTAATCTGGTTGCCGTATAGCGCACGGACATGCTCCATGGCTTCCGGGTCGAAAGCGCGAATTTTTGCGCCTAAAGCCAACAAATCATCTATAATAACGAGGGCCGGGGCTTCACGGATATCATCGGTGTTCGGTTTAAAAGCCAAGCCCCACACGGCGATAGTTTTTCCAGAAAGGTCATTTTTGTAGTACTTTTTTATCTTTTTGGTCAAAAGCCCTTTCTGAATTCCGTTTACCTTCATCACCGATTTCAGGATTTTAAAATCGTAGGAATACTCGGAAGCGGTTTTGGCAAGTGCCTGCACATCTTTGGGAAAACAAGAGCCGCCATAACCAATTCCAGGGAACAGGAACCGTTTGCCGATGCGCGAATCCGAACCCATGCCGATACGGACCTCATCCACATTGGCGCCCACTTTTTCGCAGAGGTTGGCTATTTCATTCATAAACGAAATACGCGCTGCTAAATATGCATTGGCCGCGTATTTTGTCATTTCGGCGCTGCGCTCGTCCATAAAATAAATAGGGTTGCCCTGGCGGACAAAAGGCTCGTAAAGCTGGCGCATGACTTTGCGTGCACGCTCACTTTTGGTGCCTATAACAACCCGGTCGGGCTTCATAAAGTCGTCCACGGCTACGCCCTCACGCAGAAATTCGGGGTTGGAAACGACATCGAACATTTTTTTCGACAATTTTTCGGCCATTATCGCAGACACCTTTTCAGCAGTGCCCACGGGTACGGTGCTCTTGTCGACAATCACCTTATAATCAGTGATAAGGCCACTCAAATCTTTGGCGACACCCATGATGTAAGACAGGTCGGCAGAACCGTCGTCGCCAGGCGGGGTGGGCAGGGCAAGAAAAATGATGGATGCTTTTTCGACTGCTTCGGCAAGGTTTGTTGTAAAATGAAGGCGGCCTTCCTTTGTGTTGCGCTCAAAAAGAACTTCCAGACCAGGTTCAAAAATGGGGATCTTGCCTGCACGGAGGCTCGAAACTTTTGCTTGGTTGTTGTCAACACAAATGACGTTGTTGCCCGTTTCGGCAAAGCAAGTTCCTGTGACCAGTCCAACGTAGCCAGTTCCAACGACGGCGATGTTCATGTGTAAAATTCAAGTATGGTTTGTACCCCGGAACTCTGCTCCGGGGCGTTATGTACCCCGGAACTCCGTTCCGGGGCACGATGTTCCCCAGAACTCCGTTCCGGGACGCTATGTTCCCCAGAACTCCGTTCCGGGACGTTACGTACCCCAGAACTCCGTTCCGGGCCACGATCTTCCCCGGAACAGAGTTCCGGGGTACGAACCGCAAAGGTATGGCGAGCCTTCCGAAGCGGGGCTGCAGAATATAATTTTTAACCAGCCCCTACAAATGCTTGTTTTTTAGAATATCATTCCGACCAAAGCCCATACTTTTGAACAAAGTTGGATTTTCAAATATAAAGACACATGTATTCTTCGATTTTTGCTGTTGTGGCTAAAAGATACTGGTTTCTAATTCTGCTGTTTTTCTGCTTGAATTTTTTGTCGCTGGCTCAAAAACCCACGGCCAATATCGTTCCCAACCCAGGTTTTGAACGCTTCTCCGGCACCCCCTTCGGCTGGTCGTACAATGGCGCGTACTTTGGCGAGGTGGTAAAATATTGGTTCAGTGCAACTACTGCCAGCCCGGATATTTATGGCCCAGGTGTACATGTTCCGATGGACTGGGCGGACAAAGGTTTTGGCGACCAAAAGCCCCGTACTGGCAAGTGTTTTGCGGGACTTACACTTTTTGGTTGTACCAACGGGAAGCCACATTGCCGGGAATATGTGGAAATTCAATTGGCTGAACCGCTTGTGACCGGGCAGGCGTATTACGTTGAATTTTGGGTTTCGCACTTAGCCAAATCTTTGCAAATCAACAATATAGGCGCTTATTTTACCATCGGTGAGATCAAACGGCTTACCGATGAGATACTGGTGCGAGCTGCACAGGTAAGCGCGAACGACATCATAACAGCCCCCGATGGCAAATGGGTAAAGGTGAGCGGCCAGTTTGTGGCACAGTACGAGGCCGAGCACATCGTAATCGGAAACTTCAGCGATGATTTTAATACCACGTCCGTAGCTCCGCGTGAGGATTGCTTTAATTATGCCTATTACTATCTCGACGATGTTTTAGTAAAAAAAATACCGCCCTATCGACCTGTGCTTGTGAAACCGGATGACCTCTCCCTTCAGAAACTTGAGACTGGCAAAACCATCCCACTTAAGAATATTTATTTTGAATTTGACAAGGACGAACTCATGCCGCGTTCTTATGTGGAATTGAACAAACTGTTGAAGATCATGCGCAAATATCCAAAATTGGTCATTGAAATTCAGGGCCATACCGATGCGCTGGGCGACGATGATTACAACCTCGACCTCTCGCGCCGACGCGCTTTGGCTGTTGTGAATTTCCTTTTGGAAAATAAAGTCAACAAAAACCGGCTGCGCTCGCGTGGGGAGGGAGAAGGCAAACCGATTGCTTCCAATGAGACGGATGAGGGAAGGGCGCAGAACAGGAGGGTGGAATTTATGGTGGTGAAAAAGTGAAAACCATTACTTTTGTACAATCAATTCCACACATTATGAACACTGTTGAACAAGTAAAAGCCTCCATTAACGGACTTTCAATTTCTGACCAGAGCGACGTCCTGCTGCACATGTTGCGACTGAAATATCGGATGACTTTGGGGCAAATTCGCAAACTGACGGCATCTAAAGACGAGGCAGATGACGCCATTGAGCATCTTTCTTATGATGCACTTTTGGAGCGGCTCCACTTGTTGGAGGGGGTTCATGAAGGCTTGCAGGATACAGCGTTAGGGCGTGCGATGGGCCATGATGACATCAAAAGACAATTTGATTTATGGCGCAAGAAATAATTTGGACCGAACGCGCCTCAGATGACCTTCATGGATCTATAGAAATCCTTGCTGTGCGTCACAGTGCTCGCCCATTGCCAGAATTTTGAAAGATGCCATGGAAGGGCGGCGGCTCAAAAATTCCGCCACATCATACTCTCCACCGGCTTGTCCGTCCGCTCGTTGTACTTGGCGTTCTGCTTTTTGTTGTAATAATTTTTGATGTCGCCGTCCACGCTGAAGTAGATCAGTTGACCGATGGGCATCCCTGCATACACACGCACGGGCATCACGCAAGAAATTTCGAGTGTCCAGGTGTTGCAAAAGCCCACATCGCCTTTACCAGCAGTGGCATGGATGTCTATACCGAGCCTTCCGATGCTGCTTTTGCCCTCGAGAAAGGGCACCGAATTGTGGGTTTCGGTGTATTCCTCAGTCACACCGAGGTAGAGTGTACCGGGCTGAAGCACATAGCCGTCTTCCGGGATTTCAAAAGTGTTGATACGGTTGTGGCGTTTGGCGTCCAGCGCATGATCTTGATAAACAGCGAAGTAGCGGCCCAGGTGCACGTCGTAGGAATTGGTGCCAAGGCACTCCGGACGGAAAGGCTCGATCACGATCTCGCCCTTTTCAATGGCTTCAAGGATTTTTTTGTCGGTAAGTATCATACTGTAACGCGAAATTTATTTCGCAAGGCACATGTAAAGTGAATTCATTTCACGAAAAAGCCCGCAAAAGTATCTCATGCCGCCTAACTTTTTGTCAAAGCCTGTGTTTCTCTTTTCTAAATATGAAAAAGACACTTGTCCTTGGTGCCTCGCCCAATCCTGCACGTTATGCATACCTGGCTACTATGCGCCTTGCGCAGCATGGCCACGAAGTTGTCCCGGTCGGCATCCGCAAAGGTGAAATTGATGGAATAAAGATCATTGAAGGGAAACCTGAAGAAAAAGGGGTGGATACTGTAACCCTCTATATCGGTGCGGCTCGACAGCCACAATACTATGATTATATCCTGTCGCTAAATCCCAAGCGCATCATTTTTAATCCAGGGACGGAAAACCCTGAACTAGTGCAACTCGCCAAAGAGCGCGGCATAGAAACAGAAGAGGGTTGTACACTGGTGATGCTCTCGATCGGAGCGTATTGATCGATCCCCATTTTGACTATCGACAAAGGAAATCGCCTTGCAGTGCTATGATGCTGCAAGGCGATTTTTTTGTCAGAATACAAAAAAAATTAAACCAAACCGTTACTTCTACTCGTATAGACGTATTAATCCTGCAAAAAGCAAATTTTCACCCCGATCCTTCTCGGGGCTAAAATACGGTAGGAAGATTGTTTTCATTTGGTTTTTTG
>JBJXGO010000340.1:0-16843 GCA_046160345.1 Saprospiraceae bacterium
ATTACCTGGTCAAAATTAGCGGTTGCCGCTCTTGCCATGGCCCACAACTCAATGGCGGCAAAGACCCCAATCCCGAAGCACCGATGGGGCCAAACCTCACTCCGGGAGGCAATTTGTCGAGTTGGGGCGCCGAAGGTTTTATGAAATCAATGCGCACTGGAATCACCCCCTTGGGCAAAGAACTAAACGGGAAATTTATGCCTTGGAAAGAAATCGGTCACTACGACGATGATCAATTACAGGCCATCTATGCTTATTTAACAGCTCAGCCAAGCTTGGCAACTGCCGAGATAAAAAATTGAAAACTACACTTATGCAATACCAATTTCCTTTCTCTATCGAAACCAAATACGGCGAAAAAATCACGTTCCTCCGCATGGAGGGCAACAAACTGCTTCTCGAAGGCTTTTGCGCACCGATGGCAGGCCCCGGCTTTCACACACACCTGCGCCAGGACGAAGGCGTAACCGTCGTGAAAGGCAAAATCGGCTACCAGATCTTTGGCGAATCCGAGCAATTCGGGGGCGTCGGCGATAGCGTCACCTTTAAGCGTGGCGTACCGCACCGTTTCTGGAATGCCGGTGAAGAAGAACTACACATCACGGGCTGGATCGATCCGGCTGAAAATGTGGTCTTTTTCCTCACCACACTCTATGATGCACTCAATCAGGGCATGGACAAGCGGCCCGAAATATTTGATGGAGCGTATCTTACTTGCCGCTACCGCAACGAGTACGACGTGCCGGATATGCCGGGCTTTGTCAAAAAAGTGATCATGCCCATCAGCTATTTCATGGGTAAGATATTGGGCAAGTACCAAAAATTCAAGGAGGCTCCATCGCCGCTTTAAAGCCTTTCAAAGAACCTTTTACGACATTTTCTACCCCTTTTCGGGGATACAAAAATCCCGTGTTCGGTGGATTTCACACCTGAGCAATGCCCCGTATTTTTGCCCCTGAATTCAAGCAGGTCGTTTTCAAAAACACTAATTCCACACCTTTTAAACAAGATTCACCATTTTTTCAACATTAAATCCTAATTATTATGACAATCAAAATGCTTACCAGAACGCTATTGGGCATATTTGCCCTTTCTTTAGGACTCTTTGCTTGCAGCGAAGAGGAACAACTGGGGGGTGAATTCAGAGGGGTTGAAACCGCCTTTGGATTTGGCAAAGCCTACACTTATGTAATCAACGATGACAATGGAGATCCACTTGAAATCGGCGTTGCACTAGACAAGAATGCTTTTGACAATTTTACCTCCATGTCGGGCGATGAGGATCTGAGCCTGGATTTTCCTGAAGCAGCCGGCAACACTCCATTTAAACACCAGTATATGGCTTTTGCAGGTCATGGCCACGAACCTATGGGGATCTATGATGTGCCGCACTATGATTTCCATTTTTACACCAGCCCCCATTCAGAACGTGCATCCATTTCTCCTTTTGATACGGTGAAGGCGGCACTACTACCGAGTGCGGATTACTTCCCCCAGGCATATTTCCCAACACCCTTAGTGCCACTAATGGGGGTGCATTGGCTGGATGGAACAGCGCCGGAACTCAATGGTATATCCTTTACACAAACCTTTATCTGGGGTTCTTTTGACAACAAAGTGACTTTTTTGGAGCCGATGATCACGAGGCAATTCATCCTGGATCAACGCAATTTTGAGACGGATATTAAACAGCCAGCAAAGTATGACCAGCCTGGCAAATACTACCCGACAAAACAGGGGTTTTCCACCAATCAAGCGTCCAGCGAGCGCCGCTTCTTTCTGAGAGGGTTTGTAAAGCGATAACTTGCAAGCACAAAGAAAAGTGCTCCGTATTACGGTCCCTTAAAGCTCGATCGAAAGAAGTAGTATATACTGGGTTGACATTCAAACTAAATCAGGGGTGAAAACGCAGAAGTTGATTTTGAAATAGTTTAGGGCAAAGTGGGTGTATCATAAGGACATACTGAGCCTTTTTGCGAGAAATAATATTCTGAAATTGACACATCGAAACCTATAAGGTTACTAAAACCTTATAGGTTTTAATCAATTTCAAAATTTATTTCTGACAAATATGCTGGAACAAGTCTTGTGAGACACCCTCTAAACGAGCACAAATCCAAATTTGGAATGGTGATTTTTATCACTGTGAGCCTGTTCTGCGTAATGCGGAATGGGCTTTTTAAATGTCCAATGTCCAATGCCCAAGTGGTCTGAAATGACCAGTACGCAAAGCACTTGGACATTGGACATTTCTTGTTGGGAGTTGGATATTTCTTTATGTTCGCCCTGTGGTTTTACCCATTTTTGGACGATTATAAGGCAAACCCAATCACCCGATTGGGTGGTTTTGTCAGTCAGAAGTGGGTCGTACCTTTGGCCGCATGAAATCGCTTTCCATTCTTATCTACGAAGATGACGACCGATTCCGCGACAGCCTGAGCCAGTTTGTGGCTGTCTCTGCGGGGCTAAATCTCGTAGGCGCGTTCCCCGACTGCCGTAACGTGGCGCAGCATGTCGAAATCCTCCGGCCCGACTTGGTGCTTACCGATCTGGAAATGCCTCATGTGGACGGGTTGACGGGCATGGGCATCATAAAGAGCCGTTTCCCCGAAGTCAAAGTGCTCATCATCACCCATTTGGATGACGATGACAAGATTTTCACGGCTATGATAGTAGGCGGAGCAGACGGCTATCTGCTAAAAATTTCCACTCCGGAACGTATCTGTGAGTCTATTCAAGAAGTGATGGAAGGAGGAACGGCTATGTCGCCCTATATCGCCAAACGGGCATTGCAACTCGCCAGAGAGCAACGCCCTTCGACCAGCAGAGGCCCTAAAATTGCTTTTACCGATACCGAGCAACTTGTATTGGATTGGCTCTCCAAAGGCCATTCGTACAAAATGATTGGCTCGGAACTTAACATCAGCATCAACACAGTGAAAAGCCACCTGAAACGGATTTACGAAAAAATGCAGGTGCATTCCGCACCGGAGGCCGTGTCAAAAGCCATTCGAGAAAAATGGGTTTGAGTCCGAAAATGCGATCTTTGCACAGGAAACACAAATCCTAATGGATGGCTCCCACATTTTCCGACTTTTTTCCCTGCTCCTTTTTGGGTGCTTTGCACAAACACACGTTGTGGCGCAAGAAGAGCATTTGCCTGTTGCTTTTTTTGGAAAAAATATTCAGGACAGTTTGCTCGACTTTTCGGCAAGCGCTGAACTATTTATGGACAGCACCGGAAAACTCGAGCTGGAAAAAGTGCGAACGGCCTCTTTTTCTCCGCTCTCCAATGCACCCGTTCCCAGGCAGATTGTCCTTAAAAATTGCCGACACAACTATTGGCTGCGCTTTCGCGCAACAGGATATCCCTGGTCCTCCGAGGAAGGAGGCGACATGTTTTTTTTCTTTGGAAATCAGCACTTTGTCACGCTTTTTTTCTCCGGAAATGGGCGCGATTGGCAAAAGCGCGAGGGCGGGTTCGCCGCTCATAGAAAGCCCGGGCAGAACGAATACATGCCGCTCAAAGCCACGGCGGGCGACACGACTATTTTTTATGCGCGTATCGCCAACCGACCGCGTCCGGATTTTGCGTTAAGGGCACAAGTGATCTCGCAACGGGGCATTGAAACCGCCGAAGCCCTTGCCCTGAGCAAAAACCGCTGGATCATTTATCCCTCCTTGGTAGCGACGATCTTATCGGTCTTCATGTCGCTTTTTACACTGCTCCAATATTGGCAAAACCGAGAGCGTGCCTACCTGTACTATGCACTCTATGTGCTTTCTATTGCCATAGGGCTTTTGAAAATTAATGAACACCTGTGGCAAATGCCGTTACTTTTCAGTTATTTTCCATCGGCATTTGTGTTCAGCGAGGGTATAGGCTCAGCGTTGCCCCACATCACCTACCGGCTTTTTGTGGCCGACATCACAGACCTTAAGAAGCACCTGCCAGGCATTGCTCGGCTTTTCAATTTTACAATTTGGTTTGTGGTGGGCTATGCGGTTCTGGACATACTGCTCGAAATTTTCTTTTTCCGCGAGGCCTATTGGGCCTACGTATATCCCCCCATACACCTTTTGCTCGGCTTGGTTTCGGTGTACTGTATGATTCGTATGTTCAGTATCCACACCCCAATAGCCCGTATGATTGTGTGGGGGTCGGTCGTGCTTTATCTCGGAATAGGTATCGGACTTTTTATAGCGCCCAAAACAGGGTTCAATTTTCAGGGGGAAAGAATCAATTACATGATAGCGGCTTGCACGATTGAAATACTCATTTTTTTAATGGCTTTGGGCAAGCGATCGAAACTCCTTGCAGAGGAGCGCAACCGCCTGGAAAAGGACTTACTCGAAGCGCACACCCACCTTGCGCGCGATCTGCATGACGATCTCGGTTCGGCACTAAGCAGCATTTCGCTCAACAGCCAATTGGCCGCCGCCGCTACGCCCGACAAGATGCGCGAGGCACTGAATCGTACCGGAGAGGAAGCCCGCGAAATGACCTCGAAAGTGCGCGATCTGATGTGGTCGCTCCAGGCTGACAATGACTCGATAGAAAGCATTGTGAGCCGGATGCGCCAATTCGCCGCGCCGATTTTGGAGGCCCAAAATATTGACTATCAATTTGAAATTTCTGAAAATACCCACTCGGTTCAACTGGGTGTTGCCGAACGGCGGCACTTTTACCTTTTCTTCAAAGAAGCGGTGAACAACCTCGCCAAATACGCCCACGCGACCACAGTGTACATCCAAATCCGCTGCGCTGCCGACCACAAGTTCCTCTATCTGGAAGTCTCCGACAACGGCAAGGGTTTCGATCCCGATACGGTGCAGGGCGGTCACGGCCTTGCAAACATGGCCGCCCGCGCAACGCTCCTGAACGGCCAAATGTCGGTGGTCACTGCGCCGGGGGAAGGCACGAAAATCGTGCTCTCGTTTCCCCTTTGAATCCACTCATCCCCTTCCGAACGAGAGTGTTCAGAGAAGTGTGGCACACCTAAATCAAGGTGTGCCACACTTTCTTGAACACCAAATTGGCTGGGTTCTTCACCCCATTGGGTGATACCCAGGCTCATTCTCCCACCCCATCGGGCGATTGTGGCAGCTATTCGCTGCCTTGACCTTTGTGCCATGTTCAAACAACTTCTAGGTCAATCTTTTTTTTCAATCACATTTAAACAAACTTTAAAAATGAAAGCATTAATTTCTTCCATTACGGCATTTCTTATTTTTTGCCAAGTAAGCCTTGCTACTGTACGCACGGTTTCCAACAATCTACAAGGTGGAGCCCAGTATACCACCTTGGATGCGGCTTATGTTGCCTCCTCTAATTATGACACCATTATGGTAGATGGTAGTAATACTGTTTATGAAATGGGTTTTTGGTCCAAGCCATTAGTTGTTATAGGGGAAGGATTCAATACGCAAAAGGAAAATTTTATAACTACAAAATTCGGTAAAGGCTCCGAAGGTCCTGGGAGTGGCGGTGGATGGGTCAATGTTAACGGCAGCAGCGGTAGCAAGTTTTACGGAATTCATTTTGTAGGAGATGCTAACAGCTATGTAAACGGACTTTTCTGCGGCACCAATGTTTTGTTCGAGAACTGCCTTATGGACAGACTGGTTATTGCCGGGAATAATGCTCTTTTCACAAATTGCATATTTTTACAGGCAATGTATGTCCACGGCGAGCTTACAGGCGTTCGATTTACCAATTGTATTTTTAATAGTGTTTTGGGCGGAAATACATCGGTTGCCCAGAACACCATAGTTGATCATAGCCTGTTTCTTACACCGGCCACTTTATTCATTTCCCTGGCCGGGTTGACTATTAAGAACAGCATTTTCATGAATTCCACTGATTTTACCGGCATCACATCTTCTACTTTCCAAAATAATATCTGCCGGCTATCCGCAACATTCCCTCCTGCGGGTAATACGAATGGAGGTGGGAACCAGCTGGGTGTTGATCCACTCTTCGCTAGTTATACTTTTGGAAACCTGTATTCTGCTTCCCATGATTATCACCTTCAGGCAGGCTCAGCTGCTGTAGGGGCTGCTGATGATTTGACGGATATAGGCCTTCATGGAGGATCCAGCAATTTCAGTGAATCCGGTGAAGTGCTCATCGTTCCTGTGGTACGATCCGTGAATATCATCAATCCCATTGTGGAACCCGGCGGAACCATGAATGTGCAGGTGCAGGCATCGAAGCCCAAGGATAACTAATATTGTCAATCATCTCATTTTCTCTCCATTAAAAGAATATTAAAATGAAAAAGATAATGCTCATCCTCACTATGCTTAGTGTGGCTTTACAGCTCATAGCACAAAGTCCTTCTCAACAAATCACTGCTCTGGAATACTATATTGACAGCGATCCCGGCATTGGAAACGGTGCAGCAATTCCCGTCACTTCCAGCAGCAGTATCAACGAAACTTTTACCATCACAATACCGACATTAAGCACGGGGTTTCACAACTTATTCATTCGTGCCAAAGACCAGAATAATGCCTGGTCCTTATCGCAGCAAAGTGAATTTTATGTTCCTGCTCCATTGCCTGTAAATATTGTCGCAATACAATACTATTTCGATACGGATCCCGGTGTAGGCGTGGCTGGAAATGGCGGAATCATTGCGGTTACTCCCGGTTCAAGCTTAGATCAAACTTTCAACATCCTCATTCCCAATTCGCTCTCAGATGGCTTTCATCAACTATTTATCAGAACGCAAAATGAAGCCGGAAATTGGAGCATGCAAGAATGGAAAAATTTTGTAATAGGAAATTGTAGCGACTTTGACATTAGTGATGCTATAGCCTGGTGGTCTTTTGATAATCTAATGGGATCGACAATTGCAGATTTAACTGGCAATCACGATGCTGTTGCTGTTAATGGCACTTTCATTTCCGCGGTAGCTACGTTTGATGGAACCGATGATTACATTGGAGTACCCGACCATAGCGACTGGGCTTTTGGTACTGATCCCTTTACAATTGATTTCTTTGCGAGTTTTGAAGTCCCACAGGGAGAGGATCTATTTCATCCCGCTTCAAAATTTATTGGACAAAGTGAAGGGCTTTCCGCCAACACCTGGACATTTGCACTTGGTGGAGGAAAATTGTTTTTATACCTGAACGATGGAAATGCACAACGGTGGTTGGCTCAGTCATCATTTAATCCAATCGTAGATCAATGGTATCATCTTGCACTTACCCGCCAGGCTGATACATTAAAGGTATATGTTGATGGAGTTCTGACAGGAAGTGAGGTAGTACCCGGTTTATCAATCCCTGATGTAAATTCTCCATTAAGCATCGGTTTTGTAGACTGGCTGCAGACTTCTGGTGAAGGATATACGCAAGGGAATTTGGATGAATTGACCGTTTATAAACGCGCCCTTTCGAATTCTGAAATTGAATTCCGCTCAAACACAGGACTGGCAGGCAAATGCAAATCAATTCAAATTCAAACTCCAACAATTTCAGATGCTCAATATGAATCTGCATTTTCACAAACGCTCGAGGCTGCTTTGGGAACAATGCCCTACACTTGGGCGGTTTTAACCGGGGAGCTGCCTGACGGTCTTACTTTGAGTGCGGAGGGTGTATTGAGTGGCACGCCATCGGAAGCCGGTGAGTTTCCGTTTACTGTGCAGGTTGCGGATGCTAATGGTTCCACTGCACAAAAAGATTTTGTGATGAAAGTATTGTTGACTTTGCCTGAGTCGCGGTTTAAAATATTTAAATCTGGCACTTCAGCGGTACCGGGAAGAGAAATGGATTATTTTATTTTGGTTGAGAATGTGGGAGCTAGTATAGATACTGCATACATAATGGAATTTATAGAGCCGTGGTTTGAGTATATTTCTGCTGATTCTCAAGCAGAAGTATTTTCGCATATACCAAATATTTATACAGTTGACACAAATGATTCAATCCCTTCAATTATCAGATGGGTCATCCTTTTAAATCCAGGCGAGTCAATTGTGATCTCATACAAAGTAAAATTACATCCTCATTTTCCCATTGATTCAACAGTAATTGGATGTGCGTGCTTAACAAAGCTAGAATCGACTGTATGTGAAGGAAAACTCTTCAATTGTTTAAAAGCATTTGGAACTCTTGCTGGATGTGGATTTATAACTGCCTTATGTGCAGTTACGCCTATTCCTCCACCTATTTGTTTAGGTGGTTGCTTAGGTGCTACTGTATACTATTGCAAGCAGGAATATCATAAATGTATTATAGATGAAAGCAATGATCCAAATCCTGAAAGTCCAGAAGAGTGCTCTTGCGACACTACAAAAGCAAATGGCGCTGTTGATCCCAATGAAAAACTCGTTTTGGCAGAAAAGTATATCCAACCTGATAAATTGCTTCCTTATGTCATTCACTTTGAAAACATAGGAAACATTGAAGCGAGAGATATTTTTATAACAGATACTTTGGATGAAGACCTCGATGAAACCACACTGAATATTATTTCCTCAGCGGGCGCCTCATTTAATCCAACTACACGGGTTTTAAAATGGGATTTGCTCAACTATAACCTGCTGCCCGATAGCGGCGCGTATGTTATGTACACTGCAAAGCCAAAACCCAATCTTCCATCAGGTACTGTAATAAAAAACAAAGGGCACATTCAATTTGAGGTGTTTGACATTTTCACTACCAACGAAACGGAAAACATCATTGATTTCACGAAACCGGAAGGCATCATGGAACCGTTGTCGGCAACAATGTACCAGACCGCTTTTCCCATTTCCTGGAGTGGTACGGATGCTGTCGGGGAAATAAAAAACTACTCCATTTTTGTCAGTGAGAATGACGGTGGTTACGAATTGTTTCTTTCTAAAACACAGGAGACATCTGCAATTTTCACAGGTGAAACAGGCAATACTTATCGTTTTATTTGTATTGCAGAAGATCTTGCTGGAAACATAGAAGTGCAGGAACCCATTGCTGAAGCCACTACGCATCTCGATGTGCTTTGCACGGATGTTTATTACTATGATGCTGACAATGATGGATACGGAAACAGTGACCTTCCTTCCGCCTCCTGCAGCCAGCCAACTGGTTTTGTCATCGACGCTACCGATTGTAACGATGCAAATGCAGCCATTCATCCAGCTGCGTCAGAAGTTTGCAACTCCATTGATGATGATTGCGATGGACAGGTAGACGAAGGAGTTACCGCTACTTACTACCTGGATGCAGATGCAGATGGATATGGCAACCTTGACGCTGCGATTACTACCTGCGATCAACCACCAGGATTTGTTGACAACGGAAACGATTGTGATGATGCAAATGCAAACATCAGTCCTAATGCTACCGAAATACTGGATGGTGTAGATAACGACTGTGACGGATCAATTGACGAAGGCTTTTCAGATTTATCAGTAAATGCGGGTGATTGTGAAAAAGTGTATTTGGGTTACGATCCTGCAGAATGTATTGATCTCACAGTAACTGTTGAGGGAGGTTCAGCGCCATATTCATTTTTGTGGAGCAATGGAGCAACGACTGCGACCATTTCAGTATGCCCAACCGCCATTACAATCTATTCAGTCAGCGTCACCGACACCGGCGGCGCTACCGGAACCGACAACGTGACCGTAGAGGTAGTGGACGTGCGTTGTGGCAATGGCATGGATAAAGTGAACATTTGCCACATTCCGCCGAACAACCCGAACAATCCCCAAACGCAGTGCGTCGCTCCAAACGCCGTGTCCGACCACTTGGCACACGGCGACTATCTGGGCGTTTGCGGTACCTCGCCGTGTTCGGGCGGGCAGAGTCGCATTCCGGCTCGTAATCGTGCAACGACGGCTACCGGTGCCGGAACGCATTACATGGCCATTATACCGAACCCGGCTGGCAAAATGGTGACTTTCCATCTGCACGGCTTCGAGGACGAAGCGGTTGAACTAACCCTGCTGGATTATTCTGGAAAAGCGGTTTGGCAAAAAAACCTGAAAAAAGGACATCACGAACTGAAGCTCGACCTCTCCGGCAGCGACTTCGCAAGCGGGGTTTACTTCGTAAAGGCAAGTTCCGCCGGCTATATGCTGACGGAGCGACTGGTGATCACAAAATAATATCCTCGCCAACAACGGCAAGAAGTAGTATTCAATCCACATCCATCTTGTTGTAACCGTCGACTTTTAATCGGCCACCAAGTGAATCCCATAAACACCCCCTATCTTTTTTGCAAGACATCCGTATTTATCGTGAAAATGCGGATGCCTTGCAAAATGATAGATGTGATGCGGTGAGTTCGCCGTTGTTGTAACTTTGCTAATAAAAACTTTAAAATTCAGAAACCAACGAAACAATTGTATTATGAAAAATCTAGTCAGTTTCTTTTTATTTTTGGCCCTCGCTGCCCCGCAGCTCGCGCCTGCCCAACGAAACGTCGTCCTCATCATCGCTGACGACCTGGGCACGGATTACCTCGGTTTTTATGAGGATTTCCAGGACACCGCTCCGATGCCAAACATCCGAAAATTGTTGAGCCGGGGGGTTCGCTTCACCAATGCCATGTCAAACCCGGTTTGCTCGCCTACCCGCGCCGGGATACTGACGGGGCGTTACAGTTTTCGAACCGGAGTGGGCAGCGTTGTGGGTAGTATGGGTGATTCTGATGAGTTGGACATCAACGAGCTGACTATTCCGCTCCTCCTTGATACTTTTCTGCCTGATGGTATTGCCAAGGCCAACTTCGGAAAATGGCACTTGCACGAATCAATAACTGCCAACCTGATGAACCCCAACATTATGGGCTACGATCATTTTGAAGGGATTTTCGTCGGCGAACTGCCCGACTATTTCGAGTGGGAAGAACTGATCAACGGTGTCCCCTCGGATGTCATGAATTACGCCACCACCGAGACTACCAACGATGCCATTGCCTGGATCGGAGATCAAGGCACCAAGCCGTTTTTCTTGTGGCTCGCCTACAATGCCCCGCATTCGCCGTACCATTTGCCGCCTGAGGAGCTTCATTCGTACACCTTGCCCGACACACCGTCGGAAATCATGGCGAACCCGAAGGCTTATTTTAAGGCATCGCTAGAAGCGCTGGACCATGAAATCGGGCGGCTCTTCGATTCGCTGGAAGTCCACAATCTTTTGGACAGCACGGATATTATTTTTATCGGCGACAACGGAAACTCGACCAAAACAGCCCAGATATCCAGCACCGACCGGGCAAAGGGCACCATTTACCAATATGGCGTACACGTGCCGTTTGTCATTGCCGGGCCTTCGGTCGTGGACCCCGGGCGCACGAGCGAGGCCTTGGTGAACACGGTGGACTTGTTTGCTACTATTTTGGAAATGTTCGGCTACGCTGATTGGCCCTCACAAATCCCGGTCAGTAAACCAGTGGACAGCAAAAGCATCCTGCCCATACTTGCCAATCTAAGCGAGAACGTTCGGCCTTGGGCTTTCACCGAAATTTTCAAAAAAACGTCCGACGCAAACGACGGCAAAGCCATGCGAAACAAGAATTTCAAACTCCTCCATTTTGACGAGGACGGACATCAGGAATTATACCGCCTGAGCTCCGATCCCGATGAAGCTGACAACCTGTTGGCTGGAACGTTGACCATGCAAGAATTGAACAATTACCACTATCTATGCAATCAAATGACCGCTTTGGTAGGCACTGGCTCCTATTGCGATTCTGCCATCGTCGCGACGAAGGATTTGGAGGGGGCGGAGAATTCGATGACTGTTTATCCCAACCCGTTTCGCTCGCATATTTATGTGGGTGCTACCGCTGATGTTTTGTATTTTGAACTGACCGACCCCATCGGGAAGGTGGTTTTTTCGGGGAAAAACATAGCGCAACAAGATTTTTCAAATTTGCCCCCTGGGGTATATTTTTTGAAGCTCATGGGCGAGCGGTCGAAAGTCTTCAAACTTGAAAAGGAATAACTCATTTTCAAATCAATTTCCACTATGAAAAACATCATTTTTCTCCTCGCATCTGCCTTGTTGTTCAGCAATTGCAAAAACCTCAAATTTGAACAACCCTTGCCGAATGGCGGGCAAGAAATGAAATCGCTCCCCAGCGCCCTTGCCGGTATTTATCAACAAACCGGAGCCGACAGAAATATCCTCCAAGAAGGGACTCGTATCGAGTACATTGCTCAAGACCAAATATGGAACGTGTACTCCGAAGAATTCGTGATGGCCTCCAAGCTCAAATCCTCCGAGAAGGCCTTCGTTCGCAATGACTCGCTCTTTAGGGTGGAGCCAGGCTGCGATTCTTGCAGCCCGTTATTTCTCGCTCAGGTCAAACGAGTAGGCGAGCGCTACGTCGCCTCAACCAAGCTTCTTTATCACATGGAACTCTCCAAAAGCATATTGCTGATGTACAACGAGAAGGATGGAACAAGAACCGACTATGCCCTTGTACTGCGAAAAAAAGGGGAGCTCTATTTTTTCAACGTAAAAGAGGAAGGGCAGGAATATTGGTATACCACAACACTCCAACAAACACCCCGAGGAATTCGCGTTCAATTTCTCGGCTGGCCTAATGGCGAGATATCAGATTTGCCATTCAAGGTACGAGAAGAGATTGACAGCACCTCCCTTCGTGACGAGCCACACACTGCCTACGTAGCAAACCCCAGCGACCGCCAGCTTGCAAAATTCCTGCGCAACAAAAACCTGCTGGAGAGTCATGAATTTTTGAGGATGGAAGAGAAAAAATGAACCTCATAACCGGATCAGCCCACATTACAATGTTCGTCAATTCTCCAGGCTAAAACGCGGATCTTAGTCATAAAGCAACAAGTTGTTTTTTACGCGTTCCTAATGCTACTTTGTCACTTTAGCCGCGTAGTCCCGACTGTCGGGATCGGTAGCAAGTTCGTTCAACAATTGATTTAGAGGTGCAGAGCACCGGAACTTTACATCTATTGTTCCGGTGCTCGGCACCTTAACAGGGAGTGCTGCGTAATGGGCTTTTTGAATGGCCAAAGGAATGTCCCTATCTTTCCCGCATGAAAATCCTAATGGTTTGTCTCGGAAATATCTGCCGCAGCCCGCTCGCCGAGGGCATTATGAAACAAAAGATCCGCGAAGCCGAATTCGACTGGGTAGTGGACAGCGCAGGAACCGGTCATTGGCACGCTGGCCAATTGCCAGACCGACGTTCTATTGTTACTGCTGGTCAGCATGGCATTGATATCACTGATCAGCGGGCGCGACAGTTCCAAACCGATGATTTTGAACGCTTTGACAAGATCTTTGTGATGGATACGCAGAACATGCGCGATGTGCTGCGGCTCGCCCGAACGGAAGCGCATCGGGCTAAAGTCGAATTGATGCTCGATCAGAGCCACCCGGGACTCGAACGCTCCGTGCCTGATCCTTACTACGATGACAATGGCTTTGAGGAAGTTTTTGAGATGCTGGATCGGGCTTGTGAGGCGTTTGTAGCAAGGGCTGATCTTCGTTTGAACAGATCATAAAATAGAGAGTGCTCAGAAATGTGTGGCACAGCTAAACCAGCGTATTGAAAATCAATGTGGTAGTCAAGGTGTGCCACACTTTTCTGACCAAAGCACCTCTAAGTCCTTGGAGGAGAAAAAACAAACAGAACCAGCATTGCTTATTTTGTGCGATTCATCCGGAGGATGCCCCAAATTGAGGCCAGGCCGAACAACCCTGAAGCCCCAAAACCCCAGCGGCTTTCCTGTTCCCAGCCCATTTCCCACATACTCAAGCTGAAAAATGCCAATCCAATAGCGAATACCGCAAAAATGAGTTGTCGAATGCCCCTCGTCACTTGCTTGCCAATCTCCTGAACATCTGGCGTGCGAATTTCGAGTTCTCCGGAACGGACTTTTTTGAGCGTTTTTTGCACCTCATCAGGAAGTGCCAACACATTGGTTAACAAGCCTTTGAGCAGCTCGCGTACGTAACCAAGCGGCCCGCCTTTGTCCTGTAAAAGATATTTTTGAGCAAAGGGGCGTACCGTGTCCAGCGGGTTGTAAGTTGGGTCAAGGGCGTTGGACAAACCAAGCAAAAGCGCGATGGTGCGATGTAGCAGCACATAGTCCTTGGGCATTTGCACAGTACCTGCCACGCCCCGGAAACCAATGTCTTGAATCAAATCCATCAGGCTGTTGTTAAAGGGATTGACCTGTATATTGCGAAAATCCAGACCTTCGAATTGAATTTCGTTTTGCAGAAAATTGCGCAACGCGGAGATCATTTTCTTTGCCATGCGTTCAGCATCAGGTCCTTCGACTAAAAAACCCATGGTGCGGCAGGCTTCTATCATACCTTCCGTGTCGTTTTTTACGGTAGATTCAATGAGTTGGGTAATCCCCTGCCGGATTTGAGGCGACAAGCTGGACGTTGCCCCAAAATCGAGCAAGGTCAGGTGTCCATTTTCATCTACCAGAATATTGCCAGGGTGCGGGTCGGCATGATAAAACCCGTCTTTGAACACCATACGGCACCATACGCGCAGGAGCCGGGCTGCGAGCGCTTGTCTGTCAACACCCCAGGCATCAAGCTGGGCCAGATCCGATATTTTTGCGCCCGCGCAAAGCCTTGTGGTCATCACCCGACTGGTACAATAGGCGGTAAACACCTCAGGAATGGTCAGCTCTGGTTCATCAGCAAGGTTTTGCCGAATGATCTCCATGACCCGGATCTCGTTGGCAAAATCCATTTCTTCCTCGATCATTTGTCTGATTTGGGTATAGAGGTATTCCATCCCTTTTATATCCACGATCCAGGAATATATCCGGGTCAGCCGCAGAATAATTCTCAGATCAACTGCTGCAATCGTTTCAATACCAAAGTGTTGCACTTTTATCACCACTTCCGTACCATCCGTAAGGGCCGCGCTGTGCGCCTGCCCGATGGAGGCAGTAGCAATGGGAATTTCATCAAACCGGCTGAACAATACTTCTGGTGTTTCGCCCAATTCCTCCAGGATTCGCTGCCGCACTTCCGGATAAGGCCTGGCCGGCAATCGGTCTTGCAAGGCTTCCAGGGGACGTTGAAATTCCTCCGGCAGGAAATTGGACATCACGGAAAGCAGTTGTCCCATTTTGATGAACAGCCCTTCTAATTCGAGGATGGCCGTTTTTACCCGCTCGGCATTTCGGATATGGAGTGCCTTGATGCGGTGTTCGTACCACCTGCGGCCCATAAACCGCCGTCGGAACGAGAGCCAGAAATAGCTGGAATAAACAAGCAAAGCCGTCCAGTAAGCTTTGCGGATGCGGCGAGCCGGGGAAAGAATCATGTGGTTGGTGCTGCGTTTGAGGCGGAATTGCACTCAATATGTGCATCCAAACAAGATAATAGTATGGATGGTTTTGTAATCCCGCTTTGGCAATTCAGTTAATAGCCTCTTGAAAGCCGCATTTAAAAGGTGTTAAGTTTTCAAAAACCATTTTTTGTTGAAGGCAAAGATGTTCACGGAAAATTATCCCATTACATTAATACAACAATCTAAAACGAACTTCAATGAAAAAACCTGTTGCCCTATTGATCCACCAGTACGTTCAATTATCCGATAATTTGCAAGGGTACGGTAGAAGTAGCAAGCATTCAATGCTGTCCTGGTGCCAAAATAACCGTATTGAGCAATGCAAGGCTTATTGTGCAGGATAATCTTCGTCGTGAGGACAGAGGGATGGTCTGGTTAAAAACGAAGCGCGACAGCCTAAAGAACTCCCGGGACTGAGGGTAATTTAGATGTTATTTTTATGAGGGCCAGCTTTCTAAATGTTGCAATCCGTTTGATTCATTTTTAAGTTGTTCCAGAAGACTGGTGAAAACCCCCGAGTCTGTTTCCATCAGTGCATTTTGTTCCAATTGAAGCGCAAGCGCAGCGGCTTTTTTAAGTCCCACAAACTCCAACTGCGGTCGGAAACTATGCGCAGCCTGATACAAAGCTTTGCGGTCCTTCGCCTCTAACGCCAACTCCAAACGCTCGATCTCTAAAGGATATTGATCTAAAAACTTTTGGATAAAATGGCGCATCTGCCCTTCGTCGCCGTTGCAGAAGTCGCGCAGGAAATCCAATTCGTCTAACGTCGGAAGGGTTTTTAACCCTTCCGACGTTGAAAAACCCAGTACTTCAGCCACTACCTGCGCCAGTTCTTGTGGTTTAAACGGTTTGCCCAAATGCCGGTTCATGCCAGATTCCAAAGCGTTTTCGATCTCTTCCGACGTGGCGGAGGCGGTCAAAGCGATGATCGGAATGTCTGTAGAAATATGTTTCCTGATATGGCGCGTGGCTTCCGTGCCCGTCATTTCTGGCATCTGCATGTCCATGAGCACGAGATCGGGTAGTCCACGAGCGAGACCTTCCAGGTTTTTAAAACCTGGAAGGTCTGGATTCCGCGCTGCCTCCAGCATTTCCACCGCTTCTTTTCCATTGACCGCTTCGACAATTTCCGCGTTTTCAAAATGCCGCCGGATTGCTTCTGTGGCAATTTCCCGGTTCAGTGCGTTGTCATCTGCCAGCAAAATTCGGAGGGTAGTACTAAAAAACAACGAAGCGGCAACACCGCTTTCCTTGTCCAGATCGGCTGCATTGGCCAAGGGCAAATAGAGATCAAAAGAAAACGACGAACCTTTGCCCACTTCGCTTTCAACTTTGATGTCGCTACCATGCAGTTGCACCAATTCCCGCGCGATGGTAAGACCCAGGCCGGTACCGCCAAAACGGGCCGTGGTATCCTCTCCGGCTTGCTGAAAACTGTCAAATATGGCTGATATCTTTTCGGCTGGGATGCCAATGCCCGTGTCGGTCACTGTGAACTGAGTCAGGCGGTGACTTAAAGTCACCGCC
>JBJXGO010000341.1:0-7213 GCA_046160345.1 Saprospiraceae bacterium
ACCAACCGCGAATACTTCGAGATCGCATTATGGGCAGCGAATCAGCTCCAGGAACTTACACAGGACCCTACGCTGACCGAACGCGCGTTCCAATACGCTGAGTTAGCCCGCGAGCGACTTTTAATTGAGCAAATGCAGGATCGTGAAAAGGCAGCAATGGCATCGGAAGCAACCAGGAGGCAATTGGCCAGTCTGAGAGAACGCAGGACAAGCTTACAGACCCTGTATTTTGAAAGCACCCTTTTTGACAAATCAAATAAGCGATTAACAGATTCTTTGGAAACCCTCTTGTTTGACACCCATCTAAGCTGGAAGAATCTATTGAAATCCATTGAGCCACCAAAGGATAAAAATGCTGTGGTCCGATTGCCCAGCACTGATCTGGTTGCTTTGAAGAAATTATTGCCAGACAATCAGGCATTGCTTGAATACTTTACGGGAGACAGCGCTATTTACGTTTTTATACTGACCAACCGGGGTTTACAATTTTTTCAGTCTCCCCGACCGCAGGATCTTCATGAATCGATACAAAACTTAAGAGAATCCCTGACAATTGAGAAATTACGCAACCGGCAACAAAATTTCCTCCTTTTCTCAGAGTCTGCTGCAAAGTTATACAATGCATTATTATCCAATCCGCTGAACGCGCTGCCCCCATCTGTCAATCATTTGGCAATCATTCCGGACGGTGAACTCTACGATGTGCCCTTCGAGTTATTGAGCAAGGCAAACGATACCAAAAACTTTAAAGACTTCCCATATCTGTTGCGCCATTACACCATAAGTTATGCGAATTCTGGCAGTTTATTATTGAAGCAATCCGAATCCGCCTCCAAAGCAAAGACGCCTGGATCAACCCCATTCATGGCTTTTGCGGCACAGTACAGTACCAGCGACCACCGGAACAAGCAGCTGCAGAGCAAAGGCCTGAAACCTTTCGATGACATGCCCATTTCCAGAAACGGGACGAAGAAAATTGCCGAAACCCTACAGGGTGGCAGGGCTTATTTAGGTCTGAATGCAAATAAAAGCCAGTTTAAAAAACAGGCATCGCAGGGCCAGATTTTACACTTGGCAATGCATACCCAAATCGAGGGAAACGACCCGATGTTCTCCAAATTTCTATTCACTCAGACCGAGAAAGATCCTGCGGGGGAAAACGACTTATACGCCATCGAACTCTATGACCTTCAACTGAATGCAAAAATGGCGGTGCTGGGAGCTTGCGAAACGGGCTTGGGCCAAGTCAGACAGGGAGAAGGCGTAATGAGCCTTGCCAGGGCATTTGCATATACAGGTGTACCTGCTTCGGTAGTGTCTTTGTGGATGGTAAAAGATGGTCCGACAAACGATTTAATGCTTGGTTTTTACGAACAATTGAAAACAGGGGCTCGCAAAGATGATGCGCTGCGACAAGCGAAACTAAATTATTTGGAAAAGCAAAGTCTGTCCTTGGCCAACCCCTACTTCTGGGGTGGATTCATTGCTTCCGGAAACATGGAACCCTTGTTTGAGAATTGATAGAAAGCATCACTGAAGTTTATTCAACAGCCTAATTGCCTTCTTGCGTAACGTTTCCGAAGCGTAACTTCCCTCTGCCGTCACCATTCGCAGCCATTTTTTTGTATTTCGCAAATCCTTCTTTTTCAAAGCACACAAAGCAGCGTACCATTGAGCCTCACTGATGAATGTGGCGTTTGAATCCAAGGCGATGCTTTCAAATAGTATGGCCCCTTCCTTAGTATTACCTAGTGCCATTAAGCTGTTAGCCTTGTAAAACAGCGCAATCTCTTCGTTCTGCAACTCGGGCGAGAGTCGGTTATATACCGCTAAGGAAGAATCAAATTTTTCCACTTCTGCCAGTTGTTTCAATAATTCAATGCTTGCCAAATTACTTGTGTCAGGGGACTGAGGGTCTGACCCCAATGTAGTACCGGTGCCTTCTTTGTAGGGCCGATAAGCTTTGGCATACAGTTGATTTACATTTATGGCTTTTGGAAGTGGCTTCTTGGGTGTTGGGAGTAGTTCTGGATTGGTTATAGCTGAGTTCTTATCAGGAATTGAATCAGATTTAAGAACTATTGGCCTATCTGAGTTATCTGGGGGTACTTGCGGCTTATCACGATCTAAACAAAAAAAAACACCGACCAAAACAACTATACCAGAAAGACCCGCCCAAAGCCAATATCTCCTCCAACGAGGCTTCTCAATTAAAGGCCTTTCTCTCAATTGCTGCTTTAACAAATCCCGTCCATGAAATCGGATGGCCGCCATCGCCATTTCGTGTAGTTTGAATTCTTCTTGCAAATCTGGTTCCGAAGCCAATCGCTTTTCAAAGGCCACCCGTTCCGATTCGGACAACTCCGAGCGGTAGTATTGTTCTATCAGCAATAGGTCCTGGTCGTTCACTATTTAAGTTTATCTTTAAGTTTCTTTAAACACTGCGACAAATCAACACTCATACGATCCTTGGTGACTTTATATTCTGTAGCAAGCTCTTCAATGGAAAAATATTTGAAGTGCCGTTTGGTTAGTATATCCTGACATTTTGGAGAAAGTTTTTTCATCGCATCCAATAGCTTCTGCATTTTCTCTCCCCATTTGTCTTCAAATTCATTATTTACTTCAGGTTGGTCTATTTTTCTATCTATGTCTTCATCCCAGGCATAGCGGCCCTCATCTTTCTCTCTTTTCTTGAGTTTATTTTCACCGACCGAAAATAAATAGGTTGAAACCGAACACGTAAGTCCAACAAACTTTCCCGACAATGCCTGATCATAAAAGGTTGCCACCGAATCTACCCATGCATCTTCATGGTAGTTCCGTGAATTTTTAAAATACTTCTTTGCCCAATTCAGAAATTCACGGCGATGCCTATCATACAAACCCTCAACGACACCTTTTTCGCCCGCTTTTATAGCGGCGATAATCCTTACAGATTCAGGATCAAAATTATCATTGAAATCGTCTGGAGATTGGACCACGTTCTTCGTTTTATTCCTTTAAAAGCAAAAGTCTTAAACTATTTGCAAATTTTAGCCATATATTTCTAAATAAAACTATATAGCAAAATTAATGGAACCCAATGCCCCTCATCCCCACCGCGTCCACAACACCCCCAGCATCTCCTCCCGAATAATATTCAGCGACATCTTGGACTGGCCCATTTCCCTTTTCTTGAACACAATGTGCTCCTCCTACAAATTTCCCGGCGGGTTACTGCCATGTTTCTCCCGATACAACTCTATGTACTCGCCCTCCAATGCTTCCGCTCGCTTCCTTCCCGGTATCGCAACCAATAAAACCTGCGCGAAAAAACGCGCCATGCCAACTACTCGATTGAAAAGCAGAACTTGTTCATAGGCACGAGGAGAAGAACCGTCCGGATTGAGGGGTTTGCCTGAAATCCCGTACTTGAAAGTATGGTTGCGTTCGACATCAAAAATCTCATAAAGGTGATGTTCCGCATCGTTTTCGTGCGAATTGGCGTGTGGCATCATGACAAACCAACAAGGCGGTCTTTAATCGGTATCATTCCAGGCCAACCAGCAGGATTGCTGAAGGTTTCGCTCCAGATTTTTGGAAAATAGTCGTAATCGTCTTGGCCCGTTTTTAATTTCCATGCTTGACGCGGTAGGTAAAGCAGGGATTCAAACCCATATTCCTTGGGCATTTTAGTGGGGTCTGCAACTACGGCTTCATAGAATTCTTTCCCATTGGCCACAACACAGCAACGGGCATAAAGAAACCCATCCACCGAAAAGTTTTTACCTTCATCCGGAGGGTAACGATTACTACCCAATTGTTCTGCAAACCGGCGATCGTCAAGGGTGTACAGTTTTTCGTTCAAGAGTTCATGAAAAGCATTGATATCTGATTTTGAAAATTGGCTCAATGCCTCTATAGCAGGCGATATGACCGAATCGGCGTTCATAGTCCTCCAATCCAGCAAATTAATGATCGCCCAAAACTGTGCTTCATCCATGCTTCCGCTGTGAATCTTGTTTTCTGCCTCAACTCTAAGCATTGCTTCAGGGTATTTTGATTTCAATGCTTGTATAGCCGACACAGATACTTCCCGAAGCGGGATTTCAAGTAACGTAGTCATATTTCCCAAAGTTTAGAAAACAAAAGTACAAATTCCATTCGAAACGACCGTCCCTCAGCTCCACCGCATCCACAACACCCCCAGCATCGCCTCCCGAATGATATTCAGCGACATCTTGGACTGCCCTTTTTCGCGGTCTTTGAAGGTGATGGGCACATCTTTCACCTTGAAGCCAAGCTTATAGGCCGTATATTTCATCGCGATCTGGAAAGCGTAACCGATGAATTTCATTTTGCTCAAATCCATGGCTTCCAGCACTTTGCGGCGGTAACAGATGAACCCGGCAGTAGGGTCAGCCACAGGCATCCAGAGGATAAGGCTGGCGTAGATGGATGCGCCGCGGGAAAGGATGATGCGGTCGAGCGGCCAATTGACCACGTGCCCACCCCTGCAATAACGCGAACCCACGGCCACGTCGGCGCCTTCATCGAGGCACTTGGCAAGTAAACGAGGCAAATCGGCAGGATTGTGGGAAAAATCCGCATCCATTTCAAAAAAATATTCGTAATCGCGCTCCAGGCCCCAGCGAAAACCCGCAATGTACGCAGTGCCAAGCCCGAGCTTGCCACTACGTTCAAGTAGATGCAGGCGACCTGAAAATTCTTGGGATTGCAGGTCGCGCACAATCTGGCCTGTGCCGTCAGGTGAGCCGTCGTCCACGATAAGTACATGAAAATCAGCGGATTGTGCCAGCGCAGCGCGCACGATGGCTTCCACATTTTCTTTTTCGTTGTAAGTAGGGATGATGACTATGCTCGCCATTGGCCTGAAATGCTGATTGGTAGATTTGTTACATCGTTGCAGCGACCGCAAACGCTGCCATGGATATAATTAGGCCGAACATAAATATATTGTAGCAAGCGCTGAGGTACTTGTATTTTTTTGCAAGCACAATGCCGAGAAAATAAAGGTCGCGGCTCATGGAACTATACAGAAATTCGGGATCTGTGAGCATTTCATTCACACCCCACTGAAAATCTTCGAGCTGCATATTGTAGAAATTCCCAAAGAAAAGCAGGTTTGCTTTGCGTTGTTTGATAGCCTCTCTTGTCACCGTCCCTTCGGTAATTTTTGGTCGGGTGGCAAGCGTGGCAAATACCATAGAGCCAAGGCAGGTTGCCGTAAGTAAAATAGTAGGTACGATAACTTTCCAGGTGGCGCCTTCCTGAAGCTTGGGGAGCAGGTTGGAGACCAAAAGGGTGATTACGATGGCGTTGACCGATAGCATAAGGTTTGCTTTGCTGTCGGCCATAGCGCTCAGGTTGGTGTGGGTGCGGTAGGTAGTCCGGTACATGGTTTCTACTCCGCGACCAAAACGCGCCGATTTTATCTCGTTTTCGCTTTCCTTGAGCACTTTTTTGAGATCGCCGGTCTTTTCTTTTTCTTCCATCAGGCTTATCTCGTCCACCGAAGGAGCAAGGTCAGGGTTGAGCCGGCGCTTTTGCTTGAGCAGTTGTTGAATATGTTTGGCCTTGCGCTTGTTGAACAATTCCTGCGCCACTACTGTATGGTATTCGTGGGTCAACATGAAATTGATTTCAAAATCTACCCAATCCTGGTCGCTCATCACTTTGTTGCGGGTAAGCACAAATTCTTGTCGCAGTCTGCTGGTGCGATCCCAATAAATGCTCATACCGAGGTGGCTAAGATCGGCATCTGCTATAATTTGCTCAAGCAGGGATTCCGGCTGTTGCGGCACTTTGGTAGCCCGAATACAGGCTTGAATTTCGCTGATATCTTCGGCAGAAATTTTTCCCGCCAAAAATTTAGCGGCATTTGCACAACTGCGTTCTTCATGGCCAGCCGGACCGTCTTCATAGCCGGTATCATGAAACCATGTAGCGAGTTGCAATTTTAGCAAATCCTGGGTGTCAAGACGAAACCCTTCGCCAATGGTTTTGGCTGCAGCCACCGTTTGGATGGTGTGCCCCAAATCGTGGAAAACATATTCAGGCGAGATTTTTTGCGCAAAAAAATCGGCTATATGCGCTTCGACCTCATTTAACAATTGCTCAGCAGAAGTCATGTGTCGTATTTGTGAGCCGCAAAGGTAGAAGAAAAAATGTGGTCACCGTGGTGAATATGGCCAATATGGTTAATCTGGCCAATTGGGCGAAGAATTTTCAATCCCCAGGTAATTCAATATTTTGTTTGAATGGAGCAATGTTGGCAACATGTGGAAAAAACTTGGATAACTTCTCGACCCATTGTTCCACAGGCTGTTTCACGCCCGGCTACCTTTGCTCTTGGTCATACCAAAAGGTGCGACTTCAAACGATCGAAATATCATGCTAAAAGACATGGGCAAAGTTATCACCATTGCCAACCAAAAAGGTGGCGTGGGCAAAACTACCACCGCAATCAATCTCGCCGCTTCACTCGCAATCCTGGAGAAAAAAGTGTTGCTGATTGATGCCGATCCGCAGGCAAATGCTTCTTCCGGAGTTGGCCAGGCCGATACAACCGAAATCGTCAGCCTTTATGATTGTCTGGTTCACGGGGCCGATCCTCGGGAAGCAATCATCCAGACCGAAACGCCCAACCTATTTCTGCTTCCTTCCAATATTGACCTTGTCGGCGCTGAAATTGAATTGGTGAACATACCCAACCGCGAGTATGTGCTTCGCGGTGTGGTCAGCGAGCTTCGCAATGATTACGATTACATTTTCATTGACTGCCTGCCATCGCTAGGCCTGATCACCGTCAATGCCCTGGTAGCTGCCGACACGGTGCTTATCCCTGTGCAATGTGAAATGTTTTCTTTTGAGGGCCTGGCAAAATTGAAGAATACCATCGACCTCATCCGCCAGGGATTCAACCCTAATTTGCAGGTAGAGGGCCTCCTGATCTCTATGTACGATGGTCGGCTCCGACTCGCCAACGCCATCGTGGAAGAGGTTCGCAACAGCGCCACCGATTATGTTTTTGAAACCATTATCCACCGCAACAGCCGGGTGGCGGAAGCTCCCATGTCGCACACGCCGGTAGCGCTTTACGATGTGACGAGCAAAGGCGCTGTCAATTTTTTCAATTTGGCAGAGGAGTTTTTGAGGAGGAACTGAACGTGTGCTAGGGGAGTTTTTTTCTTGGGTGGGGAGTGGCTGC
>JBJXGO010000342.1:0-10271 GCA_046160345.1 Saprospiraceae bacterium
CCTACGGTATGCACACAAAAATGGTTGATAATCAATTTATTGCCACAGTTTCTTGTTGCTAACTTGAGTAATCAAGCTTTAACTGAGTTGTCTTCCTGACGGGATCTGTCCGCATCAAGTGCGCGTTGCCCGAGTATTTGCCATTTTGAGTGCTCGGAAAGGCTAATACTCGGGCAACGCGCACTTGATGCGGACAGATCCCGTCAGGAAGACAACTCACGTTTAGCTGGCGTAAACACAATTCCAAAATTGATTAGGGCATAAGCATTGATTATCAATTATATTTGTGTGCATACCGTAGGTGTTTTCACCAAGTGCACAGCGGAGTGAGTGCCTTTGCCTAATAACTCAACCGAGTTGCACTTGGTGAAAACACCAAGCACGGTAGGAAAAACACCAAGCGCGGTGGAAAAAAATGGAGTACGCAGAACCTTCGGAAGCGACTTAAAACTTTTTATTTAAAAAAAACAAATTGTATCTTTGTTGGAGAAAATCAATCTCTTGATTGTAACATGAAGAAAGAACTTATTGACGAACTTTTCCAAAAATTCGAGGCTGCCTGCTACCTCATCGAAGACACGGAATGTTGGAGCGCCCGCGAACTCCAAATTATTCTAGGTTATGCCAAATGGGACAACTTTCTCAACATTATCGAAAAAGCTAAAAACGCTTGCGAAGGCGCGGGTGAACGGGGACAAGACCATTTTGCCGATTTCGGGAAAATGGTCGAAATCGGAAGCAGTACCTAACGTCGCATTGAAGACATTGCCCTCACCCGCTACGCTTGCTATCTGGTAGCCCAAAACGGCGACCCAAGCAAAAAGCCTGAAATCGCCTTTGCACAGACCTATTTCGCTGTCCAGACCCGAAGACAGGAATTAATTGAACAAAGGTTGCTCGACCGTGACCGTGTTAGCGCGCGTGAAAAGCTTTCCAAGACTGAAAACAAACTATCCGGCATCATTTATGAAAGAGGTGTGGATGAAAAGTAACCCATTCTCAATTCTACCCACAAAAAAGGGGCTTCACCGTCGAATAATCCAGCAGATCAGTAGGATTTTAAAACCATCCTGATCGAACCCTTTCAGCATGCGCTTTTCGTCAGACATCTCTTTGACCCGATACCTGCACCTTGTAGCTCTAATGCAAATAATGGATAAAAAACGCCTGGTTTTTTACCCATTATTCGCATGGATCTCATTAGGCTATCCCTGCTTATTTCTTATTTTGATCCCCGATCTGTCTCTTCAATTCATCAATCTGGTTCCTCATGTCATCGATCATGAGTTGTTGTTCCTGAGTTGCTTTGATCAGTACTGGAATAAGGTCGGAATAATAAATGCCGTATTTGTCGCCATCGGGTATTACGTTTCCGTTTTCATCTAGTTGAGGATCAATATTCCCTTGCACCACCACTTCCTTTACTACTTCATTTACTTCTTGTGCAATTAGCCCCAGTTTAGTGCCCCAGTTCGGGTGTTTATTCCATTTAAAAGATACAGGGCGAAGTTTCATCACATCTGCCAGGCCATAATTGATGTCGGTGATGTTTGTTTTGTCCCGTGCATCTGAGGTGTTAATTACACCATTACCAGCATAAACCACGGACCATCTGTGTGTGGAGGTTCCCAGGGAATTTATGTTATCGGGAATAGACCTAAAATAACCCGGACTACTCAAACTCTCCTTAAACTCATACTCGTCTCGTAAATTATTAGGATTCTCGAAATTCAGCCATGCGGATTCCAACACCAGGTTGCCGGCAATACCATCTGATGATCCACGGTTGGAGAGCCTCCATTGAGTGTTACAAAAGGCTCTTTCCAGTTCAATGCCAGCGCCATGGTTGCATACGGTGCTTGAAACTCTTAAATTGACATCTGACGTGGAAGCAATACCCTTTATATGTAGTTGAGCCAATGGGTCTTCTGTGCCTATGCCAATTTTTCCGGATTTTGCCGTAAGGTCAATGCTGGTTCCGGTTACCAGATGCACGGCACCAGCAATACTGCCCAAATCTACATCGGCAATATTTCCATAATAAGACCCTACGTGTCCGCGATATCCGTTGTTTTCCCAAAAGCCCATAAAAGCCTGATCGGCAGCATTTAGTCTAACAACCTGACCATCATCTATAGTGCTTACATCCAGCCTGGCTTCAGGGCTTGTAGTTCCGATGCCAATATCACCGGCTTTAGCCGTTAAATCAATCGAATTGCCCGTAACAAGGTGTACCGAACCAGCCGAACTGCCCAGGTCAACGTCTGGAGCCTCGCCATAAAAAGAGCCCACAAAACCGCGGTATGCATCCGCTTCGTATAATCCTAAATAGGTTTTATCCGGAGCGTTAAATTTTGCTGTCAATCCTGAAGGGGCATTCGTGCTTACTTCAAGCCTCGCACTGGGAGTGTTGGTGCCAATACCCACAAAACTGCCATTGTCAAACAGCTGGGAGTTTCCGAGCGTGACGCCATTTGGTGTAAATTTTGAAAGATAATTAATGGTACCATTTGCATTGGCTGCACCCGGAGGCCCTTGCGGACCAGTTGCGCCAGCAGCACCGGTCAAACCTGTTGGCCCCTGCGGACCTGATGGGCCAGCAGCACCAGTCAAACCTGTTAGACCCTGCGGACCTGCCGGGCCGGTAGCACCGGTCAATCCTGTTGGGCCTTGCGGACCTGCCGGACCAGTAGCACCTGTCAAACCTGTTGGGCCCTGCGGACCTGCCGGACCAGCAGCGCCAGTCAAACCTGTTGGGCCCTGCGGACCTGTTGCACCGGTAGCGCCAGTCAAACCTGTTGGACCTTGCGGACCTGTTGCACCGGTAGCGCCAGTCAAACCCATTGGGCCTTGCGGACCTGCCGGGCCAGGTGTTCCATTTGCACTAAACAAGGCATAAGGCACACTCATTAATTGACTGGTTCCGGCAATGGAATAATTGGAGCCGCCATTGGGGTCGGTTTCGGTTTTTATGAAATAAGGACCCGCTGCCCAGTTGATCCCAGCAAAGGTGCCAAAGACTGGTGTTCCGGAACCAATTTCGAGGCTTAACAATCCATTGTCATTTGTGCTTGGGAATTGCGTTTCACTATAGGCAACCGGGCCTGCGGCCGAACCTTGAAGTATGCTGATTTTCATACCAACACTTGAAGATGTAACTAAAGCGTCGCCGTTGTTCCGAATTACGGCTTGGTAACTCATTTTTTGGGGGGCCTGGGCATATACACTTGCCGTTAATAATAGCCCTGCAATGACTGAAAAGATATTTTTCATGTTTTTAAAATTTAATGATCTTAAAGGTTTTTAATGCTTTGTTTTTGTTGTTTACTTTCAAAAAATAAGTTGCACTTGGCAAATCTCCCAAATGGATAGTTTCGGTCGTGCTGCTTATTATTTTGCTTTCAATCAGTTTGCCGTTAAGGTCAATTAGTTGGTAAGTCAAGTCTTTCAATGCTTCACTTTCAACTTTTAAATGAAGGTAATCGGAGGTTGGGTTGGGGAAAACCTGCAAATCCAGACTGAATTGATGATTGTCAATGCCCAACACGATCGATATTTCGTAGGGCTGTTGAACGCCTTGTGCCACCGTGCCCGAGGCGCTTGTACAGGTAGTATAAACCACCTGACCTACGCTGTAAGCAAGGGTTCCTCCGTTACCCGTAGCATCACCGCCCGAGGCAGTAACTGCTTGTTGTGCTTGTGCTGTTAGTCCAAGTCCTAATAGCAAGACACTTAGTTTCAATTTTTTTTGTTTCATTTTTTTCAATTTATAGTTATGGTTTTTGGAGGGTGTTCAGAAAAATTATGCGGATGAAAAGCTGGGATCCGGTAGCCCCCTTGTTGTTTGATGACACAAAGTTGAGCCTGCACCCGGAACGGAAGCCTGAATTACTGTTTTGTGGAAAGGGATAGTTTTTTAACGGCGGGGCTTACCATTCGTCAAACGAAAGCGACCGTTGGTGCCCCTTGAATCAGGTGCTTACATGGACTTAAGCACATCCTCTTTTCTTCGTCTGGACACTTCAATCCGGGTATTGTCCCGCAGTACCAGAAAGCCGTCATGGTCAATGAAGGAGACGAACAAGCGATTGACCATATGCGATTTGTGGGTACGTATGAACCCGTATTCCTCCAGAAGTTCAGCGTATTCGCCTAAACCTCTGGAGGCCATAAACCGTTTACCGCCGGTCTGATATATCTGCGTATAACTGCCGAGTGCTTCCAATCTGACGATCTCGGCGGGCTGAAAAAAGTGGACACCCTCTTTGGTCGGAATGGCAAGCCTAAATTGCGCTGGATCATCGGCTTTCAGGTTATTCAATACATTGCGAAGTTGTTCGGGTTGGAAAACCAGTTCATCCAGGCTTGACTGATACCGTTGTGTGGCAGCGATGAGTTCCCGCGGATCCAAGGGCTTCAACAGATAATCGAAGGCGCTGAAACGGATTGCTTGAAGGGCATATTCGCTGAAGGCGGTCGTAAAAATGACCTTGAAGCGTCTGAAACGGATCTGCTCCAGTACATCAAATCCATTCAAATGCGGCATTCGGATATCGAGAAATACCAGGTCTGGCTCCAGCTCGTGGATCATCGGAGCAGCCTCACGGGCATCGTTGCATATCCAGGTACGCTCGATCTCCGGCACAAAACGCTCGATCATGATCTGCAGAATACCAGATGCGCGGGGTTCATCGTCGATGATAAGAGCTTTAGTCATGATGCAATAGTTATGAAATGGTAATTCTGACGCTCGTGCCGGTGGCAGTGCCATCTTCTGACACCAGATCAATGATCTCCAGAGCGTTTTTTCGGCCAAGGCGGCTGCTCAGTACCTGTAATCGTTCTGCACTGCTGCTCACCCCTTTCCCCGTATGCCCCCCTATGTTTTTAAAATTTAATGCAGCAGCCCGGCCAATTCCATTGTCCTCAATGGTACAAATGAGGTTATCGTTGTTGTCTGTTTCAAACCGCACGATCAAATTGCGCATACCTTCCTTGTGCAGTAGTCCGTGCCAGATGGCGTTTTCCACAAAGGGCTGTACAAGCAAAGTGGGTAATTTATATTCGTCCAGGTCCAAGCCGGGTTCATAGTCGATCTTGTATTCAAAGGTGTCGTAGAATCTCAGGGATTCAAGTTCAAGATAGAGTTCAAGTATGCCAATTTCCTCCCGAAGGCTCAAAAACTCATGATCGCTGTGCATCAATATCATACGCAGCAATTTCGAAAATTTAGACAAGTACAAGGCTGCACCATCGCTGTTGCCGGTGAGGATCAGTTCCTGAATGGAATTCAGCGCGTTGAACAGAAAATGCGGATTCATCTGCAGGCGCAGACTTTGCAGTTTTGCCTCTGCTGCTTCCAATTCGAATTGTAAGGCAGTGAGTTTATGTTTTTCCAGCTCGAGCGACTGTTGCTGGCGCTTTTTAAGCACATTTTCCCGGCGCCGGAAAATAAAATAAAGCAAGCCAAGCAGAACTACTGCCATCCCTATTCTAAACGCAGGGTATTGCCAGAATTCAGGGCGAATGCGGAAATCAAGCTGATCGGCAGCATACCAAAGTCCTCCTGCTACGCTTGCTGCTACTTCCAACTGGTAATTTCCGGGAGCCAGGTCTGTCAAACGGATCCTATTACTTCCGCCTGTGTTTATCCAGGGGTCATTATTTCCCAACCGGTATCGATATTGCAATTTTCCGGCATTATTGTAATACGGGACCACCACTTCGACAGTTATCGTATTTTGTCCTGCCTCGAACACGTGATTCTTTCCAGGATTCCAGATAACGCTGTCACCATTGCCAATGGAAAGTGATTGCAAATTCACTACGAGTGATAAGGCTTCTAATTCAATGTGCTCAGGATAAAAATAATTGATCCCGTTTCTTCCACCGAGGAAAAGCAGTCCACTGTTTGCCTTCAGCATTGAGAAAGGGTAATACACCACGCTTTGAATGTTATCAGCAAAATCAAAGTGCCGGAACCCTTTCAAATGGGTATCCATCAGATAAAGCCCTTGATCGGTTCCAAACCAAAAGCGCTGCAGGCTGTCGCGGTGTATGAGAATAGTGGATACATTTTCGAGGGGACCTTCCACCTTCGACCAAACACCCTTTTCAGTGGCTGGCGCAAACCTGCGAAGTCCGCGGGAAGTTCCGATCAACAGCTCATTTTCCGACCGTTGTAAAATTGAAACCACATGCTCACCTGCAGTAGAAACTTTAAATAAATAGCGGTATTCCCGATTAAGTACTGTAATGCCGGCCAAGGTAGAGATCCAGATTCTGCCCTGTGAATCCTGGCAAGCAGTCTGTATATTGCCTTCACTGCCAGGGAATTGCATGAATTCGAGCAGATAAGATCTGTGGTGCAACAAATAGGCCTGTTTCCTTCCGCAAATAAGGAAATTGCCGTCTTGAAGCGGATAGATGCCGTGGACAAATTCCCGATCCATCTTGGACCGGACTGAATCACTTTCAAAACGTGGCCGCCGAAAAAGATCAGATACCGGGTCATATAGCCACATGCCTTTAAGGGTGGGGCCCAGAATAATATAATGCCCATCGTAAGCCATACCCCGAACACTGATGTGACTCAGGCGTTTGGTGTCATCGTCTTCCGGTGGATGAATTTCTATATGACCTGTTTTTATATCAAGTTTATTAAATCCGTTGAATCCTCCAAACCAAATATTACCAGCCTTGTCTTCCGCAAAACCGATCACGCGGTTACTCCAGCTTTGAGCAGGGTCGTCCGAAAAATTCCGAAGCAATCCGATGGAGTTTCGTATAGAACTGAAGGCAATGATGTTAGAGGAATTGTGTGCCCAGAAGGTCCCGTGATCATCCCTGAAAACCCGAATAAGCGCCTCTGCAAGTCCGATGGGTTTGCCTTCGGAAAAGATCCTGTGCCGGGCAAAGCGGTCGGTTCGAAGGTCATAGGTACAAGCTCCGAATCGTGTTGTGACCATATACAGGCTATCGCCAATGGGTTCGGCATCCATAAGATTCAGGCGGTGTTGGTGGCCGCTCAACTTATATTTGACCGCGTCCATGTGGATCGTTATGCCTTTGTTGAAATCTATCCAGACCGAGTTGCCGTCGTAGTGAGAAACCACCGCCAGGTCAGGCGTCAGTGCGCAAAAAGTTGAGTATAGTTTTGTGTTTCGTACCTTTCTAAATTGGCCTGTAGCCATGTCAGCGGCGATATAAAAGCCTTTGGCTGCGTAAAAAATGGTGGTGCCACAGGTATCAAATCGGTTGTAACCCGGGGTGAAGGTCGAAACCGGCAATGAGGTGGCAAACCGTTGAAAATCATTCGTTTGCTCGTTCCAGGTAAAAAATCCTTTATTTGTTATAACACAATAGGGTTGTCCGCGCAGCTGGAATATAATGGACGGCTGCCCCATGGCCACTGTGTCTAATCTTGTTTCCTGGAAACCCCAACGATTCGTTTCAGAACGCCATATCTTTTGTCCCGACAATACCCATATCCGATTCTCCCTATCGCAAAACGCCTGTGAGACATTCTGTTCAAAGCTATGCTTATAGACATTTCGACCATCAAAGCGTTGGATAATTGCGTCAGAAACTACCCATAAAAATTGTTGATTATCCTTAAAAACGATGGAAATACGCCCGACGTCGAGGCCATTATCTGCACCAAATACCTGCCCATGATAGGTGGGCAACTGCGCAGACAAAATCTGGCAGCACCATACATTCCATATCAGAATAATGAATCGAAAAGAATTGCAGGCATTCACAGTTCAAACATAGGTATCACTTTGGAGACCCCGGAGAAGTTTTTTTTAATGGCCGTTCCAACTTGAGGAACGGAAAATATCAGTGCGTTCAAGAAGATATTTATCGATCAGTATGAGTTTGCTGTGAAGACTTATTTTTAGCAGGAGTAAAAGGTCCCGGGCTAATCTGGGAAGGTCCTGGGAAATCGGTGAAGATGATTTGTTGGGGAATCTTTTTGGGAAGTTTTGTATCGGGAAGTAACCTTTTTTGAATTCGTCATCAATATAAATGCGGGATACTCATTTATCGATCAATAGTGGTCAAAACCATTCAAAACTTGATTGCCAAAGTGCAGCCGTCAAAACAAACAAGGCGCAAAATTAAAGTCAAAATGAATGCTATGTTTGCACCCTGAACTGGATTCTCTTCAACCACCCACCGCCTTCAATTTTTACAACAATGGTACATCCTCCAGCACACCCGCAAACAACGCATATTCTACGCGCGTTTGCATTGTTTGCGCTATGCACACTTTTATCCGCGCAGTGGACCTTTGCACAAGGCCCTGCCGGCTACACCTATTGTGCTTCAGAAAACCAATCATTTACATTGCCTGGCTTAAGCCATGTGGCCTATGGAGCGAATAATTCGTTTTCCTACCTCTATAATCAGACCGGAACGATCACTTTTAACAACACCACTTTTGGCGACCCTGCGCCTGGCGTGGTCAAATCCGGGTATTATAAAATCGCCAGCAGCGAGGGAAACATAGCAGCGCTCCAGGCTGCTTTTCAACAGTTAAAAGGACAAATCACGGGCGTTCTCCAATTAAGTGGTCAAGAGCTGAACAATATAAGCGATTCTATCCAGCAAAATATTTTTTCAGTAGCAGACACCGGATCAACGGTCGCGATGGCTTTGGATATCATCGACTGTTATGAAACGCTCCAAGGCCCGATTTTTTTTAATCCGTCCACCCAAAACGGTTTTCCCAATAATTTCGATGCACTGGATGGAAGGGAACTGGCCAGGGCGGTGTTTGTTTTGCAACAAGGCGTTTTTGATCATGTATATACCCCTGTTAATATTTCAAAATATATAAACCTGCTCGCCAATCGAAAATTTAAAACTGCTGATTATTTTCCGGGAATTTGCCCAAACCCAATCGATTCTTCGACTACCTATACGGCAAAAATTAAGGCTTCTTTGCCCCCGGAATATGGCAAGGGAACGGCATTCTCGGATGCCCCGGCCAGGCGGCCAACAGGGTACTATCTGGCGCCCGGAACCATTGGCACGGTAAAAGTTCCTCCTGGACTGGTCAACAAAGGTTTTAGAATTCTTGTGGGCGCCCATACCGTGAACCGCGGCTCGGCTGGTGAGATCGGTCGATTTTTCCGGGTAACGAACACTTTTCCGATCGAAGATACCATCACCCGGATCATCAATCCTTTTGGCGGAGGGATTTATATCATTGTACCGTATTTGGCAACTGAAGGCATTGCAGACATTCAACTGACGAATGTGGTGCCGGCGCCATTCTTCTCCGCGCAAAGCGTAGCCACAACTTCCCTTCAGGACTGGCAAACTACCCAGCGCAACAACCCGGCGCCCTGGGCCGATTTCGCATCCGATAAATACATGATGCAAGTGCCTAGCAGCTGGATCTATAATTACAGTGACCCGGTGACACTCATGCAGGATTGGGACAATCGAATGGATGTGGTTTCAAAGTTGCTTGGGCAGCCCCTTACGCCCAATAACATCCAGCTTTATTTGCAGGTAGATGTGGGTATTCAATACAATGGCTTTTACGGCATCGGAAACCCGCAGGTCAACAATACCTACAATCCTTCACAGCTTGAGAATGGCAATAAAAACCATTGGATGATACGGCCTGGCGTTGAATTTTGGGAGACAGAATTCCATGAAATGGGGCATGCCCAATTATTCAGCAAATTCCCGGGTGAAGAGGAAGCAGCCGTGAATGTGCCAGCCGCAGCGATCTACAACCGCCTGTACGGCATGGGCATTGATTCGGCGCTGGGCAAATCCTTTGGCAACCATCCCTACATTACCCGCGACCAGGCAGCGATGAACTGGATGGTCACGCCAAATTTCCGCGCCGGAAACCCAATGGACATCTCCAATACCACCAAAGATGAGGTGCGGTATCAACAGCGCGGCTATGCCAAATACATCGAAATGGCCGCGCTTTATGGTTGGGAGGTCATCGATTCGTTTTACAGAAAGGAGCAACTGGATTTCATCAACCAAACACCGGGCGATGGGTTGACTCAAAAAGACAGTCGGATTTTGCGTTTTTCGAGGACAACGGGGGTGGACATTCGCCCACTCATCCATTTCTGGGGCGTTCAACCGAACAATAATGCGTTGCTCCAAACGCGCCTTGATGCCGAAAACCTGAAACCCTCAAAATTCATTTGCGACCGATTGACCCATTACAAAGCCATTCTCCCAGCCAACAATGCCGAATTTTTGACCCATGGGAACGCCTTTTTCGGAGG
>JBJXGO010000343.1:0-2568 GCA_046160345.1 Saprospiraceae bacterium
AATACTGGGAGCCTGCCAAGTGGGTGGCCAAGCTCCGTGAATTGAAAACGGATAACAATACGCTCTTATTAAGAACGAACATGGAGACAGGCCATGGTGGTACAACCGGAAGATTTAAAGTTCACAGAGAAACTGCGCAGGAGTATGCATTTGTAATTGATCTGGCGGGGATTAAAGAGTAGATGCCAGCTGTTGGTTAATTCGTTTAACAAACCCAGGCCCTTCATATATAAAGCCCGTGTAAATCTGAATAAGATCAGCACCGGCTTTTATTTTTTCTACTGCATCCTCCATTGACATAATACCCCCCACACCAATAATGGGGTAATCCTTACCAAGTTGTGTCCGCAGGTATCGGATTACCTCATTGGAACGATTGGCCAGTGGTTTACCACTGAGTCCACCATTGCCAATTGTTTCCACTACGCTTTTCTCTGTTGCTAATCCTTCACGCGAAATAGAAGTATTCGTGGCAATCACACCATCGGTTTTTGTTTCCTTCAGTATGGTAATCACATCATCCAATTGTTCTACAGTGAGGTCGGGTGAAATCTTCAGAAGTACAGGTTTTGGGTTGGGTTTAGAAAGGCTGAGGGATTTCACATATGTAAGCAATTTTCGGAGGGGTTCCTTTTCTTGAAGTTCGCGCAAACCAGGAGTATTCGGTGAGCTGACATTTACTACAAAGTAATCTACGTACGGATGGAGAGCTTCAAAACAGTAGGCATAGTCATCAAGCGCTTTGTCGTTCGGGGTGTGTTTATTCTTACCAATATTTCCGCCAACCAAAACCTTACTACTTCTTTTTTTCAATCTACTGACTGCTGAAATCACGCCTTCATTATTAAAACCCATGCGATTAACTAATGCTTCATCTTGTGGCAGTCTGAATAATCTTGGTTTATCATTTCCGATTTGCGCTTGGGGTGTTAGTGTTCCGATTTCAATAAACCCAAAGCCAAAGCATTCTAATTCATCGATGAGTTTTGCGTCTTTATCGAAACCGGCAGCAAGCCCTACAGGGTTTTCAAATCGAAGTCCCAATATTCGTCTGTTAAGTTGCGGGTTTTTGTAAGAAAAAATAGCTCTCAATAAAGATTTGAAACCGGGGATCCGCCCTTTCAGTTGAAGCAGGGTAAACACAAGGTGATGTACGCGCTCTGCATCCAGTAAAAAAAGGAGCGGGCGAATAATTAGCTTATACATAATACACCAGGCGTTTCGCTGCTAATTAGAAAATTATAGCTTTGTAACCAATTAAATACTATACATGATTCAACGTATGAAAAAATTATTCTTTATTGTTTCTGTAGTGATTTGCATGTTTGCTGCACAATCCGTATGTGCACAAAAAATCGGGGGGTTTTTGGCTTATGGTTCGGAAATTGAATCACTTGGGATTGGTGTAAATGCAGAGTTTGATGTTGCACAAAAACTTACAATATCACCAAGTTTTGTTTTTTACTTTCCTAATGATGATGTAACATGGCTAGAGCTTAATGGAAACTTGAATTATTATTTTTGAGAGAAGGTATTGATTTTTATGGTTTAGCAGGAGTTAACCTGACAATTATTAGTTATGATAATAACTCACCCTATTATGAAGACGGCAGTAATAGTGAAATTGGATCAATCTTGGTTTTGGGGTTAATTTTGATGTTGGTCAGAGCTTCAAACCATTCGCTGAAATGAAATATACAATTAGCGATTTTGATCAATTAGGTCTTTTCTTTGGACTGAAATTCAATCTGAAATAATTTCCTGCCACTCACCACCTTTTATTTAAATGTGTGAGAACCAATACCGGTGGTGGTGGCAACGCATAAGGAAAATTTAAAATACTAAAAAACATTACATTTGGCTTAATGAGGGCGCTTTTTACAGGACTATTGTTCTTGCAAATTTCAACTGTATTCGGACAGTCAATCGATTCGGTAAAAACTGACAGCATAAAGACAGGATATTTTACTTTAACTCCAGCATTACCCAAAAAACAAATTCACTCGTCCGGCAATGTCGTTGTTTGCATTGATGATACAACTTACTTTCAAACAAACTACGGAATTTCTATTTTTAATAGCCTGAGAGGACAAGTACCAAACTTCACTATCGATCCATATTTTAAAGTTAGATCTATTGGCTGGCGTTCTTCAACCCCGTTACTTGTGATTGACGGACTGCCTTACAGTCAGGAAATCATCAATTCTTATAATTTTAACGCAATCGAATTCACTTCTATCAACCTGTTGATAAGCGGAAATGCATCTACACTATTTGGAAGCAACGGTGCAAATGGTGCAGTGATCTTACAAACAAAATCCGGAGAAGGAAAATCAAAACCAACCATTGAGTTCAACTCTTATACAACAAATTCCTGGAATATGATTGAGGAATTTAATGTCACTGATATAAGAGATTCTATTATTAATCGGGTTGACAGCCTCGGTATTATAACTCCAGATACCGTTCAATTCTATGAAGGCGAAAATTCAAAAAAACGCCTGACCCAGTGGTTTTTATCCAATACTTTAGCGTACTCTCAGGATTTTGGAAAAGTTGATTTACGGG
>JBJXGO010000344.1:0-16569 GCA_046160345.1 Saprospiraceae bacterium
CCAAGTGCACAGCGGAGTGAGTGCCGCTGCTCAACAGCCCAACAAAATTGCATTTGGCGACAACACCAAGTGCGGCGGCAAATCCTGTTCCAGTCCTGGGCTTTCTTGTTGATACCAAGATAAGGCCTCGTCCAGTTCCGCTTATGCTTCCGGGTGGAGTTCAAGCTTGTAGGCCATACTTCTTTACGAGTTTGGCTTTCACACTTTTGGCAGATATAGCTGCCATCTTGCCGCTTCTAAGCTCATCCCGACGGCTTTATCTCAACATTTCGCTCCGCTGGCAAATAAAAAATGAGTCACAAACCTAAGTTCGCAACTCATTGATCATACAGAGCGGAAAACGAGACTCGAACTCGCGACCCTCAGCTTGGGAAGTGTCAAGCGACTGATAAGCGCTTATTTGCGTTTTTCCTGCACCAAATGCGCCCGCAAATCCCCCAACTTGCCGCAGCCGAGCTGCTCCATCACCTGCCTGAATTGAGTTTTCAGCACGGCGCAAACGTGTTCGCCGCCAGCCTCGCCCAGTGCCGCCACGCCGTACATGAACGACCTGCCGAGAAAAACAAAATCCGCCCCGCAAGCCAATGCCCTTGCCACGCCCACGCCAGAGCGAACCCCGCTGTCCATCATGATTTTCAGGCGCCCCGAATATTGCCGGACAATGGGCAAGAGCGATTGAATGGCGGATTGGCCGGCGTCCAACTGCCTGCCACCGTGGTTGGAAACGATGATGCCATCCATGCCTGTTTGGATGGCTACCTCAGCATCGTGCTCGCTGGCGACGCCCTTCATCACAAGCTTGCCCTTCCAGATTTCCCGGATCGAGGTGATTTTTTCTTCGTTCAGCTTGCCCAAAAAATTTTGGTTCATGTACAAGCCCAGTTGTTTCATGTCTAAATTCCCGGGCAGGTACTTTTTCATGGTGGCAAAATTGGGCTGCCCGTGGCGCAGGGTTTGGAGCGCCCAATTGGGCTTGGCGATGATTTGCAGCACGTTGCGCAGGCTCATTTTGGGAGGCACGACCAGCCCGTTTCGGATGTCCCGGGGGCGATACCCGAAGGCGGGAACGTCTATCAGGATGACCAGCACCTTGCAACCTGCCGCCTCCGCCCGGCGCAGCAGGTCGTCCCGCAGGGCATTTTCGGCAGGGTGATAAAGCTGGAACCAAAAATTACCGCCAGTCAATTCGCCAATCCGTTCGATGCTGGAAGTGCTCATCGTGCTTAGGACGAAAGGGATGTTGTGCCGCACGGAAGCTTTTGCCAAAATCTCCGCCGCATTGGGCCAAATCAAGCCTTGCAAACCAATGGGCGCCATGCCAAACGGCGCATCGTAAACGTGCCCGAACAGTTCGGTTCGTGTGTCGGCGGAAATATGCGGGCTGGTATAAAATGGCTTTAATTCCACCTGTCGCAGTTCCGCCGTGTTTTTGTGCAGGTTCAGCTCTTCGTTGCAGCCGCCGTCGAGGTATTCGAAGGCAAAACGTGGAATACGCCTCCTTGCTCGCTGGCGCAAATCTTCGATGGAAGGGTAATTGGAATTGAAGACATCGTTCATTTAAAAATGGATAACGTCGGCAGGGTTCTAAACCCTGCCGACGTTTAAAGATTGATTTTTGACTGCACAAATTGGCAGAGCCGAAATACGGCTTCTTTTATCTTCGACAATTCCACGTGGCTGAAAGCAAGCCTAATCTCATTTTCCCCGCCTTTTCCGTTGAGATAAAACATGGACATGGGGCAAAAAATAACCCCGAACCGCTTTGCGCACTCCATAACGTCGGCATCGGAAACCCTAAAAGGCAGTTGAAGGCTCAGAAAAAAACCACCCTGTGGGACGTTCCAGGTTATTTGGCTTTTGAATTTGCCTAAATATTCTTGCAGCGCCGCCACCAGCGCATCCCTTTTGATGCGGCAGGCTTCCACTTTGGGAAAAATTAGGTTTTGAAAAGAAAAATCATTTTCAATCAGATAACCGCCCAATATCGCCTGGGTAATGGAAGGCGAATTGAGGGTGACGTAGCCCTTCAATTTTGTCATCTCATGGCTCAAGCTCACTTCCTGATTTCCAAGCTGGAATTTTTGACCTGCGACCAGACCTGCCAATCGAATGCCCGGGAACAAAACCTTGGAAAACGAGCCGATATAAATGGTTCGATTTTCCCGGTCGAGCGATTTTATGGCAGGGATTTTTTCGCCTTCGTAGCGGAAATAACCGTAGGCATTGTCTTCCAAAATATAGAAGTCGTGCTTTTTTGCATTTTCCAGCAAGACTTCCCTGGTTTCCAAAGACATGCACGAACCGCTTGGATTTTGAAAGTCGGGAATCACGTACAGCAGCCGGATAGGTTTGTTGTTGGCATTGGCTACTGCTATTTTTTCCTCCAGTTCCTCCAAATCCAAATTTCCATTCCGAAAATGAACGGGCGCCAGGTCAAATCCTGCGATTTTCGGATAAAGACTGAACCCCGGATAAGTTGGGTTTTCAACGGCAATGGTGTGATAATCAGGATGACATAATGTGTGAAGCACTAAAAGCATGGCTTCCTGCGCACCGACGGTCACGATAATATCGGCAGGGTCAGCAACGATGCCTTCATCCTTGGCAAACAGGCGCGACAAATGCCCGGCGATAATCCCTTGCGCTTTGTTGTATTGCCCCAATTCTTCTAAAATAAAATCCCGGCTCTGCTGCGATGCTGCCATTTGCTGGCGGACGAAAACTTCCAATTTTCCCAGGCTATTTTGCAAATCAAAAAAACCGGCATCCGGGCGACCCGAAGCCAAAGAAATGGCTTGGGGAAAATTCATGGCGACCTCGTTTAAAAAGCGGGTTGCGTCGGAAGTTAAAGCCAACAAGTTGGGGTTTAAAGGGGGCCGTAAATGTGCATTCTGCCGACTCATAATTTTTAATGGAAATTTTAGGGACGCTTAAACCAAATTCCCCCGCCGCATTTGCTCTCTTTCTACTGCCTCGAACAGAGCCTTAAAATTGCCTTTGCCAAAAGACTTGCAGCCGTTGCGTTGAATCACTTCGAGAAAAAGTGTCGGTCTTGGCTGTACGGGTTTGGTGAAAATTTGCATCAGGTAGCCTTCCTCATCCCTGTCCGCCAGGATTCTCAAATCTTGCAGCATGGCCATTTCCTCCTTTATTTCACCAATTCGGTCACCAATTCCATCATAATAATCATCGGGCACGTGCAGAAACTCCACGCCCCGGCTTTTTAAACTGGCAACCGTTTCGAGGATTTCATCGGTGGCAAATGCCAGATGTTGAACGCCCGCCGAGCCATAATAACCCAAGTATTCGTCTATTTGAGATTTTCGCTTCCCACGGGCAGGCTCGCAAATGGAGAATTTGATGCGCCCGTTTCCATTGCCCAATATCTTGTTCATCAGAGCGGTATATTCGGTGGAGGCTTCCGTGTCGTCCATGGAGAAAATTTGATTGAAACCTAGGATATTGTCGTAATAATTCGTCCATTTTTCCAGCGTCCCCAATTCTACCGCCAAAGCCATGTGGTCAATATCTTTCAAACCTGCGGGCTTTACCTGAAACTGGGGTTTCCACTTTTCATAGCCAGGCAGAAAAACGCCTCGATAATCTTTTCTTTCCACAAAAAGATGTTTGACATCGCCCAAAGCATCAATACCGGATAGGGTGACGTTGCCAAAATCATCCTTCAATATCATCGGCGACAGGAAAGAGTTTGCCCCCCGCCGCAGGGTTTCTTCATGCGCCAGCGTAGCATCCTGTGTGGTCAGGGCGATGCGGCTGATGCCGTCTCCATGTTTGTCAATATGCTGCCCTATTTCGGTGCCGCTCAACAATGGCGAGGTCAACACCAATTGAATATTGCCTTGCTGCAAAACGTAGGACTCGCGGTCTTTTTGCCCTGTTTCCAAGCCCGCAAAAGCCAATGGCTGGAAGCCGAAAGCAGCCATGTAATAATAGGCAGCCTGCTTGGCATTGACCACGTACAATTCAACAAAATCAATCCCGGAGAGGGATAATACATCATTCATCGGCTTAAAAATTAAAATTATGATTTAGCGATTGTTTGCGTTTTTCAGAAATCAACAGGCACATGGTGCTTGCTATCGTTTCTCCATTTCATGATTTCCGCTTTGCTGTATTCAAAAAACTGCCCGTCACGCACCTGCAAAACCCGGTCGCCGACATGCCAGTATTCCTTGTCGTGCGAGACGACAAAAACGGTTGTTCCACGACTTTTTAATTCTGATAGAATATCATAATAGTAGGTATCCCGATATTCAGGGTCGAGGTCGGCGGCGACTTCGTCAAAAATGCACATGTCCCTGCCTTCGAGTATGCAGACGGCCAAAGCGAGGCGTTTTCGCTGCCCGCTGGACAACTTGGTGGTGGTGAACCGGCCGTTTTTAAAGACGATTTTGTCTGAGGGCAGCCCCATTTTTAGCAATAGTTCATTCACGCTTTTTTCGGAGATGCCTTCCTGCCCGTACAAAGCATCGAAAAGATAAAAATCCGTAAAAATCAAGGAGAACATCTCCCGGTATTCCTCGTAATTGGCGGGTTGCAGCAGGGTGCCGGGATATCCGTTTTCCAAATCCCGGTCCATATAAATCTTGCCCTGTTTCGGTAAATAAAGCCCGGTCAACATTCTCAGGAAAGTGGTTTTGCCGGAGCCGTTGTTGCCCGTAACAAAAATAATTTCCCCTTTTTCAAAGGAAAGGTTCATCGGGCCTATTTTAAAACCTGTGCCCGCAGCCGTTTTTTCATATTCATAGACCAAGCCTTCCAAGTGGATGTTTTTTTCAAATGACAACTTCGGGGAGAGTTCGCCGGCGAGGGGTTTCCAATTTTCAACTTCCTGTTTGCTGTGCAGCAAATCCAATTGTTTTTCCAGCGCCAATATGTTGAACGCCGCATTATTGGCTATGGAAAAATTGGCGCTTGCATTCAAAATCGCTTCAAAAGGCCCCACGATGAAAAGGATGGTGGCCGTGATTTTTATCAAAACATCCACATGCGCTTCATAATAAAGCGGCAAAATGAAAACAATGAGTGCCAGCATGGCAAACAAAAACCCTTGCCCCATGACCAAATTGACGTTGTACAGTTTGAAAATCCCGATCCTTAACCGTGTTTTCTCCCTGTTGATATTAACGTAATCGCGATACGCGCCGTCGCTTTTCTTTTGATTGACCCTTATTTCCTTGAAGCCTGCCACTATTTGATTGAACCTTTCAAAAAACACGGTTTCCTTAATGGATTGCACTTTCCAGTCGTTGGTATAGGCATTCAAGTCTTTGAGAAAATTCAGCACGCCCAAGCCAATGCCGCCAATCACGAGCAACAGGGAGAGATAGGAAATAACCCCGATGTAAATCAGCATAAAGAAGATCATAAAAGCCGCCTGGACATTCCACACGATGGAGACTGCCATGTTTGAAATGTCGAGCGCATCCTGCGTGATTCGTGCATAAATATTGGGCAGCCCGACTTTGTCGAGGGTCGCCAAATCTGACTTTCGGATCTTATCGGCAATGCGGCAGCGAACCCGAAACACAACGGTTTCCAAAATGGTGATGGCCCTTGCCTGATTGTATTTTTTTGCCAGAAGATAGGTTGTGACACTTAATGCGTACAGGAAAAAGAATTTTTTATTCAGCGCCTCATTATTCAGGTTCTCTGCTGCGTTGTTAATCACCTCAATAATCAAGATATTCGCTAAACCTGCCAATGAAATCAAGCCAATCAGCTTGTTCCTGAACGGCTTCAATTCCGGGCTTATGAGTCGTAACAATTCCATTTGCTTACAAGATTTTCGTAGCTGAGTACCTCGGTTCCCGCTCCGGTTAAAGTTCCGGGGATTCTTGTTCTTGTTGAATTACTTTTCTCTTGATTTTTCTCTTGTCATACAGGCTGACAAAAATGGCGGTAAGCAGTGGCGTGATAATAACGGAGAGTATCAGCGCGCCGACAAACCCCAAGCGGGAACGGCTTGCAGCAAAAGCCACCAGCAAGCAGAAAAGAAGGTAAATGAGTATGAATAGAAAAAACATGGCTCGAAATGATTGAGTTGTTCAAGGATAAAGGAGGGATGGCAAGAGTGCCCGCTTGGATTACGCCGGTTCCTTGCCGCCAATCAGTTTATCATGTAATGCTTTCAAACCCTTCAGGTCGCCCTTCACGGCCAGCCTTGCCTGCCGAGGCCAGGTCTCCGGCGTCGCGAGGTTAAAATTGCCTTTTGCATTTTTCAGGATGGATTTGATTTGCTCCACGCTTGCCTGCGCCAATTCCTGGAGGCTGGTGATGCCGCCCGCTTTGAGCGCGGCGGCAATCTTGGCGCCGATGCCCTCCACGATTTGCAGGTTGTCCGGGTCAATGGCTGGTTGCGGTTGCCGGCTAAGGGCGGCGACCTGCTTTTGAAGGGCAAGTATTTTAGCGTGAAGGGCTTTGTTTTTCTCCAAAGGATCGCCGGTATCCATCGAGCCATCCGATTTCCCTATAATGCTGGTTGCCTCGTTTTTCAGATCAGCCACCACTTTTTTGCCTTTTTCAAGTTGTTGTTTGAAAAACTCCTTCGATTGCTCCGCATCGAAATCGAGCAGGGTGCCGCCTTGCTCGAAGTGCCGGATGAACACCTTGCCCAAGGCGTAAGTAGCCGCAGCGCCGACAACCGCTGCAGAAGCCCCGCCGAAGAACGTGCCCAAGCCCGGCACGAACTTGAACAGCCCCACCGCCGCCGCGTTGCCCACCAAAACGGTAATCATGGACGTGACCCTATGCTCCTTGAACTCCACGTCATAGACCCGTGCAAGGTCTCTGACCATGTAAACCTGTACGCCCAACAGGACGGCAGCATCCAGCATCGGGAGGGGAATCAGCCCCGTTCCCGCGCCGTACAGCGTCCGCTGAAGGATGATTTTGTCGGCTTGTTCCTGGCGCTCCGATTTTGTGGTTTCAGCAGTGTCCGTCATTTTCCTATTGCTTCTTTTTGTTGGTGAACAGGTTGCCCATGAAACCTTGCTTTTCTTTGGCAACTTCTTCTTCCACATCGGAGACGTCGGAAACGAACATGCGCCCCGCCTCGAATTCTTTTTTAAAGTATTCCCGCGATTTCACCGGGTCGAAGTCCAGCAGGGTGCCGCCCTGGTCGAAGTGCTGGGTGAAGACCTTGCCCAGGGCATAGGTGGCGGAGCCGCCCGTTGCCGCGCCGGTCACGCTTCCAATGATGGAGCCAACACCCGGAATCGCCTTGATGATGCTGGCGGCGCCAATCGAGCCAACCAGCGAGCCAACGATGGACTTCACCAGGTTCTCCTTGAACTCGACGTGATACGCTTTGGAAATGGAGCCTATCATCGTCAATTGAATGCCCAGGAGCAGGGCGGCGTCCAAAATGGGGAAGGGGAGCAAGCCCGCTCCCGCCGCATAAAGCGTGTGCCGCTTGACGATGCGGTCGGCTTGTTGCTTCAGTTCTTCCGTTGATTTTAGCACCGCTTCGGTGGAGGCTCCGTCGAGTTGAGTTGCTTTTGCCATTTTTGAAATGTTTTTATCGTGATGAAATGAAAGTGATTGGTGATTGGTAACCGGACTGCCCAATCACCGGTTACCAATCACCAATGACTCAGTTTCCTCCCAAAATAATCGGCAGGTCCTTGCTGTCGGTGCCGATGACGATTACCTTGGCATTAGGAGAAGTGCTCAGTTTTTCGGTGGCTTCGAGGCCTCTCCATTGGAGGATATTGATGCCTGCAGTCCTGCTAAACTGCCGGATGCCCTGCGCTTCGATAACTTTTCGCTCCCGCTCTTTTCGCTCTTTTTGAAGGATGAAATCATACGCCAGCATTTCCTGCTCCTTTACCAGCTTAGCGGCAATGGATTTTACCACGGTGGTATCCAGGATGATGTTTCTCACTACCAAATCCAGGGTAGTGATCGGATATGCACCGTCCACATGGCTTCTCACCTTCTTGAGCATCTCCACTTGAAGTTCGCCCCGGCCGGTGGTGTACAAAGCGTCTATTCTGTAGCGGCTGATCACATCCCTGGTGGCTGCTGTGACGTGGGGCACCAACACTTTTTCGGCATAATCCAGCCCCAGGTTTTTGTGCATTAAACCTAAGGAATCCACCTCGGGGCGGTAGCGGTAGGAGATTTCCGCATTGGTGTGTATGCCGTCTTCGGTCAAGGCGTCTATGGTGTCCTGACGACTGATGACGCGGGTGTCGTAGATGTGCAATTCATCCCAGGGAAACATAAAAACCACACCTTCGTCCCAAGTTTTGTCGGTCACCGTCCCTCCGTAAAAGGACATGAACTTGACGCCCTTGTGTCCGGCCGGAACTAGGTAAAATATAGAGTGCCAAAATACGCCGATGAACAGCACAATGAACATCAGCACAATCAGTACTGTCATCAGCTGCGACGTCGACCGCTTGGGTTTATATTCTTCCTCCATGTTTAAATCTTGGTCCATACCTATTTTTTAGTTTGCGGTTATTCTATTCTAAAAACCTCTAAGGTTGTTTGGCTTCTACAAAATTTGTTGAGTTATTATTTGCGATTATAATATCGCTTAAATCAACGGCCCCATCCCCGTTCAAATCGGTTGTTTTATAGCCTGTGTGAAAAGCAGCACTACCGTTATATACCTCCAACACATCATTGAGATTAACCCACCCGTCCTGATTAACATCGCCATTGAAGAATGCCCATTTTCCACTTTCGACTTCCGCCATGTTACTACCATGTGCTTGTGTCGCGGCGGTGGTAAAATCATACGTTGTTGCGGCAGTACCTATCGCAACAGGACTTGCGCTCCACGTAGTGACGGCACTGCGATGTTTTACGACAATGTAATACGAGCCATTCACAGCCGGTTCAAAAGAGCAGGTTGCCGTTCCGTCGGTGTTCAAAACAGCCGTTGCCGTCGCAACGATGCCATACGGGCTTGAAGCATTGTGCAACTCAACCGTAATATTGTCTGTAACGGCATCATTGCTTCCTTGTCCCTGGTTCTTTAAAACGGGTTTCATCAAGCCATTTCCTACAACATAATAACCTTCAATGAAAAGTTTAAGATTCAGTGTGCTGGCTACTGCCTTGGGCATTGCCGGTGTAGGGTTAACGGACGTGGAAGTAAAAGCCGAAAACCCAACAAAAGCCAGCGTTGCGAACGCTGCAATTGCCACGAGGTACTTCACATTTTTCATGATGAAGAATTTTAAACTTCCCGAAAATATGGCGTTCAGGATTCGCCCCGTTTTTTAGCGTGGTTTCCGGTATCCACATTTTACTTCTATTTTTTTCCTTGATACTTTGGAAATTCGACCTTTTTCGAGGTGGAAAAATTTCAAACGACTCCGTTCATCGCGCAAGTTCATTGGCAGGCAGTCCTTGTTTTTTTACCAAATGAAGCACGTCTGCGGGCGTGTGAAAATTGGAACTGATGTTTTCAATGATGGGGATTTTCCGGTTCAAGCCCGCCTGGAGGAGTTGTTCGAAGTACGCCAAATGCCCCAGCACACCGAGGTCTTTGTTGAGTTCCTCCAGCGATTTGTTCCAGTCAAAATTTTCCGGTTCCACCCGGAAGTGATTGACCAGGATGCTTTTCACCAATGTTGAGATTTCATCTTCTTCTTCCATATCAAACGGGCATATCAGTTATGGAGCAAAAGTGCTATCAGAAGGAAGGGAAACCCTTTGCGTGGTGTTTCAAATGCTGTGCGGCTCGTTTCATTTTCTCCGCACATCCAGTGTGGCGCAATGAAAGCCCCCAATAAACGGATAGTAATCTTCAAAGGCGCAGGGAATTGGCTCAAATCCCCAATCTTTCAGCGCCTCGATGAGTGGTTCCTGGCGCGCTTCTACCACAACGCGCTGTTCATCCAGCATGAGGGTGTTGATGCTTATCCAGTTGCTCATCAGGCGGGGGCGGGTTTTGTAGGGTACAGGTTCCGGCGCAATCAGGATTTCCCAGTTTTTAAAACACTCTGGCAATTCCCATTCGTTGTGGGAGTTGACCGGGCACAGGCTTGTTTTTTTCGAAGGATATGCTGCGGTTTGTTCCATTGTTAGACTGTTCTGCATGGCTGTATTTTTTTAAAATCAGGCTTTTAATTCCTGCTTTTGAGTTAATAAAATCAACTGCCGTACTTCTTCCTTCGAAAGCTCCATGAGTTTACCATCCTGCATGCGCAGGAGCCTGTCAGGAACACTCCAATATTGCACATCGTGAGAAACGGCGAGAATGGTTTTGCCTTGTGCCTTTAATGCAGGAAGAATGGTATAGTAGAATTTATCCCGAAACTCCGGGTCGAGGTCTGCCGCTACTTCATCAAAAATGTAAACAGCCTTATTTTCCAAAAGGGAAGCAGCCAATGCCAGTCGCTTTCGTTGTCCTCCGGAAAGGCGTGTATTGGTGAAAGCGCCATTCCGGTAAGCTGTTTTTTCCTCCGGCAGTTCCATCCAATCGAGCAGGGATTCACTTCTTTGGGGTCAATAGGGTCTTTAATTGGCAATGGATGCTGCCGTGTTGTTGATGATAGCCAGTAAAAGAGCATCGCATAAGCCCGACAGGCTGACAAAAATCAGCAGCGGACGCAAAGGCTCTTTTATTTCCCGTTTTAACAGTGTAAAATATTCCATCAATCAAAGAAGCCCGAAATGGCGATTTTCCACAAGAGTTGTTTGAAATTGTTCGACCCTGTTCGAGGTAGAAGAATTTCAATCCACTCCTTTCATTCGAGCAAATTTATTGGCAGATGCCGCAGAACGTGCTGCCTGTTTTTTAAAAAAAAGCGCCGCAATCATGCCGAGCGCCGCAAAGCCAGCCACCAATCCGAATACTTGCTGAAACCCCGCTTCGCCGGGCGTGCGGTCTATCAGGTAACCCCAAATCGGGCTGATAAAAACATCCGGTAAAAAACCAACCATGGAAATAATCCCGACCGCCGTGCCTGTGAGTCCCACGGGTATGCGGGCTTCTTCCATCAGGGCGAAATACACGCCCCGCAAAGCATAAATGGCTGCACCTGTTCCAATCATGGCAAGCAGCAACCACGCATAAATCCCTGTTGGTAAAATGCCTGCCGCAAACACCGAACAGCCCGCCGCTACTGCTCCGAAACTCCACAAGACCACCTGCGAACTGCGCGCCCGGTCGCCTAAAAAACCCGCTCCAACGGCGGCTACCGGACGCAGCCAGAACACGATTGCTGTCAGCCTGGCGGCAACCACGTCGTCAAAACCAGCCACTTGGCTGGCATAAAGGGAAAAGTAGTCTATCGTTTTGTAAGCAGTATATGCGCAAAACACAATCACCGCTTGCAACCAAATCGTCGGGATGCGAAGGAGGCTTCGAGCGGCTTTCAAGCTGAACGGCTGGTCGGAAACGGCAACTCCTTTTTCGCCCTTGCCGGGTATGAAAAACCAAACCAGCAGCGCAATGCCAACCAATAGTACAGTGCTTAACCAAAAGATGCTGCCGAGTGCATTTGCGCGTTGCCCGGGCGTTGCTTCCTGTGCGATTCCTGTCGGCAACAAGGCGGCGAAAACCGCCACGACCACGGTAGCCATGACCGCCGCCATGAGTCCTCTTCCACCTTCGAGCAATCCGAAAGCGATGCCTTGCCTGCCTTCGCCGCCCCATTCCCTGGTCAGCCGGATAAGAGCTCCCCAGAACAAGAGTATAGTCGTCACACCCCAAAAACCATAGAGTATGATGATTGTATTCAGCGGCGGCATGATAGCGAGCAGCGCCCCACCCAGGGCAGTCGCCAAAATTGCTGCCATCATCAACTTCTTAGCGGAGAAACGGTCGGCGAGCAGCCCACCTGGGAAATAGGACAACATCGCCAAAATGCCATATACGGAAAAGGCGGCCCCCAATTGCAGGTTGGTCAGCCCGAATACGTCTAAGTAAGTAGGGCGCAGAATGCGGGCTAAGACGAAAGGCAGTAAAAAAATGCCTTCTCCGGCCAAAACCAAAGTCAAAAGGGCACTGGCTTGTTTGCCGCCCGGTGTTGATTTTTGTTTCATTATCAAATTATCTTGACTTCGTTAAACAGCCTTCCATAAGCTATCTGTAAAATACATTTTACTATCGAAGAAATTTCTTTGCACCTTAAAGCCAGATTTCTTTGCCATTTCATTGACCTGGGAAATTGTAAATTTTTGAGAAATCTCCATGAAAATGCTTTCCCATGCATCAAAATTCACCGCTAATTTTAACCCGTCAATCCAGACTTTTTGCGCTTTTTTACTGATTAAAAAACTTTTGGTTTCACCCGTTTGAGGGTGATAATTTGCGTGGTGCATAAATTCCCCAATATCAAAATCAGCTCCCAGTTCTACATTTATTCTGTGCAATAAATTGTAGTTGAAATTGGCGGTAATTCCTTGTGTGTCGCTATAAGAACGCAAGATTGTTTCAGGGTCTTTGACCAAATCCGCTCCCAATAAAAAATAATCGTTCGTGTGTAAAGAAGAGCGCAGTTTTTTTAAAAAGGCTATTGCCTCCATTATTGAAAAGTTGCCAATATTCGAACCTAAAAACAGGACGACTTTGGGGTTTTCGGCAATGGCTGAAATTTTTTTCAAAGCTCCAAAATAGTCGTCGTGTAAAATCTGAACACTTAAACCAGGCATTTCTTCCGCCAAATCATCTTCTAATGCCTCTAAAACATCCCATGAAATATCAATTGGCATATAGGTGAAATCAATGCCTTTCCCTAAAAAATAATTCAGCAAGACTTTGGTTTTCAATCCATTGCCAGCGCCAAGTTCTATTAAATCAAATGATTTTGGCAACAATTCAAGAATATCCTCCTTTTTCGTTTGAAAAACCTCAAATTCGCAATTTGTCAAATAGTATTCCTCCAATTCCATGATTTGTTGGAATATTTGACTTCCCGCTGCATCATAAAAGTATTTAGAGGAAAGGAATTTTGGGAAAGAAGTCAAACCATTTGCCACATCTTGCGCAAAGAACTTGTCGAACTTAGTTTGTAGCTTATTCATAATTTAGATAATGGTTGTAATCATTTTGCTTTAAATATGCTCAGCTAACCGTATTCCAGTGAACTGCCAGCGTAAACGGGGTTGAAAGAAGTTTCGATAAGTAGGTCGAATATGGCGCTTCGGCGTCGCGCAAGAACCTCCACGCAACACCATTTGGTCTATCATAAACTTTCCGTTATATTCTCCTATTGCGCCCGCTGCCTTTGTAAAATAAGGGTAAGGAAGATAACTGCTGTTTGTCCATTCCCATACATCTCCTAAAAACTGCGGGTAGTTTTCTTTTTTTGCGGCAGGCGCGTATCTTTCATCTTCTAAAAATGTGCCTTCTGCAAGCGGATTATAGAGATTGCTGGCAATTTCCCATTCAAACTCCGTTAAAAGTCGCTTTCCACGCCAACGGGCGTAAGCCTCCGCTTCATAAAAGCTAATGTGCGTTACAGGTGCGTACAAGTCTATTTTTTGCATACCCTGCAAGGTATAATTATGCCACTCGTTTTCTATCTCAAACCAATACATGGGCGCGTAAATTTGGTTGCCATTCACCCATTCCCAGCCATCGGACAACCAAAGATTAAAGTCCCTGTAAGCATCCGCTTTCATAAACTCCAAATATTCTCCATTCGTGGTCAACCTGTCCTGACAACGAAAAGAATGCAAGAATACCTTATGAATCCCTTTCTCATTGTCAAAATGAAAGCCATCTGCCTGATAACCAATGGTATAAATTCCCTCATCTACGGTTAGGTAACTTTCCGTTAAATCAAAAGTCGTGGATTTAAGAGGATTGTTTGATAATGCAGGGAATAAGGGGTTGTTTCCCAAAATGTATTTAATATCTGTGACTAACAATTCCTGATGTTGTTGCTCGTGATTAAAACCTAAAAGGCAGATGTTTTCCAATTCTTTGGTAATCGCCACTTTGGAAAAGAATAGCTCCATTTGGTCATCCACGTATTTTCGATAAGCATAAACTTCCGCAACGGTTGGGCGCGTCATGTTTCCACGATTGGGTCTCAAAACCCTGGAACCCACATTATTATAGTAGCTATTAAAGAAGAAACTAAAATCGGGATGAAACTCTTTGTAGCGAGGGAGACTAGGTTTCAAAATGAAGGTTTCAAAAAACCAGCTTGTATGCGCCAAATGCCATTTTGGGGGGCTTACGTCAATAATCGGTTGCGCCATGTAGTCTTCCGCTTGCAAGGAAGCGCAAATCGTTTCTGTTCTGTTTCGTATTTCTTTGTAAAGAAAAGAAAGTGAGGGTGTTGTATTTGCATGCATAAGCCCTTGTTTTGATTTTTTTTCTGGCAAAATAAGCCGCTCTCTCCAAAACCTCCTTCCGTCTTGAAGGAAGCCGGGTGCACCCACTGGCATGAGCACGAAGGCAAATCTAATCTTGTAGAAAAACAGACACCTTTACTACTCGTTTTAAATGCTTTGCTGCTCGTTACATTTTGCGACAATTCTGCATTTCTGCGCTGTTATTTTGCTTTTTTTCCGCACCAAATGCCCCCGCAAATCCCCCACCCTGCCGCAGCCAACTTGCTCCATCACCTACCTAAACTGCATTTTCAACAGGGCGGAAACGTGCTCGCCGCCTGGCTCGCCTAGCGCCCCACGTCTCCAATTGCCCAATTGGTGGCTCCTCTGTAGCCCGGTTGTCCTCCTTTTTTTACCCTATGTCAGCCGATGAGAAAACTCTAAAATCTGTTGCATTTGAAACTTGAATCCGCCAGTTCTTTCAAGCGGCGGATAAGAAAACTAAATCTGTTGCATTTGAAACTTGAATCCGCCTAATATACCTCCGTTAATATACCGTAAAAGTATTATAACGGGGAAGGGAAAGCCTTTACATAGTGTTTCAAATGCTTTGCCGTTCGTTACATTTTTGGAAAAATTCCGAAAGCGAACCCTATTTTATTTTCGGAATCGCTACTTTTTGACCCACATTCCGAACAGCAACTCATCTTTTTTGAAAAAAGTAGTCTGAAAAAGGTGGAAAAAGGGGTGAACCTGCATCTGGACTTCTCTTGATATTTCACGAATATTCAGAAGGCGTTTTCCCGTAAACTTCCTTGAACGCCCTGGAAAAAACACTGGGCGAGGAAAAGCCCGTTTGCCATGTGATTTCAGAAATGTTGAGCTTGCCTTCCCGCAGGAGTTCGACCGCCCGTTCCAGGCGGACGGATTTTACCAGTTCACTGATGGAAGAGTTGGTCAGTGCTTTAAGTTTTCGGAATAGATGCACCCGGCTCATCCCGAAATGCCTGCCAATGATGTCGCCGTTCAGGTCGGCTTCGTCCAGATTTTCAAGAATGTAAGTTTTCAGTTCGAGGATGAAGGCGTCTTCCTGCTCGAAGGTTTCGTCCGCCGCCGTCGGAGAAAGGCTGTCTTGATAGCGTTTCTGCAGCAGCAGCCGGATTTCGATGAGTTTTTGAATGCAAAGGGCAAGTTCCTGGGGGCTGAACGGCTTGGTCAGGTAGGCATCGGCGCCCCGGCGCAGACCTTCCAGGCGGCTTTCCAAACTGGCTTTGGCAGTGAGCAATATGACGGGGATGTGCGAGGTGCTGAGATTGCTGCGAATGGCTTGAGTGAAGGCATAGCCATCCATTTTGGGCATCATCACGTCGGAGATGATTAAATCGGGGATGATGGAGAGTGCCTTTTCCAATCCTTCCTCCCCGTTGCCGGCTTCGGTGATATTGTATTTGGAAGCATCCAAACAATAGCGGACGTATTCCCGCATCTCCTCGTTGTCTTCGACGATGAGCAATTCCAAAAGTCCGGCAGGCTCGCCCGGTTTGAAAATTTCCGCCGCCGCCGGAGCGGTCAAATCGAAGGCAGGCAGCGGCAATTCTTCCACCGGATAATCTTTTGCAAGCCCGTTTATTTCTTGTTCGAGCACCGGAAGCCAAAGTTTGAAAGTAGCCCCTTTTCCAACTTCACTGGCGACTTCGATAGTGCCGCCCTCCAATTCCACCAGTTCTTTCACCAATGCCAAACCGATGCCCGTGCCGCCCGACAATCGGGTGGAGGAGTCATCGCTTTGATAAAAACGGTCGAAAATGTGGGGCAGGTTATTTTCAGAAATACCGATGCCGTTGTCTTTGACCGCCAGAAAAATGTGTTCTTTTCCTTGCCGAATTTGCCTGCCGAGGCTGATTTGTATCGCCCCGTTTTCGGGCGTGAACTTGATGGCGTTCGAGATGAGGTTGTAAACGATTTTGTTCCACTTGTCTTTGTCGAAGCAGGTTTCCCAGGTTTCAAGGTTGCTCACCAGGGCAATCCGCAGGTTTTTTTTGTCGGCAATCGGCTGGAACCTGTCCACCAGCGAATAAGTGAAAAGAACGAGGTCGCCCCGGCTCACTTCGACTTGCATCCGCCCACCTTCGAGTTTTGAAATGTCGAGCAATTGGTTGATTAAATCCAGGAGATGCCGGGCATTGTTCAGCACGCCGTTCAGCCTTCTTTTGAAAAGGAGGGGCAGGTTTTCCTGCTTCAACTGTTCGAGCGGTCCGATGATAAGCGTCAGCGGGGTGCGAAATTCGTGGGTGATAT
>JBJXGO010000345.1:0-3162 GCA_046160345.1 Saprospiraceae bacterium
CCCACTTCTTTTTCATGCGCTAATTTGTTTTTAAAACCGGAAATCAATGCTCCGCTTCAAGCAAATCATGATCCTGTGGATCAGGATAAAAGACCTCTATCTTTTCAGTGGTCAATTTGCTTAAAGGAACGATAATCGCGCGTTCGGCGGTTTGAAGAATAATAGACGTGCTATCAATGAGTACCACTTTTCCACGTTCGCCCATAATGCGCACCTCGTCGCCCACACGCACTTTGTTTTTATTATAATAACTAGCTAAATAATTGGAAACCAAGTCTTTGGAGGCCAAGCCGTATCCTACAGCAAATGCTAAGGCTCCCGCTCCAATGATTACAGTAAGACTCGAAGAGATAAATTCCGTGTTGATTTTGGCTTGTGCAAGCGCGCTTACGGCAATCGTGACAAACAGAAAATAAAAGACAATTGAGCCGATCATTTTAGCTGAAGCAATGCCAAGCGACTGTGAAAGCGTTACAACTGCCCCCTGTACCATGTCGGCGATAAACAAACCAATCATAAACACTACTGCCGCCGTTAGTAGCGATGGCAGGTAGTTCATCAAATCGGTAAAAAGTTGGGTAATGGCCCCTACACCCAAGGTCTCCGTAGCCGCGATGATAAAAATGAGCATCATCATATAGTACACCACTTTGGCAATGATGCCGGAGAGCTTTTCTTTCAATACGCCACTACGCTGTACCAAATCAATATCGTCTAGCATTTCGGCCAGACGATCTACGCCGATTTTTGCCAGTACTTTGCTCAATATTTTCCCAACGGTACGCGCCACGAGCCATCCAATAAACAGGATCGTAAGCGCTCCAATAAATTTTGGAAAAAACGCAGAAAATTGAGCGATCAGTTGAGCAACAGGGCCAGAAACAGGAATAGCATCCATTATTATGTCTGAGAAGATTGTTTGCGTAAATTTGGTCAAATAGTATCTGGCAAGGAAGGGGTCGGCGGGATCCGCCAATCCATATTGGCACGGGCAGCTCTTCGGTTGGCTTTTTTGAGGCAAGGCAAGTCTTCACCGCCTACAAGTCGGAACACAACTTGTAGCGCGTTTGGCACAAATACTTCGATTACGTTGCTAAAAAACGATAACGTGCCAACGTGCTGAGAAATGCGATCCTCCAGCTCTGGGGGGAGCATGGCTTCTCGTTCTGCTTGCAATTTTTTCAGGCTGTTGTCCATAGCGGCCTTTTTTTATGCGCCGAAGGCAAGGCGCGAGTGATAAAATCGGTTAGGTATTATGAATTGGTTGATCTGAGTTTTCTGTATTTTATGCTCCAATGGGTTCTGTACCATACAGCTCCGCATAAATGCCTTGTGCTTTTATTTTAGCCCGCATGATCTGCATTTTGATCGCGCTTTCAGTCTTGTTCAGCACCTCTCCAATTTCTCGAATAGACATATCATCGGTGTATTTCATATCCAAAATGGCTTTGTCGCCCACTGGAAGTTTATCCATTACCTTTTCGAGGCGATTGGTCTCCATTTCTAAAATCACGCTGTCAGGTATTTCTACCTCCTTTTCTGTACTTACCCGCCCCATATCTTCCGTAAAAATCAAGATATTTTTCTTTTTCTTACGAATCAGATCAATGCAGTAGTTATAGGTGATAGAATACACCCAAGTAGAAAAGGAAGATTGTTCGGTGAATTTCGAAAGGTTCAGCAGTATCTTGATAAACACATCCTGCGTTGCGTCGCGTGCTATTCCGTGATCTGCCAGCATAGAGATGCACTTGGCAAATACCTTTCCTGCATAGCGGCGGTATAGCTGGCTAAAGTATCGCGCATCTTGCTCCTGTAAATACAGTGCAATAAGTTGCGAATCAGTTAGCGGAGCGGATGTCGAAGCTTTTCTGGTAGCGACTGCGGTCACTTTCAGGCGGTTTTAAAAAGACGAAGGGTACAAATCATGCCGCAAAGAGACAAAAAAAACGACAGAAAAGGAGGGACTCTCTCCGTTTTTTCAAAACCGTTAAGAAGACGTTAGGAAGTACGCTCCGTCACAGTGAATCCGTCCAACAATCTAAAATAAGTTGAATTTTAACAGATGGCCGTATCAAGGAACCTGTGATCAGGAGAACAATCGTTGTCCGAATAAAATAAATTTGCCATCAGCTGGCAAAAATTTGACTTGATTCCGACAGATCTAACTCTACCTTTGTGACACGATGTTACGGCTTCTCTCTCTTTTTCTGATCTGCGGCATACTTGGCCAAGCGTCCATTCGAACGGCTTGGACGCTGCATTATCAGTGGAATCGAGCAGTGTATATTGCCAAATGTGTAAATAAGGACAAGCCCAGCCTGCATTGCGACGGAAAATGTGCCTTTAAAAAGCAAATGGCTGCGCGTGAAAATAACAGTGCTAAAGCTCCTCAGCTGCCCCACAATTTTACCGAAATCAAAGACATTCAACTGTTTTTTGAGTCTTCTTCCTTTCCTTGTTTATCAGTCGGTGCATATTCAAAGGCGGTAGCTTTGCCGCCCTATTGGGCTTTTTTGCCTGATGCGCCTACGACCGCTGTCTTCAGGCCTCCTGCGGTGTAGAACCCCGGAATCCACATTCCGTGCCTTGTGGCTTTTTATAAGCCTCCTTTCATTTCCTCCATTTTAATTTCAAATCTCATGCGTACACTGTTAATAACAGTGGCGTTGCTGGCTTTTGGATCAGTTGCGTCTGCTTGCGACGTTTGTGGTTGCGCTATCGGCGGCACTCTTGCGCTGGCCACTCTGGGAATGGATGTGTATGCCGGCATTTTTTATTTGGATGTACCGTGCTGAACCCGATTTTCAGGATCTGGACAGCGTATAGAATTCAGGCCAATGTGCGCATTATGACCACAATCAACTACATTTTTTAACAATCAAACAGTTTTTCCATGCAATTCAAATCTCTTTTTTTTGCAGCTTTTTGCCTTTTGACGGTAGCTGCTTGTCATGATCACGAACATGAAGATGATGCCAACGCCCCAGTAGTCACTATAGAAGCCCCCTTAGAAGGAGCATCAATTAGTGGGCCCGTAAATATCCATGTTAAAGTAACGGATGAAAGCCTTCATGAAATGGAAATAAAAGTGACTAAAGACGGTGACGGATCTGAACTTTTCAAGACAAATCCTACAGTTCATGATAAAACGGAGTTTCA
>JBJXGO010000346.1:0-10180 GCA_046160345.1 Saprospiraceae bacterium
AGGCAAATTTTTTCTTTGTCAAGGCATGAGGAGGGCGCAATGTGGGACATTTTAACCGACGAACAACGCGGAGAAAGGGGAAATTTGACCGCCATATTCATGCCTTATTGGCCGGACGCGGCACTAGGCATTGCCAAGTTTGGTAGAAAAGCATTTAGAATAAGCACTAAACCCTAAGCAACTACAAGCAATCATCACAGGTAAGAGTGGCATCGCAAAACGAGATGCCCCTAAAGGCCCTGTCATAAAAGCGACATATAACACCAGTAATCCAATAAATATACGGATAGCCAAGGCAATATTTTTGCGAAATAAGAACAAAATAAAGCCGATTAATTTTATAATATTTCCTAGAAAAATCACCAAAAGACTGATTATCAAAGCTATGCCGTTTTTCCAAAGCAAGGCAAAGGCGGCTTGAAAACCTCCTGTATTAAGGGCATATAAAAGACCTGGTGCATTGCTATTGTCGATTCCAAAAAAATGTACAAAATCAAATCTTCCGGGGTCTATAAAAAAACGGAAAACACCTTTAATATGAAAAATAGTGTAGGAAAAAAGATTCTCTTTTAATACATCGGTGGCCTTTTCTGTCAGAAATTGCTGTCTTTGTGGATAATCTGCAATGCGGCTAGCTTGGGTTTGCACACTGTCTAGCCATTGATTCGCCGCTACTTCTCCCTTCTGATTGAGTTGAAAATAATAGGTATTGTAATTGACTAAATTGATGGTTTGAATAGCAGAATATTGAAAAACACCTGTACGATTATAATTCCAAAAATTGTAACAAAAAAGGAACAGAAGTGGAATAAGCACCAAGGACTTAGCCCAAGACTTCCCTTTTGCTGAAGCAGAAAACAACCACAAGAAAATATTGGGAATCACAAATAGATAAAAAACGGGTTTGATTAATATTGCAGCTATTAAAAATAACTGAAACCGAAAAATAAATATTGTTTTTTTATATTGTACAAAATAGATATATTCACTTATTAATAATAAAATAAAAGTCTGAAGCACTATCTCACTCATGACAAAATTGGCGTATAAAAACTGAGCTGGAGAAAGCAATAATAGCAGCAAAAAACACTTGTCATAGTTCCTGTCGGGGACTATTTGCTGCACAATTTTTTTCAATAGTAATAAATTAAATATAGCTATAAATTGTTGAAAAATAATGATTAAAATCATTTTTTTGCTAAAAAAAGACAGCAGACTTAAGAGCAGGGGATATAAGGGAGGGCGTTTTGTATAAAGGTCTAAATGGATGGGTTTTTCTATTTTGCCACAATAGAATATTCCCTTTAAAATATTATCCGATTCGTTGATGTACTCAATGCTATCAGATAATAAGAAGTGGGGATAAATAAAAGCATACAAGAAATAACAGGCGTAAAGAGAAACAATTCCTATTATATATAGGTTTCTGTGAGACAAAATGCCAAAAAAACGAGATGGATTCAGCAATTGATGGGAATTGTTTTTGGAAATGTTCAAATCGTAAATTTTAAAAAATATAAAGGGGTGATTTTCATTCCTATTGTTCTTATTAGTTTACTTATTACTAGCAAACATACAATTTCGTGTAAAAAAATGCAGATACCTTTTTCAGAAAATCTTTTTCTGAAAATTTGGCACAATAAATTTACGATTTCACCTATGTCTTAAAATATATTATGAAAAAATTGACTGCTATGCTGATAGCAATGCGTTTATTGGCAAGTGCGTGCAAGGATGAAAAAAAGATGAAAGCAAAATACAATATCCAAATGCACATCGCAGTACCGTTCACCAGCGATTGCGCAGGTTCTTCCAAACATTACTAACCGCAACGAAAAAGCAGAAAAATGGTCTTTTTTATCCTCTATGGTTACGAAATTCAGTTTAGCCTGAAACTGGAAGCACCCAGCAATCCCACATTGCAATAAATAGCCGCCACATAATTCCCTTTCTTGAGCCGTTCGTCCAATTTGTAGGAGAATGAAAGCCGTTGGGTCTCGCCCAACGATACGGCTTTTACCTGTTGAGCTTCTATGGATACACTTCCTGAGGGCGCCTCAATGGTTGTTTTGATCGGTTTTGTGGAAGTGATTGGTTTGCCATTTTCGTCCGTGATTGCCAGATAAAGATGCTGGTCTCCCTGGTAACTAGCAGGCACATTTACCAGATCAAAACTGACGTTGATCTCTCGGGCCTTTTTAGCCCGCAGGGTTTGCTTATCGCCTCGCCGTTCGATTTCTACGCGAAATGCGGTGGCCTTGAACTTGGCACTTTGTGTTTTCCGGATCTGGTCCTCCAGATCCTTTGCAAGGTCGCCAACCTGATTGGTCAGGCTACTGTTTTCGGTTTGCAGCTGTTGGTTTTCGCCCAGGAGGCGTTTGTTTTCTTCTTTCAACTGCTCGTTTTCTACCTGTACGGCCGTTATCAAAGTCTCGTATTCAATTTTGAGCTGCCGAAGCTCTTCCAATTGGGTGCGCAACTCGGTTATAGTCAGGTTGTTTTGCGACTTGATTTTTTTGATAGCGGCATCCTTCTGCGCAATAAGTGCAGCCGTGCTGGCTTCTTTTCCACGAAGGTCTTCGTTTTCCGTGCGCAAATCTCCATAGGCAATGCTAAGACTGTCCAAAGATCGTTCAATGCTCGCTTTTTGCGCTTGGAGGTTTTCTACACTACCTGTCAGCAGGGTGTTTTCGGATCCGGCATTGCTTGCTTTTTTCCAAAAATAAATACTCGCTCCCAAGCTTAAGATGAGTAGCAAAATAGTAATAATGAGTAAAGTGCGTGAGTTTTGGTTGCTGTTTTGGCCGTCGTTCATAATTGTTGAATAGATCAGTTAGTGCGTTTGAAAGTGCGAACAAAGTACAAATATAAGGTTTCACTCAGAATTTATGGTTTTACAAAATTGGAAAGGCAAATAAAGTGCACAAATCAGGATGCCATTAATAGAAAATGAAAAAGGCCTAATGGCAAAATATTGGGTCAAAAGGCGAATATAGGCAGGACGAACCTCCCAAAGTCCAAACTCTTTCCTACGTTTGTCCCCTTATGGAAAAGAAACAAGGTCAACTCGTTCGCAGCATCACACTCACTGCTGCAACCATTCTCGTTGTCAGTTCCGTCATAGGTTCGGGCGTTTATAAAAAAGTGGCGCCCATGTCGGCAGAATTGGGTTCTCCGGATCTGGTGCTTTGGGCCTGGGTGCTGGCGGGCGTAATCAGCCTCTGCGGCGCACTGAGCAATGCCGAAATTGCGGGCATGATGGCCGATTCAGGTGGTGAATATGTTTATTTTAAAAAGATTTATGGCCGTTTTATGGCCTTTATGTGGGGATGGAGCACGTTTGCAGTTATCAAAACGGCTTCAGTAGCAGGCATTGCCTATGTTTTTTCGCAGTCGTTCAACGCGATTTTCCCATTGCCCCATCTGCCGGAATCCATTGAAAACTTTCAGATCCTGATTTTCAAACCCTTTGAAAACGCAGGGGTGAAAGCCCTCACCATAGGGCTCATAGTGTCGCTTACTTTTCTAAATTCCCGAGGGTTGAAAGGCGCAGCGGCACTGAGCACCTGGATCACCCGGCTGGTCATTGTTGGACTTTTAGGGATTGTGGTGTCCGGCTTGACGTATGGCGGGGGAAGTTTTGCCAATTTTAATACTCCTGCCACAACGTATGTGCACAAGGAGTGGACTGACTTTTCATTCATAAAAGCCATGTTCACGGCACTCCTGGCAGCTTTTTGGGCTTATGAGGGCTGGAATACGGTTGGCTTCATTGGCGGTGAAATCAAAAACCCCAACAGGAACCTTCCACTGGCCCTTTTTTCCGGTATGATGATCATTATCGGGGCTTACGCAATCGTTAATTTTACCTACCTCTATGTGCTGCCAATTGACCAGATTATTGGGGTACACCAATCGCAAAACGAGATCGCGGCAGTGGCCGTAGTACGACATTTCGCGGGAGGATTCGGAGCCACCCTGATTTCAATCATAATTCTCATCACTACGCTAGGATGCACCAACGCGACCATTTTAATGCCGCCCAGGGTATATTATGCAATGGCAAAGGACCGCCTGTTTTTCCCAGGCGCTGCTGAAATTCACCCGAAATACAACACGCCAAATACGGCCCTATGGATTCAGGGTTTTTGGGCATGTCTTCTGGTACTTTCCGGAAGTTTTGACCAGTTGACGGATATGTTGATATTCGCAGCATTCTTTTTCTATGGGGCTACCGCTTTTGGTGTGTTCCTGCTCCGCAAGCGCGAACCCGATGCCGAACGGCCTTACAAAGTTTGGGGTTATCCGATAGTGCCGGCCTTGTTCGTTTTGTTCTGTGCCACCTTGATTGTCGTAACATGTTTCACGCATCCCCGTGAAGCAGGACTTGGGGTGGTGCTGATGCTTACGGGTGTGCCACTCTATTTTTGGTGGAGCCGGAAGAATGTATGATGTATGAACTATGATGTATGATGTATGATGTATGATGTATGAACATGCACATCATAGTTCATACATCATAGTTCATACATCATAGTTCATACATCATAGTTCATACATCATACATCCATAAAATATGCATTCCGACCACCGTTACATCGAAGCTTTGCGTCAAAAAGATGAGCGCAGCATCCGTGAGATTTACAAACAATACAGTGCCCAAACCATTCGATGGGTCGTGTCTCGCGGTGGTTCTGCTGATGATGCACAAGATGTTTTCCAGGATGCTCTGGTGGCTATTTTTGAAAAAGCACAAAATGCTGATTTTGTGCTCACTTGCCCTTTTGGGGCCTTGTTTCAAATCATTTGTTCGCGCAAATGGATAGACCGGCTTCGACAAAAAAATCGCGATAGCGGGGTAAGGAAAGAAGAGGAACTGCGATATGAAAATGAAGCAGCGGGAGATGTGCTGATCGAAGCGGAAGAAATTCTGGCCGAACAAGCCAATCATACACGCTTGCACGTGGCTTTTCTGCAAATCAGCGAACTCTGCCAACGACTGCTCACCCTGCTATCTAATGGCACGAAGCCTTCCGAGGCTGCGGAAATACTCCAAATGAACAGTGTGGATACCCTCTATCGGCGCAAAAACGCCTGCACCGAGCGTTGGCGCGAAGTGTATAGAGGTATTTAGTTAACGGGCGATTGTTATCTGTCAAAGCCAGCGTGTTTTTTTTGGCATTAGCTCTCTTCAAATACTTTTAGACTATGAACGAACGCGATTCTACCTTGCTCGATAATTATTTCAATGGGCTTTTATCCCCTGAAGAGGCAAACGATGTGAGAGCTCTAACCCTGACCGATACCGATTTTGGTGCAGAATTCTCGCTCCGGGAAGCCATGGAAGCCTTTCCCCGGAAAGAAACTGAACGGGTAAATTTTCAAGACTTGCTTAGGTCAATTGGCAAAGATTATTTTAGAGACGAACTTGCTGAAACACCGCAAATTAAGGTGGTTCGAAACAACATCAGGCGGTGGATAGCCTTGGCCGCATCCGTTGCTTTGATCGCAACTGCGATATGGTTTTTCAACCAACCGAAAGCACAACCTTCCTTATATAATCAATTTGCGCAGCACGCACCACTTTCTCTGACCGTTATGGGCAAAACGGAAACCATAAAAACGGACGCTGAAATTGCTTTTGCTCAAAAAAACCACACCGCCTGCCTGGCGGCACTGGAACAAGTGTTGGTAGCTGAGCCAGACAACATCAGGGCAATCTTTTACAAAGGCATTTGTCTGGTAGAGTTAGGCCGAACTCCTGAAGCCAGAGCGATTTTTGAGCCACTATCTGCAGGAAGCTCCGCTTTTCAGGAGGATGCGGCATGGTATGTAGCCTTAAGTTATCTTGCAGATAATAATTTGCCGGCAGTTCGGGCAATATTGTCTCAAATTGCTCCGGGAGACGCACACTACGAAGACGCACAGGCATTATTGAAAGAAATAGGATGAAATAGTTTGGTTTTCAACTCAGAGAAAAAAATGTTGGACATTTACCCAGACTAAGTCCCGGGAAACTTGCGAATCAACTTTTTTATCCCTGCCTCGATGTCTGCAAAAGGGAGCGACTCCTTTGCTATATAACTGATCATCAAAGAGATATGTAGGTCAGAGGCTTCCACCTTATCGTACAATTCCTGCTTGTGCAGGCGGTACGCTTCTCGAATTTGCCGCTTGAGGCGGTTTCGGGATACGGCAGTTTTGAAATTGCGTTTGGGCACTGAGATCATCACCTGAATGCTGCTCATAGCTGCCAGATAAGGCGAAGATTCCTTCCACACCACCCGAAAAGGATAAGCCACAAAGGAATGGCCGCCTTTAAAAAGGCTGCTGATTGCTTTGCGGCTTTTGAGTCGTTCTGCTCGGGTGAAAGTGGACATACAGATACAAAAATAAGACTTCCGAGGCTACAGGAGCTTCGGAAGTCTTATATGTTTTGTTTGGCGATTTTGGAGTATTGGAATCCGAAAAGATCGGAACCCCAAAATTATGCGTTTGCCTTCAGACGACGCTCGTCAGAAACAGTGAGTTTCCAACGGCCTTGCTTGCGCCGGCGAGCCAATATTTTGCGCCCATCTTTGGACTCCATACGCGTGCGGTAACCGTGTTTGTTGATGCGTTTACGCCGCGAGGGTTGATATGTACGTTTCATCGCTACTCTGTAAAATTTGTTCTTTCCGAAAAACGGAGCGCAAAGGTAAACTTAGTTTTTAAAAATCAAAGTGTAGGATAGAGATTTTTCTGAGAATTTAGCCTGTGGTGGGTTTCACGCAGATGTTACACAGATACGTAGCCTACAAATATCTGTGTAACATCTGCGTGAACATCTGTGTAACATCTGCGCGAAATAATTTTTGTGTTTATCGATCCCGAATTATCAACTTGCCAACACCTACCATGCTCCCGCGTTGTGTAATGCGAAAGAGGTAAATGCCACTAGATAAATTTCCTTTTTTTAATTGAAATCTTACCCCCTCCGATTCCATTTCCGTTTTTAATTTTCCCTGTAAATCAAACACTTGCAACTGAATCGGCGTGTTTTCCGAAAGCCCTTTTACCTCCAAAACAGTGCCCTCAGAAAATGGATTGGGCGATACCAAAACTGAATATTCCGGTTGTTGCGGTTGCCATAAACCAACCGTGACAAAATTTTCGCCAAGGCGATGGAAGGTGGTATTCGTCACGATCGCCTCGTTAAAGTCAAAATAAATTTCGGCCGTGTTTTCGATTACGCTCTCCAGCGGAGCGTCAGCGCGGTGGTTAATGGTGAATTTAACAAAGCCATGGGAAGCAGCCTCATTTACATTAGAATCGGGCAAAAGGATGTTCTCAAATAAAAACGAAAGCACTCCAGCTCCGCTTAAGTCCCAACTATATGGATGGCTGCTTGCTCCAGGACGGATACTCGTCGGGTCAAGCCATGCCGATAGGGTATCTACCAGCCGAACGGTGAATGCCGTATCGTTGCCCGTGTTCTGGAAACGAACCAGATATTCCAGTGGAGTTCCTGGACGGATGTAATGCGCTGCTCCATAGCCAATGGGAAAACCTTGCTTGTCGTTCGGATCCGAGGAGGCTGTATTGGCCCGGCAATCAATGTCGATGAACTCGTCGGCATCATCAGCTGGGAATGCTGTCACAAATCCTGTTGAAAATGAACCGTTTGGAACACAAGCTTCTACAGAAAGCGCAGGAGAGGACTGTCCCGGATGGTACGGTACCTGGTCAACTTCAAGTCGCCAGGTGTGGCCGTTGGCGGGAACGCTGACCTGAATAGAATCGCCGGCGTTCAATTGCAAGGGTGCAGACATTAACATCACCAGGTCCTCGATCACAATATAGTCAACCGCACTGGTCATATCGCCAGCACCAACGTTTTTAATGGTAAAACGAAGCGAATCAGACAGGCATTCGCTGCTGATGCGCAGGCTTGCACCCGACCACAATGGATCGGTCGGAATACAGGAACTATCAGGATAAATATGCGCTTCCGTGCAATGTGTTTGACCGAGTGCGGCATCGCAACTCAGATAGGCTTTGAACCAAAAACTTCCACACGCGCCTTCGGCAAGATCCCCCACTTCAAACCGCAGCACACCGCCGCCTAAATTGGTAAAAGGGATACTCGAATTTTCTGGTGTAAGAAAAGCATCCAAGGTCACATCCACATAAGCATCCTCAGCGTCCGTTGTGCCTATGTTACAATAAGATACACTAAAATGATTGTTGGTAAAACACCTGCGCAGATTGCCGGAACTGATGTCAACCGTAAGCAAGGGGCAGCCCGGCAATTTTTGAAAAAGCAGGTCTTCAGCCAAATAGATTTCATCCGGATCGGTAGCACTTACATTTGGGATGGCTGAGCAAGTCCACCAAAGCGCACTTGGAGCGATGGCAGAAACAGCATAATCACCACCCGATTTTACAAAAATTTGGTAGTCGCCATTCGCGTCCGTGAGGGCATAAAAGGTCCCCATAGCACCTTGCGCTTTTACAATCCAGCCTGAGATAGGAGGCTCTCCGACATCTGTAAGGCAGTTTTTTGTGGTGTCTTGCAATACCCGGCCTTTGATCTTGCTGCAAAGAATCGCCCCTCCATCGTTAACAACTATTAAGGCCGTGCTTGTGCAGCCATTGATGGTATTAGTAGCAACAAGCATATAGGTGCCCGGCTCGTCAACGACAGGATTTAGTGTGCTTGCACCGGACAAAATGCTGCCGTCCAGGGTAGTCCAGACAAAGGTGAAATTCGGACCGCCCGGACCGAATACGGGCAACGTGAGGACTCCTCCATTACAGGGCAATTCCAAGTCCGGCCCAACACTGATCAATGGACCAAAGACATCCTCGGTCACAACCACTACATCTGTGCTAGTGCACCCATTTATATGATTTGTAACGATGAGTGTATAAATTCCTGGAGCATTGATCACAGGTATAGGCGTGTTGGCTCCATTTACAATACTGCCATTTACGGTTGTCCATTGATGGGTGAAATTTGGCCCTGTGGAGGAAGCGCTACCGTCCAGATTCATTTGAAGGACTGCGCAAGTCAATAGTAGATCAGGACCCGCAGAGGCTAACGGGGCGACGGCATCAAGAAATACATTGGGTGCTTTGGTAGCCGTACAGCCATTTTGGTCTGTAACTGTAAGGGTATAGTTGCCCGGCTGTTGCACCTGAATATTACTGTTCGTTGAGCCGGTACTCCAATTGTAGAAATAGGGCCCAATGCCTCCACTGACGATTGCAGTTAGCGTTGCACTGGGTGTTATGCAGTTGAGAATGACATCGGAAACGGTTACTACCAAGGCCGTCGGTTGGCTCACCAAGGCCTGGGCTGTTGTTGTACAGCCTACATTGTCCGTCACCGTGCAAGTATAGATGCCCGCTGACAAATTGGAAATATCTTCTGAAGTTGCATTGTTTGACCAGGCATAGGTGTACGGAGCGGTACCGTTAGAGGCCGTCAGGTCAATGCTTCCGTCGTTTTGGCCAAAACAAGTAATGTTGGTGGCTGTAACATTGGCGCTGCATTGGGAATGGGCAGTTTGGAGGCCAGCCAGGAAACAGAAAAACAAGAGTAAACAAGTGTAGCGGATGGGTGTCATAATGAGTCGTTTTAACAAAATTGATAAGCGTGAATTCGCTCGACAGTCCTTTGATGCTACAAATGTTGGGCTTGCTGCTTGGCTTTCCAAAGACATTTTTTTCAACTTGTTCCTGTCAATTTTGTAAAAAAAATTTAAAAGTATTGATTATTAATAATTTAAAATAAAAAAGTTGATTTATTGATAATTACTTTGTGGCAAATTCTAACAAGGCTATCATGGAAAAAACACTGCTTTGGGAAGCATTTGCCTCGTTGACAACTGCCGAAATCCGCGAGTTTGGCAAATTTGTCCGCTCCCCGTTTTTCAATGCCCGACAACAGCCCATAGCGTTATTCGATTATTTGGAAGACTGCCGACGCAGTGGGCGTATGCCCAAAGTTACAGAATCTGCTGCTGTTATTAACAAAGCCGAAGGAGGCGTAAAAGCACGTCAGGCGAACACGGCACTGCTCGCCTTGTTGGAAAAATACCTGGCCTATCAGGAAAAGTTTAAAGATGAGGGTCGTGCCAAAATCCGCCTTGCAAGCGCCTATCGCAGGCGAAACCTGAGCAAACATTTCAACATT
>JBJXGO010000347.1:0-62947 GCA_046160345.1 Saprospiraceae bacterium
CGCTCTTTCCAGCCTTATGGCATGCTGTCTTATGGTACGCCTGCTTCACAAGTGGACAGCCAATACAACATGGGTGTTCGTTTTATCAACCGTGAAGTAGATCCGATCACTGATCTGGTATTGAAAACGGATATTACAGGGCCAAACGGCTATGCTTACTCCTACCAGACTTCGGTGCCCGAAATTGCTGCAGGTGAACAAGTATTCCTGGCAGCTGCGGCTTATAAGCCTCCTGCGGTGGTGGGTGATTATCAGATCACCTTTACCAACAACAAATACAACGAAAAGCGTGACTCGCTTTCCCGCAAATTTGCAATTACAGATTATACCTTTTCAACGGACAATCTGGAACTCCAACTTGACGGGGGCGCAGACCGCAACGACCTGTTCGTAACGGGCGACAAGGCTTTCACGTATCAGATCGGTGGTCTTTCCGTTACTGGTCCAAATGGGGGCGTTGCCACCCATGCCACCTTTGGTATTGCCAATATTGATTCAATTTACACTGGCGACCCAAGCTCTGATATTATGGGAGTATTGCTATTTGATGGAGATGCTGATGGCGATGGGGTCATCAATCTATTGGGCACAGGTGGCAGCTGGGATGACATCAGCGCGGACCTGGTGGGCTATGCAAATTACGAATTGAAGGGGACCGAAACAGAGGCTAATCTGATCGATATCGCTTTGGAAGAAATCAACAATGGTGGTCCTGTAACGCTTAAGCCATCCCATCCTTATTATCTGACCGTTGTTTATGATGGCATCAATAATGGAAGCGGTAGGAACGTTGCCTTGTCAAATTCTTCATTTGTTGACTATCTGGTGTTCCCAACGGTTGCAATGCAGCTCGGTCAGTTTTACAATGCTGCCTGGGGCGACCGTTCGGTTGTACACCGCCTGCAGCTGGAAGGCTATGTTAGTGGCACGTCAGATCCAAAAACGCTTGCTGCTTCTAAAGTGCTTGTCACACCAAACCCTGCCAACGAATTTGTGAACCTTGAACTCAAGTTGGACGCCGTAAACCCATCGGTGGCAGTCTCTATTCTTGATAGCAAGGGTCGTATCGTAGTAGGCACGAAAGTGGAGAAAAACATCCAGCATGGTGTGATGACCTTCAATGTCAACACGCTTCCATCAGGTGTTTATTACCTCTGGGTGCGTACTGCTGAAGGCGCAACCTTCAAGAAAGTAGTGGTTGCACATTAATTTCTGCAATCCCCTTGATAAGTATAGAGCGTGGCCCGACGATTTGTCGGGCCACGCTTTTTTTTGCCGTCAATTGAGATTTTGAAAAAATCAACCGAATAACGTCCATAAAACTATTTAAACAGGCTCTTGGAGGCATAATCTCTACTGTGGTCGAATTTCCAAATACTTCCAAGGATTTAAAGAAATCAGTATTTAACTTTGTTATTCAACATTCTTGTAAACTTAAACAATCACTTTAGCTATGAAAAATTTGAAATCAACAATTTCTCCGCTCATTTTCATTGCCCTCTTGCAGGCGCTGACTTTTCCGAACATTCGGGCACAAGGCACCCTTGGTACAGGTGATGACGGTTTTCTGATCCAAATCAACTCCCCGGCCAGTATTGCCCAAACCATTGAACATGGCTTTGATCCAGATATTTGCCAATGGATAGGTCAGTCAGGTTGGGGCGCTGATGTGACTGAAGAATTCTGTGGGGAAGTGGTCTGGGCAGACGACTCTTTGGGCTGCACTCCCCTGGTCAATGGAAATTCCCTGGCGGGCAAGATTGCGCTGGTTCGACGCGGCAGCTGCTCATTCAGTCTCAAAACTTATCATGCACAACAAGCAGGCGCCATTGCGGTCATCATAATCAACCACTATAACAATCCACAGGATGGCCCATGCACCACCTATGCCAATGCGACCCAGTTTCTGGGGGGCATGACTCCGGTGGACAGTGCTTCAGCAATTCATATTCCAGCAGTATTTTTAGAGCGAATGACCGGGGAAGACATTCAAGGTGCTTTAGATGCAGGCCAAACAGTGAATGTTTGTTTCACTTTCCCGAGTTCTCTTCAAGCTTTCGGCCCATACGCTTATGGCACTCCGGCGTCTCAAGTAGATACCCTCAATCACATAGCCCTTTTCTTTGTCAACCGAGAAAGCACACCACTTACCGACCTTGTGGTGAAGGCTGATATTAAGGGACCCAACGGCTATTCCTATTCCTATACTACTTCAGCTCCCGAAATTGCACCTGCGGAGGAGGTCCTGATATTTATGGATGGTTATCTGCCGCCCGCCGTAGCAGGCGAGTATGAAATAACCCTGACGAACAATAAATACCATAATAGTCAGGATTCACTTACCCGTAAGTTCGCCATCACTGAATTCACCTTTTCAACGGACAATCTGGAACTCCAACTTGATGGGGGCGCAGACCGCAATGACTTGTTTGTAACGGGCGACAAAGCTTTCACATATCAGATCGGCGGTCTTTCTTTGACTGGAGCAAACGGTGCTGTTGCCACCCATGTCACCTTTGGTATTGCCAATATCGATTCAATTTACTCTGGCAACCCTAGTTCTGATATTATTGGAGTGTTGCTATTCGACGGAGATGCTGATGAAGATGGAACCATCAATCTAATGGCCACCGGTGGCAGCTGGGACGACATCAGTTCGGATCTGGTGGGCTATGCAAACTACGAGTTGAAGGGGACCGAAACAGAGGATGGATTAATTGATATTAAACTAGAAGAAATCAACAATGGTGGCCCTGTAACGCTTAAGCCTTACCATCCCTATTATACGACCATTGTTTATGATGGCATCAATAATGGAAGTGGCAGGAACGTTGCTTTGTCAAACTCTTCTTTTGAAGATTATCTGGTGTTCCCAACGGTAGCAATGCACCTCGGTCAGTTCTACAATGCTGCCTGGGGCGATCGTTCGGTGGTGCACCGTCTGCAGTTGCAAGGCTATATTCCGTTCATCAACACAGCAGAGCCAAAAACGCTTGCTGCTTCCAAAGTGCTTGTCAATCCTAACCCTGCCAACGAATTTGTGAACCTTGAACTCAAGTTGGACGCCGTAAACCCAACGGTGGCAGTCTCTATTCTTGATGGTAAGGGCCGTACCGTAGTAGGCACGAAAGTGGAGAAAAACATCCAAAATGGTGTGATGACCTTCAATGTCAACACGCTTCCATCAGGTGTTTATTACCTCTGGTTACGCACCGCTGAAGGCGCAACCTTCAAGAAAGTAGTGGTTACCCATTAAGGACTGATAAAATCTAAAAAAAACATGAGTCCCTCGTAAATCAAATACGAGGGACTCATGTTTTTTAATAATCAATCAACCAATCAACCAATAACCAATAACCAATCAACCAATAATCAACACCTAAACCTCCTCCACATAATCCAAATCCCGGTCAAAAGTCTCTTTCATGCCCCAGAGCGCTATGAAAGCAATACCCAGGCAAACGGCTCCCACGATATAGCCGGCGGTTATGACACTTCCGGTCACAGCTGCGCCTTTCAAATATTTGAACGATTCGTTGATAGGCACCTGCATTCCGCGTGCAAAGTTCGGCACAGAGGTAGCCACCGTAGAGCGTAAATTGGTGCCAAACTGTTCGGCGCCAATGGTTACGAAAATGACCCAAAAGCCAACCGAGAAGCCCAAAATAAAATGGCTCAGGTAAAACATGGCCGGGCTGCTGAAAGGCAAAGCGAGATAGGCCAGTACGGCCACTACATCCAGGCTTAGAAAAATTGCCATCACTTTTACCCTGCTGCGCAGCAATTGGCTTAATAATCCCGAGGCCAGATCGCCCAGTATCAAGCCAATATATGCGATGGCAATGGCATTTGAAGCCAATATGCCCTCCAAGCCCTTAGCCTTTCCAAATTCGGGCGAAAAGAATACCAGCACCCCGATCACAAACCAGGTGGAGGTGCCTATAAAAATGCAGCGTAGAAAACGAGAGAGCCTGTCCCAATTGGTGAATAAGGCAAAAAAGTTGCCTCTGCTGATATGCTGTTGCTGTTTTACCTGTTTAAAAATGCCCGATTCTGAAACACTTACACGCAATACCAGGAGTAAAATGCCCAACCCGCCCCCGATGAAATAGCAGTCGCGCCAGCCAAAGTAATGTTCGATCACCCATGCCAGCAGTGCTCCCGAAAGCCCGATACTGGCCACCAGCATGGTACCGATTCCACGTTTGTGTTTAGGCAATACTTCTGCCACCAAAGTGATGCCTGCGCCCAATTCACCCGCCAGGCCAATGCCCGCAATAAAGCGATAGAAAGCATAGTCGGCATAACCAGTGGCAAATCCGTTCAGGATATTAGCAATGGAGTAAAGTGCAATGGAGAAATACAGCACCCGGACCCTGCCCCGTTTATCGCCCAGCACCCCCCACAGGATACCGCCGACCAGCATCCCGAACATTTGCCAGTTTTGAAGTGAAAGGCCTTTGTCGGTAAGGTCCTGGCCTGAAAAGCCAAGGTCGGTCAGGCTTTTTACGCGCACAAAACCAAAGAGCAGGAGGTCGTAGATGTCGACAAAATAGCCTAAAGCTGCTACGACCACCGCGGCATTTAGAATTTTGACAGGAGCGGAGTTTTCTGACATTGTAAAGGCAATAGCTCGGGCGAAATAGGACCGCCCATGAAAATTTCGCCGCAATGTTAAAAAAAATGACCCGCCGATCAATGAAAATTGTTGGACGGGCTAATAAAAAGAAAAGGGAAACCGCGATGTTCAGACCGGTTTCCCTTTTTACCGTTGGACTTTATTAAGCCCGAACGTGCTGCAAATAAAATGGTGGGTGGTTTGGAAATTGTTTTGCTTAATTCAAAGAGGGTTTCTCTCCGAGTATTTCGAGAGCGCGTTTCAAAATTGTCGGATCTTCAAGGTGAACTATGCCGCCATTCGGACCTGGTTCCAAATGAAATTCTACCACTTGACCATTTTTATAATCATGTGCTCCGAAGTAATTGCGCACCGTTTGTTCTTCCACACCGAATTCTTTTGCGAGTTGGGCAATGCTCCCACTGGGAAGGGCGTGTTTGATACGGCGTAGCTCCTCAAAAGTGATATTCATAAGCAAAATGTTTAGTGAATGTATATCGTCGAAAAATTTCTCTAAGGTATGTGAACCTTCTAATGATAAGCAAATGAAAAGCGGGTTTTTTTTAAAAAAAGAATGATCCCTTAAAATTGCTTTTCGTTAGGGTTTTCTTGCTTTTCGATTGTTGCAAAATTTTGTCAAAAAATTGGCGAACGCCAGCTATAATTATTCCGTTTGCCTTTACTTTTTTCGCTCCTGCAAAACATCCTACCTTTGCCATGCCGGTCTGGATATAGATGGCCCAAATTTGTAAGAGCAGAGACTGAATCAATCGAAAAAAAGAAACGAAAGGGTTTTAGAGCAAGACAAGGCATTTTTTGATCGCAAAGCATCGTTACTGTAGAAAAATAAAACGAAGTATTGTGTCAAAAGGTTGCGTTTCAATTATCGATTAATTCAGCTTCGGCACTTCAGCCCTAAATAATAAGACTTATGGTGCTCCATATAGTATCGTTCGACATTCCTTATCCCGCCAATTACGGTGGCGTTATCGTTATTTTCAACCAGATAAAAGCACTTCATGCCCAAGGAGTCAAAGTTATCCTTCATTGTTACCAATATGGCGACCGTACACCTCAGTCAGAGCTTGCCAGGTATTGCCATGATATATACTATTACAAACGAAGTCGCTCTTTGTTCTATCAACTGAGCTTTCTTCCATTTATTATGCGTACCCGGCAGAGCAGCGCCCTGCTTAAGCGATTGAGAAAAGACCGGCATCCCATCCTGTTTGAAGGTATCCATACAGCCGGCCTGATCTGGCATTCAAGCCTTCGAAGCCGACAAAAATTGCTCCGGATGCACAACGTGGAATGGCAGTATTACGAAAGCCTCGCAGAATTAACCCCACCAACTGCTCCGCTTGAAAAGGCATACTATTTTACAGAGAGCATAAAACTTCAGCGAATTGAGCCCAAAGTAGTGCTCCATGCTGACGAGATTATCACGATTTCCGGCACCGATGAAGCTTATTACCGCGCCCTAAAAGCAAATACGCACTACATTCCAGCCTTTCATCCCAATACCCTGGTAGAGAGCCAGTTAGGACGGGGAGAATATGTGCTTTTCCACGGAAAACTAAGTGTGCCTGATAACGATCTTGCTGCGATTTGGCTCATTGAAGAAGTGTTCACGACATTTGATGTCCCATTCGTCATCGCCGGAATGGCGCCCTCCGATCGATTGCGCGATCTCGTTGCACAGCATGAACACATCCGGCTGGTGGAAAATCCCGATGAGGCGGAGATGAACAAGTTGCTTGCCAATGCACAAATCAATCTGCTGGTGTCTAACCAATCCTCCGGTATCAAACTCAAGCTGATAAACGCACTTTTTCGCGGCAGGTTTTGTATCGTAAACGATCATATAGTACGGGGCACCGGACTAGCCAAACTGTGTTACGTTCGCAATTCAGCTGCGGCTATTCGCCAGACGATCGAGGCCTTGATCAACGTACCTTTTGAACAAGGAAAAATTAACGAACGACGAAGCATATTGGAGCGGGAGTTCTCTAATGCCGAGAACGCGAAGAAATTGATCGATCTGATAAAATGGTAAGGGTTGACAGGTCATTAGTCATTATGACCAATGACCATAATGACCAATGACCATAATGACCACCAACGTAATGAATGAGACAACCTTAAAAAAAATCAGGCGGGTGGGTAAAATGCTCAATGCATTGGCTAAAGTATCGCCATCACTTGCCGGGCATGTGGCATTCCGGATTTTCTGTACGCCCAAACGGTTGCCGGTACGCAAAAAAGACCGTGTGTTTTTAGCTACTGCGACCCATTTTACGATGCGTTTGGAAGGGCTTTCTATTCGCAGCTATATTTGGGAGTCTTCCAATCCGGATGCCCGAACCATCCTATTTCTCCACGGTTGGGAATCCAACGCCGCACGATGGCGCAAGTATATCAAAGCAGCAATCAAAGCCGGGTTCCGGGTTCAGGCTTTGGACGCTCCGGCGAGCGGATACTCCAACGGAAAGCTGCTCAATGTGCTTTTATACAGCCGTACCGTAAAAAAGTATCTTTCGGATAATCCTGTTCCATTTGCCATTGTTGGGCATTCTCTGGGGGGCGCAGCGGCTGTGATGAGCCTTTCCCTTTTGGGGGCAAAACGACCTCAAAAAATGGTTGTACTTGCTTCTTTTGCAGAATCCACACGAGTCATTCGCGATTTTGCGCATATTCTGGGCGTGAATGAGTCCGTTGTTCAGGCATTGTTCCGACACATTGAACGTCGGAGCGGCCTTCCGATAGAGGACTATTCTGTGCGAAAAAAAGCTGCTGAACTTGTTGATATAGAAGGCTTTGTTCTGCATGATCTGGAAGATGAAGTGGCACCGGTTGCTGAGGGCCGCCTTATCGCCGAATCGTGGGGCTGCCGTTTTATGCAGACAGAGGGTTTTGGACATCGTCTACAGAATAAAACAATTGTAGAGGAGGTGATCAGATTCTTGAACCAATAAAGAAGACGGCCAGCCAGCTCTTTTGCTGGCTGACCGTCTTTCACGAGATTACACCGGGATTAGAACGGAAGGAAGATTAAAACAAAAGGGGAATAAAGCGCGCCTTGAGAAAACAAAGTATTTTGACAGGCACGGAAACAACCTGTATTTGCTGTTGTCGTAAAAATTTAGTGCGCTTTTAAGTTTTGGGCATGGACGCCCCAACTTTTTGGGACGCCCATGACGGCAGAAAAGAGCAACTTTTCGTCATTTTGTCAAGTTATTTGGCTTGGATCATGGTTTTCGTAGCACTGTCGGTTGATGTTTCGAGCGTATAGTACAGTGCGCCAGAAGTGTTCAACAAGGCTTTTTCCAGTGGAATGGTATTGTATCCCTTCGGGAATTCACCTTTTTGGCTGAACATAAGCCTTCCTGATTGATCGAAAACAGACAGTGCCGCGCTTGAGGCCTCTGGCAGGTGGAAGCCTACCATCGTACGATTCACAAACGGATTGGGTTGGTTTTGGTACAATTCAAAGCCCACACCACTAATTGTACTGCCGTCTTTTCCGTTGAATCGCAGCGCTACATCCATCCGGTTTACCTTGATCGGTTCGGATTCGTTGGCCTGGTAACCTTCAGCCTTTGTAATCCGACTTGATACACCGATCATTTTGTTCAATTCGCCCGCTTTGTTGGCTTTGAATTTTAGCGTGAACTCAGCCTGATGTTTGCCATCAAAGGATGTTGTAAGTGCATTCTCTGAAGCAAAAGTGGCAAAATTGTCCGATTTCATGCCAGGCCCTGGAATGATATCCACCAGCCCTAAATCATTGTAATTCAACGTAAACTGATAGCCGGCAACCTTTTCTGATGCTTTGAATTTCACTTCAAAAACCTCCCCTGCTTTAACAGTCCGATCTTCCAGGTCGAAAAGGAGCGTACTGTTGCTGCGTTCTTCTGCACTCATCTGTGCATTGGCAATGGCAGTAGCGTTTACATCGCCCACCTTGATGGCCACGAAGTTGTCTTCCATGGCATTTGCCTGAATTTCAGCTACTGTTTTGTTCTCCGGGAAAGCCGTCTCGAATGGGTTGGCGTTGTTTGGGAAAACAAAAGACTTGTCAACAAAGCGCCAACTGTCATTAGAAGGCAAATCAGCATAGATACCGAGGATGAGTTTGCGCAGTTCAACAATGTCGAACGTAGTGATACTTCCTGAAGCATTTGCGTCGGCCGCTATCATTTTGTAGGGCGAATTAAGCGGCTCAATCCCGAGAATATGCTTGCTTATCAAAACCAGGTCGTAGGTGGTCACACCATTGAGCGGATTATCATCCTTTGTTGGCGTAAGGGTATAATCTGCATGCATTGGCACTGCATTGGCGAACTCGTAATGACCGCTTTGATCAGTCGTCGCAAACAGATTGAAGCTTGGGCCAACAAGCTCTACGTCCGTTTCCTCTAATCCATCGTTCATTTCTGTTTTCAACAAACCTGCTACCGTGGCAGCACCGGCCCCACAATTGCCTGCATTGTCTTGGACAAGCATGAAGGTTTCACAAAAATCTGCATTCCCTTGAGCATCTTGAGCCCAGAGTTCAACACATTGCAGTCCGAGTTCAGAACAATCGAAGGTAAGGCTGATTACAGGATTGTTGTTGTTGTCAACCGGGAATCCTGCAACCGGGTTGTTACACTTTTTGAGTGCGAAAAGCAGGTCGTCCGCTGGCGTACAGTTGTCCACGGCATGGAGCAGGAAATCGCTGGCATACAGCGTTATCATACCCGTTTGCATGAGGTTTCCACTTAGGCCATTCTGACAGGTAATGCTAGGCGCCTTGCAATCCTTGACCACAAAAGTATATTCGCACACAGTTTCGTTGCCACACCCGTCGGCTGCTATCCATTTGATTTTGTGCGTGCCATAGGGCAGCTCGGGCATTGAATAGGTAGCAGGAGAGCCGGGTGTATTCCAGCGAACCGCGCCGCCCAGGCTGGTACCGTTCTGGGTAGTTTGCAAGGCAAAGCGATACTTTTGGTTTGCCCCTACAGCGCGCTTGTCAAACTGATAAGGCGTACCACCTGAAAAATTAGGCGTGTTGAGGTTGTTAAAGTTAACCGTTCCTGCTGCAGGAGGAGAAGTACTGCTCACTACTGTTTCCATGATTCCATCAGCATTCGTATCCAGGAAGAGGAGGTATCGAATGGTCAGGTTTGAACCTGAGCAAAAATCGGTGGCTGAAATGTTCAAGTCAACAGGCGCTTCGCACAGATCGTTTGATTGATTGACGGGGTCCCACCAATAACTTTCGTTCCAAAGCTGTGGGTTGTTGTCTGTCAGGTCACAGAATTCTTCCGGGCTGGGCGGACAAACAATTATCGGAGCCTGTGTATCAATGATTTTGATGATCTGCTTGTATCGGTAACAGTTTGCGTTCTTTTCCCAAAAGGTACTGTAATTGGTCGAAGACTGATCGCCCGGGTTAATTTTTACCACGGTTGAAGCCCAGGGGAATGGAGTGCCGGGCGCCGAAACGGTAGGCCCTGGGAGGTTACTTGCGTGATTAACCTGAGGGTTCGGATTTGGGTTGGGCACATCTTTACATCCTAAATTTGCATTGTAGGTACACCAGTTGATAATGGTCCAGGTACGTTCAATCTTGAAACAAGCATCGGGGACCACGGTGAAAACCTGATCCTGAAAAGATACTCCCAATAGCTCACAATCTTCCCCAAAGAATATAGGCTCTCCAAACAAATTTGCACCATTGCATGAGGTCACGATGACATCATTCGGGAATTTGATAAAATAATTCTGGTCATAGTTGACAATGATCCGTTGAGTGCACTGCGAACTCGCTCCATGGCAGTCATAGGCCCTGAAAGTACGCATGATCGTGCCCTTATTGCACACCGTATCAAAGTTGTTGTAACTGACCGAGTGCGTCAGGCCTTTTTGCCCTTGATATTCATAAGCAAGATCCAGGCAACAATTGTCGTAAACGCTTGGTTTGCCATAGGTCCAAAGGCTAGGGTCGAAGTTTTCGCAGTTGACGGTTACATTGAAAGGCGAAACACAGACTGGTTTCAGCTTGTCCTGTACCTGCACTTTTACCTGGCACTCATTGTAAATCGGGGTGCCGTCGGGATAGGTAGAGATGGAACCGTCAATATTACATTGATATACCCTCAGGATTATCATCTGCTCTGTACCGACTTCACAACAATAGAATTTAATAGAGTCGGCTTCTCCAGTTGCCAGTTCAAACTCGCTCACATTGCCGGCATTGCCAGCACATGGCAAATGATCTAATTGGTTGATACAGTCGCTATAAGGTGCGGTCCTGCGCACAGTAAACTTGATCGGGCTGCACTCGTCGTAGGAGCCATCGTCAAAGGTGGTAGCCTTAACCCAGCTAACCCCCGCAAAAGCGCAAGTACCGATATTTTTATAGTAACAATCCGTCAAGTCGTCGTTGCCAATCGCCACAATGGTCGTTTCATCGCAAGCTGCAACCGGTGGAATGTAGTCCGCTACAGTGAGGTTAAATGTTATGCTGCTTGTATTGCCGCAGTCGTCTTCGGCAATATAGGTCACAAAATGTTCCCCGATGGGAATGCATGGCGTAAGGTTGAATGCACCAAGGGTATCTGGATGAAATGGCTGGTTCCCCGGAAAGTTGTATAGCCCCCCATTCACAGGGATAATATTGAAACCTCCGTTCAAGTCAAAGGTAGTGATCCAGGCTTCCAGCTTGCTTATTTGAGAACAGCTGTCCATCAACAACACCTCGGGCAGGTTCAGGCTGCTGCAACAGGTGTTCGGATCCGTTGAAACAAACATAGCTGGCGGCTGGGTAATGAATACGGGGCCTTCATTGTCAACTACTTGTATGAGTTGCGTGTGTGTAAGTATTTTACCCGTACAAGCATCAACGGCAACCCACAATCGCGAAATGCTGAAGCTTCCGTCACAACTCCATATAGGTGTATCGTGATGTTCCCAAACAATATTTCCACCAATAGGAAGGCCAAATACCTGTGGAAGCCCTTGAAACCCTTCATTTTCTATCCACTCAGGGGTAGGATATTCTCCAATTGTACATTTGAAATAGGGCTGCTCCAAACCATCGTAATCAGGAGGGAATACCACGTCTGCGAGGGAGGGGTTCAATAATAGGATGGTTTCGTTGCAGGTGGAGGTGTTTCCACTTGCATCCTTGGCCATCCAGCGGCGTATTACAATGGCTGAAAGCCCGGTAGTACAGTTTTGGTTTTGCGTCTGGTCAACATATGAAAGGGTTACATTGGAGCAAAAATCCAGGTTCGATGATGCTGCGTCTATCTTATCCACTACATAACTCTGAAAACCATTGGGAACCACTTGACCAGGCGAAAGGCCATTCGGAAAACCTGCCCCAAAAATTCCCGTCATGGTGATGTACAGGTCCGCAATTTCAATTTTTGAAATATCTACAAAAGGCCCGTTGTCGGATATGCGGATTTTCCAAATACCATTAACAGGTTCATTGTCAAAGGAATTCAAGACCCCAAAGCCAAATGGAATTTTTGCATTTTTGTCAGTCGTGAAGTTGGCGCAATCAATAACTGGAGTTCCCTCGTCATCAAAACGCACGAATAGCGGAGCAGCTCCACATCCCGCTGCTGGCGATCCGTTCCAGGTCGTCACGGTGGTACTCGATGGACTTTCAATTTCTATGTGCAGGTTGGCGGACAACGCATCTCCTGATATTTTTACCCGCAACTCCACATCGTCAACGGTTGCGTTCATCGGCAAATTCACAGGGAACTGGAATTCGCGGGTTTGTCCAATGGATACATTCACAGGCAGCCCCTGTCCTTTGAACGGAAGTTGCATGGTTGCAACCTGCGAGAATAAGGGGTCTAATGGGAAATTGAAGGGTATGGTGATCGGGTCCGGCGAACAATCGAGCTGGGGTGGGAAATCGTCGAATAGCTTGACGCTGCCAAAACATTTGTTCTCAGACGGATCCAGGTTCCCATTCCCATTTTTGTCGTCGGTGACACGAACTGGATAGGTTTTTCCGATATCAGTACAATCAAAAACTGCTGGCACCCATGGACCATTGCCATAAGGAAGGGTTTTATCCACTTGAACGAGATAATAATCGAAACATTTGTAAGGCCCTCCTTCCAATACCTGGTCAGCGGTCAATTCGCCTATGCATTCAGGCCCCAGAGCAAGATTGACCAGGTCATTGCAGGTCATCACTTCGTTGAGAGGCTGAAAGCCAATAACCGTAACCGTCCAGGAACAGCTCGTTGTATTTACACCATCTGTGCATTCAAACACGTTGGTGGTCGTCCCGATTGGATATTTTTGACCAGAAGGAATGCCACTCATTTGTACAGCACCGTTCGGGACAGGGATCGAGTATTTTACATATCCATTGTAGGATTTGTTGGCAAAGCTTACACCAAAGGGATACGCTTTGCCCGAACCGGGGTTGGAGGATACGCGTAAATTGGCATCAGCCTGCTGACGGGCGCCGTTTGTAAAATTTATTGGCGCTCCTGCCGTGCTTGTGATATAAATACCACGCGTTTGGCCGGCAGGAATCGTAATGCCATATCCTGGAATGGGGGTGCCAGACCCGGATCCTCCCGAATTAATGGTGTTTTTACCTGCTAAGGTCCAGGCAGCCGGGTTGTTCTCGAATCCAAGGAAAGAACCAATATTGGTCGTATAATACACTTCCATCGGCCAGGCGCCAAGATCAAGAGACGGGCCAAATTCAGTAAGGGTAATGAGGTTGGAACTTAAATTGGTCACATCAAACATTATCCCCGCCTGTCCACCATTAAAATCAATCGGGTGATTTACCTGACCATTGTTGTTATTCGGGAACATACAATTGTCGGTACAGGTTACCGAATACGTGTAATTGATTGCTTCACAAAATCCAGGGGCCAGGTTGATGGTAATATTGGAAGGGCAAGTGAGTTTTGGCGAAGTATTGTCCTGAACCTGAATCAATTGTATGCCCGAGGTGATGGTTCCACCCCCACATGGGTCAACGAGTTCCCAGGTAATTACGTTATTTCCTACGGGTGCTTGTATGATTGTGTTTCCGGGGCCTGCCGGGACAGGGATAGCAACCCCTCCGTTGATACGATACTGTACCTGATAACCAGCGTTGCATCCCCCTGCAAACGTTGGCAAATTGGAAATTACATCAACATAACAGTTCGTGGACAGTGGCCCCGTGAAGGCGTTTAAATTGTTCGGGACAGTCATCGCACACGCGATCTTTGGAATCTGGCTAACAATGGCAGTCCAGCCGGCCATACTGATCGAGTTGTCTGAACGAAATTGAAAAGTCAGGGCTTCGGCAGCGTTTGCTCCAACGGCGGCAATACCCGTGTTGGCAGTTAAAACACCAGGGCTTATGGTTTGCCAGTTCCCACCGGGGAAACCAGAAAAAGTAGGCCCCTGTGGTCCATTGACTTTGTTAACGCCAACCGCATTGCTGTTGTAGATGTAAAAAGCGTCGTATCCGGCCTCCAGTCCAAACGAATTGAAGCGGACCTGGATTCGATGTGTAACGGAATTGGATGGCAAAAAAGTTACGCTGGCGTTTGCGCCATTGTTGTAGTTAAATGCTGCACCCCCATTGTCGAGAAAATTGAAGAAACAATCTGCCGGAGGTGCAATGGAGAATGTTCCTGTGTTGCCATTTGCAGCCATTGGAACATTCGTTTGAGCCGCAACTTGGGCGCAGGCGAACATCCATAGAAAGGCTATGGGCAATATTTTATGAAATGTGCTCTTTTTCATGTCAGGATAAGTATTAACTTAAAAAATTAGGAGTAGGCTGAGTGTTGCCTCGCCCCTTTGAAATCCTTGTTTTAATTGGTCAGTAGTACTCTGGTTTCTGTATGCAAGGCTTTGAGCAGGATTTTAGGCGTATAGGAAGCCTCTTTTTCAAAGCCTAAAGTGGCTGCTGCAGGTATGGAAAGATCCAAAGCCTGGGCTACGGTAGCACCTTTTTTTACTTCCATCACGATGGCCTTGAAAAAGGCAATCCTGCGCAGGGTATTGTCGTAGAGCGGTGAGCCAACGGTTATTCCCGGCATCTGCTGGTCGAGGATTTCTACCTGTTCCAGCAGGATGTTCGTTGCGACTTCGGTAGACTTCCAGTTTAGTGTGGTGGGTGGCGCCTGCAAGGTTTGAGCAAATCCAGTGGTACTGGAAAAGCACAGAAATCCCAGCAGGAAAATAGCGGTATAAAGTATTCCTCCGGGGATACTTCGGTTGTTGATACTGTTCATGTTCGCAAAATTTTTAAATGACAGATGATGATTGCGCTCTGATAGTTTTAAGTAGAAAGTCAGCCATTTTGTGAGGCGAATGCCACAAAAAATGGGTGCTTGAAACTTGCCATTAATTTTTTAAGAGGATAAAATCAATTCTGAGGAAGCCCTTGTTTTCCTGGATTTTATATTCCCCGGCACATAAATGCTTGAATTTCAATCCTAATGCATGGGTAATATCGTTAGCCAGGTAGTACGGGCATGCGAGAACCAGCGTGCCTCGCCTCAAATGGTTTTTGTAAAGTTTGGTACACAGCATTGCCCTGGTAAGCACCAACGACAAGCCTTTCCCGCCTTCAATCGGGAAAAACAGACCGATGGTGCTTTGACAATTCCGTTTTCGATCAATCGGAATTGGATTACTCAACCTGCGGGCACTTATGCGACAGATGCCGGTCCCTAAACAATTTGCCGATGGAGACCCAAATACCACATCACAACTTAATTGTCGGATGGATTCGGTTTCTCGATTAGGGCGTAATAGATTTTGTGGCGAAAGCACCTCAGGAGGTGATAAAATCGCCGGTGCAGAAATTGGTGGTAAGTATCTCATATTGATGTTTGATTGATGTATTATTGAATCTGGAATTCATGCCCATTTGCAACCAGACATTGGTTCTCTCCTATACCGGGCATAGAACCCTGGACCAGACGCTTGTTCAAGCTCCAATCAGGTCAAGCCCGGTGATACGTGCTCCGATTAGGTCAAGCCCGGTGATACGTGCTCCGATAAGGTCAAGCCCGGTGATGCGTGCTCCGATAAGGTCAAGCCCGGTGATGTTGTTGGAAGCGGTATTTTTGGTGGCGGCGGGAAGTGTGAAGCTGCTTTTCATGATGTCGATGCTTTCCGGGTTTCTTAACTACTGATGGGTAGTTCTCTTCCGAATTGCATGACAAAGGTCAAGCCGCGCCTTACCGGGGCATAGGACAGTAAACATCCTCGGGTCTCCCTGCTTTTTTTCTATGGTTTTTGCCTAAAAAACATATAAGTAGTTGATAAACAATTATTTGTGACAAATAAAAAAGAAGGGAAAATTCCGGTTTTTCAGGAAATTACCGCAGGCTTCACTTGCTTTCCTTCAGGCATTCGGGCCACGGGATTCCTTTTTTTACAAAAAAAGCGACCGAACGGGGCTGTGCCGTTCGGTCGCTTTTGAAGACCAGAATCTTTGCAGATACTTTATAATTACTTGACCACTACCAACTTTTCGGTGTGTTTAAAGTTTTCGCCCTGCGCGACCACAAAGTAAGTGCCTGGCCCGTATTGACCCGAGTTAAGGAGGAATGTTTCTGGTGCTGCTGCTGTGAATTCCCGTTCACCCAGTTGGGCAACGAGCTTCCCTGCGATATCGAACAGATATAATTGCACCTTGCCGCTTGTATTCAAAGTCAGGGTAATGCTCGCCTGATCAAGTACCGGATTGGGCGAAATGGCCAGGGAGGAAACCACACTGTTTTGTTCTTTGACCGCCGAAATGAAATTTCCAAATTCATAGTGTACCGGAATGAAATACTCTGCAAAAGTGACGCTTTGGTCTGCATTCGTGACTTTAAACCGGAGTTGATCAACCAGTACATCTCCTGAATTAATGGTGAAAAAACCGCTGGCGCTTCCGAGACCTGCCGGGTATGTTGGCGAACCGGATGCGGAATAACCAGGGCTCTGTGCTCCATTGCTGAATGGCCTTACAAATACTCTGGTGTCCTCTGCCTGATCATTGTAGTAATCCCAATGAATGTTGATTGGTTCGCCATGTTCCAAACGTGCAGGAGGGGCAGGGCAAAGCCGGATATTATAAACCAGGAACAGGCCGAAAGTAAAATCGACTGGCGACAGGAATTCCAGCAGGGTCTCTGTTTGATCTGAATTAGTTACCCGGAAACTCAAATGGTCCACCCGTTGATTGGTGGCCGTGATGGTAAAAGTGCTATTCGCAGTACCTGAACCATTATAAGTTGGAGAGCCGGAATAAGCGTAATTAGGCGATAAATCTCCATTTGTCCAGGGGCGAGGGAAAATGCGAATTCCTCCGGCTTCTGTGGTTGAATAATTGAAACTAACCGACCTGTTTTCATTATTATAAGGGAAATTACTGCCTGACGTAGAGATATCTGTAATTTTCACCGTGCTGAAATACAGATTCACCGGAATAAAAAATTCATCAATAGTGACCGACTGATCAGCACTTGCGATAGTCACCCGCAAGGCGTCCACCCGTACGTTTTTGCCGGAATTGATGGTAAAAGACGAACTGCTGGCGCCTGTTCCATTGTAAATGGACGAGCCGCTCGCGCCGTAACCGGGCGTTAATGCACCATTGGAAAACGGGCGGATAAAAACACGCACACCACCGGGGTAGCTAACGTTGTACTGGAATGAACTGCTGAAGTTCTCCCCCAACAAATAGGATGAAAGGGCCTCGTCGCCGGAAAATGAAAAGGTATTTACCCCGACATTCCCAAACCTGAAACGGACAGGTACCCAGCATCGGCGCAACAAGGTTGAGTTGTCAGCGGTATAAACCTCGATGCGTATTTCGTCCACGATGGCTGTACCGGAGTTGATCGTGAAAGAACTACTAGCCGTACCGGAACCGGTGTAAGCGGGCGAGCCACTAGCACTATACCCGGGAGTCAAATTTCCGCCGCTGAATGGCCGGGCATAAATACGGACACCAGCGGCCTCATCCGTATTATAGTCTATTTCAACGGTTACCTGCTCTCCATTGGCAAATGCGGCAACTTTGGAGTCTGGGCTAATTATGATGCCGCAGATATCGGTGGTGGAGAATGCAGGGAGGGTGATACCCAAGAGTAAAAAGGTGGAGATAATTAGTTTTTTCATTGTAAAACCAGGTTTTTGTTAAAAATTGTTTGTTCTCTTGTGTTCAGTTGCAAATACCAGATGGGCATGCGTACGATTATCACGCCTTTATGTCTTCCTAAGCCAAAGTGTGAACGATTGATTTGAAAAATTTTAGCCGCTGAGGTTGGGTAATAATTGCAGTGCAGGACGTCTTAAAAAGTTGGGAAAGGAATAGCACGTAAAACGGTTTCTGGCAGATTGAAAATCGGGGTCTTTGATAGCGTTCAGAGTTACTATTTTTGCGCTCGAAATTGTCTGCAATGTCCCTTTCAACACCAACACGCATCTCCTTTCATTCCAAACCCCAACCCTCCTTCAACAAAAACTTCGACCTGCTCATCCGGCACCTGCACGAGATGAAAGCGGCTGGGTACGAGTCCTATATCTGCTCGGAAAATCCCAAGCAATTCGACCGCTTGGCTGCGATTTTTAAGGAATTGAAGGCAGATTTACCCGCCGGAGATGCGAAGGCAGGTGTCGCTTTTTTGCCCGTTGAAATCCCTATCCATGAGGGCTTTATTGACGAGGACCTCAAAATCGAAGTCCTCACCGACCACCAGATCTTTCAACGATACCACCAGTACAAGGTCCGGCAAGGTTTTACCAAAGACCAGGCGCTCAACGTTCGGGTGTTGAGGGAACTCAGCCCGGGCGATTTTGTAACGCATATTGACCACGGCATTGCCAAATTTGCAGGACTTCAAACGATTGAGATCGGTGGACAGAAACAAGAAGCAGTACGGTTAAATTTTAAAAACAACGATATCGTGTATGTGAGCATCCACTCGCTGCATAAAATATCCAAGTACCTCGGCAAGGAAGGTGAAACGCCCCAACTGGCAAAACTTGGATCGGATGCCTGGAAACAACTCAAGGCCCGTACCAAGAAGAAAATCAAGGACATAGCCGCCGAACTGATCAAACTTTATGCCGCTCGCCGGGCCGCCAAAGGGCATGCTTTCCCTCCCGACGATGTGCTTCAAACCGAACTCGAAGCCAGTTTTATTTACGAAGACACTCCCGATCAATTCAAAAGCACGAACGACGTGAAAGCCGATATGGAGCGGGAATATCCAATGGATCGCCTCATTTGTGGCGATGTAGGATTCGGGAAAACGGAGGTCGCCATTCGCGCAGCGTTTAAAGCCGTCACTGATGGCAAGCAAGTAGCCATCCTGGTGCCAACAACCATCCTGGCCTTGCAACATTGGCGCACCTTTTCCGAGCGGCTTGTGGACTTTCCGGTCACCATAGATTACATCAATCGGTTTCGCAGCGCAAAAGAGAAAAAGACGATCCTCGAAAAATTGAAAATCGGCCAGATCGATATCATCATCGGCACCCACGCTTTATTGAGTAAAGAGGTGGTATTCAAAGACTTAGGGTTGTTAGTGGTAGATGAAGAACAAAAATTTGGCGTAGCAAGCAAAGAAAAACTCCGCTCCATAAAAGTCAATGTGGATACTCTCACGCTCACGGCAACACCCATACCGCGCACGCTTCAGTTTTCCCTGATGGCCGCCCGCGACCTTTCGGTGATCCGCACCCCGCCTCCAAACCGACAGCCGATCCACACCGAAATCCGGGTATTTGACGAAGACCTGATCGCAGAGGTCATTCATACCGAACTCAACCGGGGTGGCCAGGTTTATTTTGTGCACAATCGTGTGAATGACCTGTCGGCCATTGTCGAAACGCTCAAGCGGCTTTGCCCGGACGCAGAGATCGCGTTTGCCCACGGACAGATGGATTCCGATCACTTGGAAAAAGTATTGGTGGACTTTATAGACCGAAAATTTGACGTGCTGGCCTGCACCAATATCATTGAAACGGGTCTTGATATCCCCAATGCCAATACCATCATCATCAACCGGGCCGATATGTTTGGCCTCTCCGACCTGCATCAATTGCGGGGCAGGGTAGGGCGCAGCAACCAAAAAGCCTATTGCTATCTCTTCGCACCGCCCATGAGCGTTTTGACAGCCGAAGCGCGTAAACGTTTGAAAACCATTGAGGAATTCACCGACCTCGGCTCCGGATTCCAGGTGGCCATGCGCGACCTCGATATTCGAGGCGCGGGTAATCTGCTTGGCGGAGAGCAATCGGGATTTATAGCCGATATCGGTTTTGAAACTTACCAAAAGATACTTGACGAAGCGATACAGGAACTCAAAGAGACAGATTTCAAGGACCTGTTCAAGGAGGAAATAGCAAAAAAAGGCTCGTACGTGCGGGACGTGGTTATTGAAACAGACGTGGAAATGCTGATCCCTGGCGAGTACGTCAGCAATACACAAGAACGCCTCAACCTTTATACAGAACTCAATAATGTGGACAGCGAAGAAGGAATTTCCTCCTTTGCCCAAAGGTTGGAAGACCGTTTTGGCAAAATTCCCAAATCGGTCAATGCCTTATTTGATGGCTTGCGACTTCAATGGCTTTGCAAAAAGATCGGTTTTGAACGTTTGATACTTAAGGGCGGCAAACTTCGCTGCTACTTCATCGGAGATCCGCAGTCTTCTTTTTATTCAACGGAGCATTTCCAAAATTTCATGGCTTTCCTGCACAAACATGGCCGAATCATGGGCGTTTCGCTCAAACAGACCAACAAAGAACTCATTGTCGTTCAAGATGATGTGCGGAGTATGAAGGCGGTTAAGGGGTTGTTGGAGCAGTTGGTGGGGGCGGTGGGTTAGTTGTTGGGGGAATCAGGGAGAATGCTTATTTTTGTCGCAAAATCTTACTATGATGAATATAGAACACATAAAGCCACAGGATTTGACCATTGCCAAGTTTTTAGCATTGTTCAATCAGTTCTCGCGCACGGAACAGGTTCAAATTGCCCAATCAATTTGGGAAAAGACTTTTGCGGAACAATGGAATCAATTAGACGCAGAATTGCCGGACGTAAAAATCTCTGATGAGGAAATCATGCAAGAACTAATTGCCGTCCGCTATGGCGAAGCAGCAAAGGCTTAGGGTCGTCATAGATACTAACTGGTATGTCAGTGCCAGCATTAATCGGAAATCCCGTCGTACACTTTATGCATTGTTGGCAGACAAGCGTCTTCAAATCCTTTACGCTGACCGCTTGTTCGAGGAATTTTCAGAAGTTATTTATCGGCCAAAATTTGAGAAAACGATTACTTCTGATCAAATTCAGCGTTTCATTAGACTTATTGTGCCCATTCTGGAGCATATCAAATTGAAAACACCTTTTTTGGTGAGCCGCGATCCCAAAGATAATTATTTACTTTCTCTTTCCAGTGATGGTAATGCGCACTATTTGGTCACAGGGGACCCTGACTTACTTGTGATTGATCGCTTTGGAGAGACGGAGATTATTACTATGGCAGTGTTTCAACAGATTTTGGTGGATATAGAAAGTTGATAATACTGGAGAGCATGAAGGCGGTTAAAGGGTTGTTGGAGCAGCTGGTGGGGGCGGTGGGCTGAAGGGTATGGGGAATTGCATCCCCTCACCCTTCCACCCGCCACGCCTTCCGCCACCCCGGCTTCACCAATTTCCATATAGCCCCTGAATAATCCTTCCCATCCAACATCGCAAACAACACCTGCGGATGTGATTGCGTCAGGAAATATAGTGCCGTGTCCTTACGGGTGTCCAGCACCTTGAAAGCAGCCTGACACGCAGATTCGATGGCAGAGAATTGAGATTTCAGCTCGGCCACCACTTGTTGCACCCAATGATAAAACTCATCCGGCACTCTTTCCAACAATTCATCCAAGGAATGCCCAGCAGCCAGGTGCTCCCAGACGGTGACGTTGGAAACACCTGTTACCAAACGGTGCAGCCGCACATACTCCTCGAATTTGACTTTTACCCGCAGGCCGGTCTGGAAACGCAGCACAAAGCCCTCCCGGTTGGTCGGGTTGGGCTGATGGTGCAGGTGACGCCAATCCGTCAACCCTTCATGCGGGCTCGGGAGCGGAAAACCAAGGCTGGGATCGTTGGGCAGATCATCTCCGGTCGCGTTGTCTATGATACCAAGCAAGTAAAGTTCATTGATGGAGCCATAGTCCACTACGATGCGATTGTCGGGGTAGATGATCTCAAAAAGATAGGTTACGTCTCGACGCAATTGAGGAAAAACAGCATTGTAGCGCTCATGCAACAAGGCCGTGGCGTGTTTTGCCTGATCGCTGCTGAAACTGCCTCTGGTGGCTATAAAAGGTTGGTCATCAACCCAGTATAGTATACCAAGTGAGCCGTCCATTTTTTCAAAAACCTCGAATGGTTCATCTGGTAGTTCTGATGGGTCGTGCTCTGCCAGGTTGAAAAATTTGGGGAAAGGGCGGGCTGCTACTTGCCCTTTGCTGTCAAGGATAAGGCCCCGGCAAGCAAGAGTGACTTCATTCCAAAGTTGCTCATACTGTGTTTTGGCTGCGTAGTTGTAAATCCAAAGATTCGCTGTCGGATGCTTTTGGACATTGATGTATTGATCAGTGACGAGTTGTTGGAGCAGTGACAAGTTCATGAGCAAATTTTTTCCAGCAATACCTTGCATTCTTTTTCAGATTTTTCTTTAACTTGCATAGCATTACCAACCAAGTTCTTTTTCTCAAAGTTCACTCGTGAACAATTAAAACCATTTGAACATGCAAAATTACGTCCGGCAACTCGCCGCCGACATACGTTCGGCTGCTCGACCTGAAGCGTACGAGCCAACTCAAAAACTATTGTCCACCTCCATCGAAGATCATTTTGCAGAAGTGGAAGCCTGGCTTGCCGATGAATTGCCTCAAGAGCGTATCGGGCAAATTCTGGGATTAGAAGCCATTCAATTCCCACCCGCCAAACGGCTCAACCGAAACCAACTCCGCAAGCTGTGCGAAGCATTTGAGCAGACGATGCAGACCTACAATGTCTCTTTCGATTTTCCAAAAAGACTGCCATGGAAAACGCGATACAAATTGTTGGTGGGCAAACTGGAAGATTCGGTCATGATTTGCGAGGATGGCTTTATCACGGTAGAGTTTTGCGAATATGACCCCTCAGAATGCCCGTTTGGAAGCCGCTATTGTTCTTGCAAACAATATGAAGCCTGTATGCCTGACTTCAAGCTTAATCTGAGCGAATGGGCCAAGGATTTGATTCGGCACATCAGCGCGGCCCAGAAGTTGCTCTCAGAACGCTCTCATTTTCACCTTCAATACGAGAACGATGCCGAAGACCGCGATTTGATGCTGCTTGGCAAACCCATCCACGAGTGGATAAACATTGACATCGACCGTTTCCCAGCCAACGAAGACGTGGGCTATGATGACACGCTCGGCATCACTGAAGCTATTATTGATCTTTTCCCAAACGAAGATTGGTCTTGGATCATTGACGCCTCGCTTACGGAGCGGTATGAGACCTGTGTCTCATTGCTAAAAGTGAAATCCACTTATGACTACTCGGGTATTTTCTACACCAGTAGAGAAGAAATGGACTTTTTTGATCGCATTTTCCAGTTTTATTTTGATCAGCGACACCGTAGAAAAAGGAATAATGATTGGCCTTTTTGAGTTATTTAGGTCGATCGTTCAATCAATTGTGCACTCCCCCCAGGCTTGCTGAATCATATTGCCCTGAAGCATAAACCGCCAAGCCAGGCGATTGGAAGTTGTTGAGGACTTCCAGCGATAGAATGGGTCCAAACCTTCATCCACAAATATGACCGTGTTCCGGGTCTCTCTCTCAGGCACAAATCAACAACAAACTGTGCCCCCGTGAAGTATGGAGCACAGTCGTGGTAAAATTAAAAGGAAATCCTCTTGCCAGTGCAATTTCCCGTGTCGCCATTGAAGTAGATGGCAATGGTGCCCTGGTCCTTTAAAATGTTTGAACCACCAGCTAGAAACGTGATTGTTTCTACTGTGTTTTTGATTAGAACTATTTGACTAGGTGTCCATGTCGGGCTACTTTTTCCCTTTACGAAATCAATAGCACGAATGGCTCCTTTTTTGTTCAGTTTTATCTCAAAGGCGATGTGTAACTTGGATCTAACGGTAAGCCCTCTGAGGTTATCTTTAATTTTGGATACCTGAACACGCTTTTCGATATCAGCGCCGCTTATGCACACAAAGTTCGTGGAAGGGGGTGGATCAATATCTTTGGGAGACGGGGGCGGCGGTTGTACCAGTTTGACGGTTTCAGCAACTTCCACTGTCACCGAAAAACTATACGATGCCGTGTTACCGCAAGAATCCGTGGCTACGAATTGGACCGTAGTTTTTCTTAACGGGAATGCGGCTCCGCTGGCAGGGCCATCTTTTCGTTTTAGTTTTGCCTCGCCACCAGGGCAGGTCGTTTCTGCAATCGGTTCCAGATATTTGATTTTTAAATCGCTTTCCCCTGCAGGTACTATCAAAGTTGTATCTTTTGGAAGAATAAAACCTTTTTTACCTTTCGGTAAAGAGATGGATAATGTAGTGTTTTTGTCCACTTGGGAATTATCGCACTTAGGCCATAGTACAACTAGTATCACCATGCACACTAATGCCGCACCGATCCACCGCCACGTTTTTCGGTCTACCTTCCGAAACAATTCGGATAGTTGCTTAAAAAAAGCGATCGCCTTTTCCGGGACAGCGATTTTCTGGAATGAAAGATTTGCAAACCATTTCTGAATTATTTCAAAAACATAAGGCTGCGCAAGTATAGAAGGCTGCGCTGTTTTTTCAGGAATCTCAAGCGAGTTGCGGATTTCCGCAGCAACTGTCTTGTAGCGAGTAGTTTGTTCATCGGAGGAAACATCCGAGATCAATGGTTTTTCATCGCGTGGAAATTGTTTTAAATGATCGAGTGGCGGTTTTTTCCAATCACAGTCGGCTAAGACAAGGTGAGCGACCGTGGGTTTTGATTTAAAATTTTCTTGAAATATTCTGGCAGCGATGCCAGCATGTTTCCCAGGGATGCTTTTTATGTAGGCAGGGCTGACCAAAATAAGCATGGCATCGGAAGATGAAAGCTGGCGATTGGTCTCCGGACTCCAGGTTTTGTCATCTGTAAAAGCACGAATGATTTCTACCTTTTCATCAAGATTCAGATGCGTTTTCAAATTTTTCCAGATTGCCTCGTCGCCATTGGCGCTGATTATGAATAATTTCATGATTTTAGAGCGAGGTTATTGGTGCAGGAGTTAGAAATGACAATGTATTCGGCCAGGTTGATTTTCTTTTTTGGGGTTATGTCCTTAAGAATAGTGTTATCGCTTGAATATTGTTTGTTCGAGAATTGCTACAAAATCAGGGTTTTTGGCTATCTTAGCGTTTACATCCTCGATTTCAAATACCTTTTTCAATTCGTCGGGCAAGGGTATTTTCAATAATCTATCGAGCTTTCCAGGATGAAAGTCAAGCAATTCTTCAATCTGTATCCGTAAATTAGTCATTTCGACACTAATTTCGGAAAAAATCTGATCCCGTTCATTTTTTGATTCCCATTCGGTTAGCAGCGGTGAAGGGTCACGGTAAAAAGAATTCTCGACACCTTGATGAAAGGTGAATCGCGCATACAAACGCGATAGCGCAGCAAGCAGCAAACTGAGTTTTTCACCTTTAGAGGTAGCAGGGGAGGTAGATTTCATCTCCTGCCTTTTCTGAACATTTCCGGCTGAAGGCAGGATGGAGTAATTAGCCGTATCTGGATGTCTGAAAATATCGATATTAATTTGATCTACAAACGACAGCACCTCGGAGTTTGAGCCTCCTTTTTTGAAGAAAAAGAACTGGTGTACATACATGCCAAGCATATGAAGGTAGTAAGCTAAGCGGTTGATGTCTTTAAAATAGATGTATTTTATAGCCACTTTTTCAGGGATCGGTGTACTAACCCTGTCTTCAATACTGTATGCTTTTTTTATAAGTTTCAAAAGCATACGCTGCTTGCGGTCAGCGAATTCGATCCGGTAAAGTTCTACAGGTTCGTCATTGTGATAGGCTACTATCCAGTCACCGGCTTTGACAGTATCGTAAGAGTATGATTTGGATTGGAATGAATAATGAAACGACAACAAATATTCCTGGTTCGGCGATACAGATCCTTCATTTTCAACATCAACCGGAAAGGTATCGTTTAGCGCACCGGCACTGTTTTTATTCGAAATAACCGCTTCGAGCTCGATGGGTTTGCGCAGGTGCGTGATGTAATCCGGGACAAAAAAGTCGTCCTGATCGGTGTAAAGTTTCAGTTGAATGTCACCGGCCAATAGCGCCTCGAAGTATTCCTCTTCCTCCCTGAAGGTAATATTTTCACATTTGAGGGTGTGGCGTCCTTCGTCCGATTTAGTCACGTTGCTTGGGTAAAATTCTAGAAAGTAGGCTTCTTTGGTTTCGAACATTTGGTCTTCCACATATTTGATAATTTCTTTCAAATAAAGGTAGCCCAGCACTAATCGGTGGCCGAAATGGTCTTCGCTCAGGTTCTGTATCTGGCTTAGGATCGTCGCTAGTTTTTTAGGTTCCACACCTCCATCGTCAGTTATAAAGTCTTTGCGGAAAACAATAGGGTTATTGAGGGTAGCCATTTCGAACTTGGAGAAGCGTGTGGTAAATTCCGTTTTGAGTTCGTGAAACAGAAACTCTCCTCTGCCTTTCAAGTCCTCGTAGTAGTTCCCGGGCGAGTTATAAAGCATGCATTTAAGGATAAACTCTACCATGCGGCGGTCGGGGTACTGTTCTTTATACCTGAAAACGTTGAAGATATGCTGTGAAATAGGGTCGTTGGAATTAAAATTTTCCACCCTTTCGTAGCGGTTCATAATCTCCTTGATAGGAGTTTCCTTGTTGTCCAGAATCCGGATTCGCTCGTAAAAACGCTCTGACGATTGCCCGCCGGTTAGTAGATCGAAAGCTATGGCGCCTACGCCATACAAGTCGGTGCGGGTACCCTGCTTTTTTCGGAGCACGATCTGTGTCCGCTCCCCGTCATCCACGTTCACCTCCTGTTCTTTGTCCTCGATGGTCAGAGTCCAAAACTGGGGCTCTTCTACGTTCGGGAAAGCGTCGATTTTTGTAATGATAAAACGAGTGTTTTTCAGCAATTTATCGAAAGAAACAAAATCGCCCGGCTCCACAATTGAGTGTTTGAACTTTGGGTCAATAATTTTGATGCTCAGCACCTTTCCGTCTTGTTTAAAAACTTCACCGTCGCAAATATCGTAGCTGTCTTTTTGCTCGGGCGATCGAAAGTGGAGCGAGCCGAGCAGTCGGCGGCGGCTGCTTTCGTCTTGGGCGGCCACTTGTGTTTTGTTGTTGAGTGACTCTCCGGGATCCAAGAAACCCACATCACCGATCACGATTTCAAAGGCATTTTCATTCTTTTTTTTGTAAAAAATATTTGCCGGTTTAAGGTCCAGATGCGCGAACCCACCATAGTTTAATGTGCGAAGCCCATCAATAATGGGAGAAAGGATGGGTAATATCCATTTTATACGTGTGTTAGGAGATACCTTGCGCAGGGCTTCGTAAGCGGTATATTCCGATTCGCTGTTTTTGCTTTCGAGCAGGTCTTTCAAGGTGCCGTCGTAGCAGTCGTAAACTATGGCGAACACAGAAGAGCTGACACCTTTCAGCATTCCGGTAAATAGTTTTTTGGCGGCATCCGATTCGTGAAAAGATTTCGACCCGTGCCGCGGCTCCATTAAGCCGGCCAAAACAGGATTGAGCACACCTTTATTAGTTACGGCTTTGCGGATGTTAACCATCACTTCCAGCTCATTTTTGAACTGTTCCTCCATAATCATCATCGGAATATTCGCCTTCTGATCATCAGCACTTTCGTCGGTTTCGGCCCGGAACCGATCCAGCCAAATAAAGTGTGTGAATGGGTAAAACACCTTTACCGCATGTAGCCCCGGAAAGCCGAGATTCTGCTGATTGCGCACCTTGTAAACGGATCCGAAAGATCCGTCTCCAAGTTTGACCGGTTTGCCTTTTTCGTTCAGGTCAAAGTAGTATTTGACTTCGTTCTCGCTTGAGCAGAGGTCTGCCCTGGCCGGAAAACTATAATCTTCTGTGTTTGACATTTCGAGTGAGGTCGGTTCGTTCGACTGTTTCTTTTGCAATGCCATGTTGGGTAAAAGTTTGGTAATGTGAAATTTGATTTGCAATTTGATTTGCAATTTGTGCAAATATCTAAAAAAGTTTATTCAAAGGTTAAATGATTGAGTGATTCAGTGACCTGTGCTACCGCCGGGCTTCATATTCGAATCTTTCTAAACTTGCAATAAATCAAAAAGGCCGCACCAATATTATGGGCGGCCTTTCCAGTAAATAAAAGTTTTCCTTTTACTTTTTCTTCCCCGCATACCCCGCGAACTCAAAAATAAAACTAAAATCCGAAGCGAAATCAGATTTTTTTGTAGAACCTGCGGTCGGAGCGATAGTAGCATACTTGTGGCAATCAAAGCAAGTGGTCGATTGTATGAAAGTCTCCGCGACGGTGTTTGCAACCGGGATGACAGGCTGCATGGATTTCAGCCCTTGCGGCGTCCGGTTGCCCTGCTGCGTCTGCGGTGTAGTTGACCAAATTATATTGACCAATTGATAGTTCGCCCAAACCGAGCCGGGGAAGTTCTGGGAAATAAACCCCTGCATCTTTTGGTTGACCATTTTTGCATTGTCGTCAATCGGGATTTGACGCTCTACTTGCATGGCCACAGGGCCGGCACCCTGGCAGAGGTAATAGGGAGGCGTTTGGTTCGGCTTGCAGCTTACTGTGTAGGCCGAATCCTGCTTGTTCTTGTTTAGGCCGCAATTTCCTGGAACATTTACGGTTTGATCCTTACAGTCCGGGTTGAAAAAATTATACCCGAAAGATCCGTTGCCGCTGCCCGGCACATTGTCCACGTGTTCGAAGGTGGCCCAAAACCAGGTGGGCTGGCTGGCCGTTTTATGCAGAATGTGAAGGCCGACCAAAGCAACGACTGCACTTCGGGGTTGACCGGTTTGTGTGTCTAACAGGATCGCGTTCGACATTTTGTAGCGCTTCCAGCGCGCATTGCCAGGCTCTTTCACCTCCATCCAACTGGCTTTGAGTTCCAGGGCCCCCACCTGTTTGTCATTCCCCGATGGCAAAGTGATGGTGTCGCCCCTGGTTGCTACGAATTGATATTGCGAGTCGGCGTTGTAAAAACCATTTTGAACAATATAATTGTACTCGTCTTCATTGACCAATACCTCGTACCAAATGTTTGTGTTGTTCTGCGCGCCCAGCCAGTTGGGGCCCGTTTTTGGGAAGGCTTCCCTCGTTTCGTCCAGGACTTGAAAATTCTTGGCGTTGAACTTGGATTGATGGAACAACAATTTGGTGCCTTCCGGATGCCCTTTTAAATGATGCGCCAAATGGGCGGGCGCCTTGGCCGATTTCCATCCGCCCCATGGCGGCGGGGGAGAGCCGTCTTCGGGTAGCAGCACTTCGCGGGTCATGTAGGTTTCCCATTGAACGGGGCCCATATCGCCGGGCGTGCCAAAGCCCGCATTGGGGTCGGTGGGCCAATTGAGCGCCACAAATTCAGCCCATGCAAAGCAATCGGCCTGGATTTGACCGGTCACCAATTTATTGTCGCCGGGGACCTTAGGGCCGAATTGCACATCAATGAGCGTGCCGCAGGTACAACTCTGTTCAGTGCCCGAGAGGTTTGTTTGTTTGTTGCAGGTGATCAAAAGTCCGAGGGTTGCGAGGAGCAAAACGCTCGTTTTCAAGAGGGTGTATTTTTGGAAAAAGGAGCGGATATAAAAACGAAAGAAAGATTTCATGGTGCAGTTATTTTATGGATTGAACAATGTTGAGGAGCGCGGGCATGGCGGGGCCAGGCTTTTGATTGGCTGCGCTCAGGAAAACCCCGTGTGTTCCAGGTTTGGCGGCATTGCCCACCGTCACTTCGATGTAAAGGGCGATAGAAGGTCCGGGATAAGAATTGCCCGGAATGGCGTAGTACACGTCGGCGCTGCGCAGGAATTTGGCGGTAATAGCGGGGTCGTCAAAGCTGATGATCGGAGCGCCTTTCGAGAGATCAATGGTATCGGTGGTAAGCACCATAGGCACACCTGAGGAGCCAGGTACCAATTTCGGCGCGATGAAAGTGCTGTTGCTCAGCAGGTTCATCGGCTGGTTCATAGGGTTGGGTACCTTATGGGCCAACATGGCATCAAACACGTTTTGGTGGAAAAGTTGTTGAGGATCGGGAGTCGGATTGGCAGGTATGCCCCCACACTTCTTGATGGGACCGGCTGCCATCTTTATCGCGCTCGCCACGATCTGCATGTTGTAGGTTCTGGCGATTTGCCCACCCCACTTGATGAGGCTATCTGCGATGGTCATATCGCCGACGCGATAGCCATATTCCTTTGGAACTTCAAACCGGGCATGCAGGATGTAATTGCCGGGAAGTGTGTCGCCGTATTCGTTCACGAGCGTTTTTTTGCCGCGCACGATGGTCCAGAATTTTTCAGCCGGCGCAGGCTTATTGTTATATTCGTATTGGCTGAAATTGGGCATTTGAATGTACAGTCCGGGCGGGTTGGTCAAAGTGACTTGAAAACCTGCTTCCACCACGCGGTTTACCGAACCGCCGATGTGCGGGTCGCTGTTCCGGAAATTTTGCCCAAACTGTCCGCAGCAGATCAAGGCATTCTCGTCTGCATTTCCCGACACGCGCTGCAAGGTGGAGGAAGTGGCCAGTCCGATTTCTGTCTGTAGCGTGTTTGGCGTACTGGTCAGGTGCATCGCGCCGCCCGATCCGTTGTTCCACTTGTTGAGCGGGTTATATACATTCCGGCCCGTAGAAGGGTCTTTCACGGGATTTCCCGATGGGTCTTTCAACACGAGGTCATCCATTGTGATGGTGGCGTAATCCAGGGTTTGCTGGTAAATCTGCAGCACCTTGTTGGGGTCAATATCCCAGAGGGAGTTCCAGTACTCAGGATTTTCACAGGTAAAATCAACGCGGGTGATAACCCCATCCTTGTCTCTTTGCACCGACCATTCGCTGTACTCATCCTGGAACCCCCTTGGGCCATAAGGCCCGAAAACTCTCGTCTGGCCATCATTCAACGTGCAGGGGTTTTTGGGTATGGGCGGAGGCTGAGAGCCGTTGGCCATCAAGCCGCGGTCGGAAATAGAGAGTTGGTCTGCTAGGGGCAGCGTGTCGTAATAAAACCCGATTCGGCCGGGCCAGGCCCCCCAAATGATCTCAGCAATGGCAGCATTTTGTGGCGAGACCTGTGATGGATTGAAATAGTTGGTGATGCCGGCCTGGTTGGTCGCGTTCCAGGGGTCGCCATTCACTCCTTGAGCGATAAAACCATTGAGGTTCACGTTCCAGAGTTCTATCAACCGGGCATATTTTTCCGGCTCTCCCGGAAAATCATCCTGAAATGCTGGCGGTAAGAATTTGAATGGGGGCGGGGATTTGGGAACCTGATTGCAACTCATTGCCCCGAAGAAAATTAAGGCCAGGAGCAAAAAATGCAAGGAGTAACGATCCAGCCGGGCAGCTGAAAAGTTGGTTGTTCGTTTTGAATGGCGCATAGTGGAAAATGTTGGTGAAAGGTTTAGTCTCTGCCAAAAATTTTGGGCAGATAATGTTGGGCAAAGTTACTTTGCCACCTTTAACAAACTTCCCGTATAATTGCCTGAATTGAAAAACAGGTAATTATACGCATCTTCTACCGCACCACCGTCACATCCCCGGTCATCAGTTCCAGCTCCCCATTCACAAATTCCAGTTCCAGCATATAAACATATACTCCTGGGGCTACATCTTGCCCTTTGGCCTGACCGCCCCAGCCAAACTGTGGTTCGTTGGGCAAGAAATTTAGGTTTTCAAATACGAGGTCACCCCAACGGTCAAAAATCCGCATCGAACGCACCAACATGAGTTCTTCAGCACCATACACGGTGAAGTGGTCGTTTTTGCCGTCCAAATCAGGCAAAAAGATGGTTGGAATAAAAACACGCTTTTCTTTGGTTACCTTGATATAAATCTCGTCGCGGGCCGTACAGCCTGAAGAATCTGTTGCCACAAGACTATACCGGGTGGAATTGAGCGGGGATGCAAGGGTTGTTAAGGCATTGGGCTGGTCAAGATAATCCGTTGGTGTCCAGGTCAAACCACCTGATGCTGTAAAATTTAAATTGGCCTGCAACAATACGGACTCGCCTAAATGAATGGTCGTGTCAGGGCCAAGATTGAGCATCAGCTCTGTCGCATCCGGTACGGTAGCACCTACATCGCTTATACATCCATTGGAATCCTCAACGGACAACACATACATGCCGCTTTCAATATCGGGGAGTGTAACCGGGAACGAATTTGCAGTTTGTAATACAGAACCATCCAAAATCAAAGAAAATGGCCCCGCTCCCCCGCTCACCTCTGTAATGGTTATTGAACCGTTCATATCGCCAAAACAAACAGGCGAGTCGGTGGTGAAATCAATCCCGAGTTCTGGCGCAGCTATAAGCAAAAATGTATCCGTATAGGTACAGCCTATCTGATCAGTAAGGGTAACCATATAATTTCCAGCAATCAAATTAGCATTCGTCAAACTAGTTGCGCCATTGCTCCATACGGCGGAAATTGGCAAAATCCCGCCAACAGGAGCAACTGTTATGGAGCCATCATTGATAAGCGGGCAACTTGTATTGAAACCATTGTAGTCTGAAAGCATACTGGTAGCACTTACGGTAGAGGTGGTAACTGTGGCACTTTGCCCAATTTGGACAGGGCAGTTATTGCCCGCAGCAGTAAGATTGGTAATGGTATAAGTTGTTGTACCAGAAGGTGTAACGTTAAAAGTCGCCCCGTTTTGTACTCCTGTCAACTGCGTCGGGGGCGTTGTGCCAGAAATAGTTAGGTCATAGCTGGTTCCTCCGGCCAGGGAAAGTGTCAGCGTGGTTGTGCTGCCTTCGCATATACTGATATTGCTGGAAATAGAACCTGTGGGCCCCGGAGTGACAGTAATGGTCGCTTGGCCGGCCACCATGCCCGGGCAGTTTGCATCCTGCACAGAGACGAGGGTAAACACCTGGTTTTGTTGCACATTATTGGTCAGGATGTTGAAGTTATTACTGGGCGTGTTCACAGGTGTTTGCGGGATTCCGTTCAAGGCATACACAAATTGGTAAGGCCCAACGCCCGCCAATTGTACCTGGAAAGAGGCATCATCGCCCTCACACAAGGTGATGTCCCCGACTATAAGTGCGGAGGGTTGAAAGTGGAAAATAACTGGCACGCCAGCTGAAAAAGAAATACAGGGATCGGTCAAATCCACCATGCCGTTTATCCCATTGCCGGCAATGGCAACGATGTAATACGTTATTCCTGCCGTCATACCTGCTTGGAAACCAAAGTCGGGCAAATTGCTTTGCGCCAAAATACCCATTGGCAAAATAGCCGGGTCGGTACAGAGCACATAAACCAGAATGTCGTTCGCATCAAGTGATTGATTACCAACAGGTTGTGCCGTTACAGTTCCGGCCGGAAGGCAACCGTTCGTAGGACTGGAAAGTGTACCGGCATTGGTGGCACACACACAGGCAGCCATTCCTGAAAGAGTAGTAGTGCAGCCAGTTGGATTGGCAATAATAGCGGAATAAGGCTGTGTGCCCGGATAGGAAATTGAGGTAAAGGTGGTGTCTGAAAAGCTGCCTTGAATACCCAAAACTGTATAGGTAGGGTTGGCCTGGGCGCCATTTCCGATGTCGAACGTAAGGGTGTAGGTTTGGGTGGCAAAGTCGCAATTTACCATTAGGTTGAGGACTTGCGGCGGGTTGGAAATAGTCACCGAAGCATTGCCACTTATGGTGCCGGGACAATTGCCGGCCCCAGTCACGTTCACCAGCACGTAACCAGTGCTTACTGCCGGGCTTAGCGAAATCGAATAAGGGTTTTGTGTAACCCCGGTCAATTGTTGCTGCATACTGCCATCTGTATAGGCAAAATTGAAAGGCCCATCGCCACCAAATTGCACATTGATGTTGGCCTGCGTTCCCGGGCAAATGGTGCTTGCGCCGGAGAGTGCGGCCGTCACTTCCGGCCGCCACATAACAGTTGGGCCGGGGGTAATAGACAAACAGGGGTCATTCAAGTCAACTCCATTGGGGCCACCAGCATTGCCTGCCACCGCAACAATGTAATAAAGCGTATTGGTAGTCATAGTCGCTGGATTGAAGGCAAAACTGGGCATAATGTTCGTGTTTACAATAGTCCAGTTAGGCGGCATATTCGATTGGCCCACCAAAAAATAGAGCAATGCATCATCTGCTTCCAGGGAGCTCCCTGTTGCTGGAGCGCTGGTTACGGTTTGTTCGTAGCAAAGTGTGGCAGGTGTTAGATCCATTATACCTGCCCCGGTAACGCAGGCACAACTTACCGAGTCAGAAAATACAAAACTTCCGCAGTTCCAATTGTCGGTAATTGTTAGTGAGTAAGCTTGTCCGCTGGGAATAGGGTTGCTGACAAAATGCCCAGTTGCCGCATCGTAAATACCTGAAAGATTGGCGATTGCAATTGTGTTCAGATCCCCTTGTGTTACGTCAAATTCAATCGTGTAACTCTGGGTTGCAGGAGAGCAATTACTGATAAAATTTGCCGCGATGGGTGCTGGATGTACGTTTACCACGGCGGTACCGCTTACGGTACCGGAACAGTTGAGATCGGATACTCCAGTAAGCACAAAAGTTGCCGACTGCTGCAAGGTAGCGTTGAGTAAAAATGCCGTTTGGGTTGCAGATACGATAAATGGGTTCCCGTTATTGGTATAGCTTAAAGTAAAATTAGGGGCACCTGTAAGGGTAATCAAGAATGCTTGGGTGGCACCAGGACAAACGTTGTAGGTGCTACTCATCAGCGTAGCCGTCGGTGTTGCCAGCCATTGCACAGGCGTTCCAACCGATACAGAAAGGCAGGGGTCTTGCAAGTCTATCATTCCGGAGCCATCCGGGTTTCCTACAACCGAGGAGACATAATAAACTATGCCTGTTTGCATGGAACCTCCAAACATGAAAGCAGGGGTGCTGCTCCAGTCCAAAATAGTGCCTATTGGAATACCAGGATTAGTATGCAGGATGTACATCAACTGATCGTCAGCATCCAAAACAGGATTTTGAGCGGCTGGGAAACTCATAGTGGTGCTTTGGCAGGCATTTATTTGCGTTTGACTCATCGTGCCGGCATCGCTGCTGCAATTGCAATTTGACATGCCGCTGATGGTATCCAGCCCACAATTGTTAAAATCTTTGAGGGTTGCGAAAAAGTTGCCGGAGGCAAATGGAATGGGCAAACTGGTGTAACTATTACCTGCAAAAAAACCTGCGAATCCGGACACCATGAATGTCGGGGTACCAGAGATAATATCAAAGGAAACCGTATAAGTTGCTGTGCTGTAATCGCATTGCGTTTGAATGTTCCCGACTACGGGAGGGAGATTCACAAAAATATTTACAGAATCCTTATATACCCGTAGCGGACAATATTGGTCTCCAATACTGTCAAGATATAAGGTCATGGTCTGGGAGGGGTTTAATTGCCAATCAAAACTTCCGTTGATCACGGGAGACACGTGGGTGGAGGGGAGGTTTGTTCCCGACCAACTGAATGAAATGGGTGGCAACCCTATAAAATTGGCGGTGATATCCAGGGGTTGACCTTGGCACAGGGTGGTGTCTGAGATATTGAAATTCGCGGTAGGCAAAGCATGGAATACAACAGGGGTGCCTTGTGAAACAACCATGCATAATTCGCTGGTATCCACCAGCCCACCGGCACTGATATTGCCAGCTATGGCTGAGATATAATAGGTGGTACCTATGCTCATCCCTGGAAGGAAGCCAAATGACGGGATACTTCTCCAGCCGTAGATAGTGCCCAATGGCAGCGCAGGGTTTGAATGAAGGATATAGAGCAAAGTATCGTTGCCATCGTTTACGAAACCACCATTGTAGGCTGCATTGATGACCTGTGTTTGGCAAGCCTCAATTGGGGCAAGTCCCATAGTGCCCACCTCCGTGATACAATTACAGGTACTGTTGCCGCTTACCACCACATTTCCACAGTTATTTGCGTCATGAAAGGTAAAGCTGTAGCCAGAGGCTTGCGGTATTGGATTGCTGGTCCATTGAGTACCATTAAAGGAGCCAGCATTGCCTGCAACGGGCGTCAAGGGCAGTGTCGCGCCGAGTACGTCAAAGTTGACAATGTAAGTACCATTGACGGCATTGCAGTCCAGGTCCAGGTTTGCATACGTCGGCTCATAATTGACCGTAATAACCGCCGGACCTCCTGTTATTATTCCGGTACAGCCCGGCGATTCAATACTTGTCAGGGCATAAGTGGTAGTGGCGCTTACATTTACAGGGATAATGTAAGGGTCGTCAAATGTAGTGTCAGGCTGTTGGGGTACGCCATTGATCGTATAATTGATGGTAAATGGCCCGGTTCCCGTAAAATCAACCAGAACCTGGGTATTTGCTGAATCGCAAAAGGTTGCACTTCCAAGGAACTGGGCATTGGCCGGGGTGAAAACGAACACAACTGCTTGACCTACGGCCGTATCTACACACAGCGAATCTGAAATTTCAATCAATCTGTAAATGGTGCCGATATTCGGATTTACCGGCAAAACCAAAGGGTTTGTGGTACTTGTTACCATAAGGGTATCATTGTTGGCCCTATAGGTCACTGTCCAGGGGCCTGTACCGGTAAATGTGAAAATCAGGTTGGTGCCGCTTCCACTTTGACAAATTTGACCTCCACCAGTAAGTACTACCGTAGGATTTGGATTTACCCTAATATTGGCAGCACCAGAAACTGAGCCGCCACAACTTCCCGAACTTACACTGGTTAAGGTGTAGGTTGTGGTAGTGGTTGGACTTACAGTTATCGTAAAGGGATTAAAACTTGTGGTGATGGTGTCCACCGGGACCCCGTTTGCAGCATAAGCAAATGTCCAGGGGGCCGTGCCGGTAAAACTTATGGATAACTGGGTGGAATGTTCCCTGCAAATCGTGTCGGTACCCGAAATCGTAGCAGTCGGTGGGGTTGCTACTGTTACGGTATAAGTACCGCTTGCACTCCCGCCCGGACAATTGCCGTTGCTTACGCTGGTCAGGGTATAAGTGCTCGAAATGGCGGGCGTAACCGCTATTTGGTAGGTGTTAGTGTTGGATACTACCGGTGCTTGAGGGGTTCCATTTACGGTATAGGTAAAGGTGTATGGGCCCCCGCCGGTAAAACTGAAATCAAGGGTATCGCTTTGCCCTACACAAATCGCGTTGTTTCCAGAGGCCAACACACCGGTCACTCCCGGTTGAACGGTAATAACTGCAATACCTGAAACTGTGCCAGCACAGTTCCCGGTAGCTACACTGGTCAGTTCCAGGGTGGTCGTGGCATTGTAGTTGGCGGTAATGAAATAGGGACTGCTGCTTGTGGTAATTTCGGGTTGGTCTATGCCGTCTATGGAATAAACAAATGTCCAGGGGGCAGAACCAGTGAAAGTGATAGGGATGGTCGCGTTTTGTCCGGCGCAAATAACGGGACTGCCGGTAATAAAAGCCGTTGGAAGGGCTGTTACGATTGCAATATGCGTCCCACTCGCCGTACCTGTGCAACCGTTACTGGTTACGGAAGTTACAGCATAGGTCGTAGTGCCAACCGGGGGACTGACATTTAAAGTATAACTCGGCCCGGTTGCATTGATAGAAGGCTGAGCCGCCCCATTGATCGTATAAATAAAGGTGTAATCTTCAGTACCGTTAAAATCGATCTGCAAATCAAGGTCGTCTCCGGCACAAAGGTTGTCGGTGCCGGCAACAAGGGTGGCAGTTGGCAAAGGAATCAGGGTTACATCAAAGGATCCGCTTACATCCTGAGAGCAGCCGTTGCTGGTCATACTTACTGCTGATATGGTAGCGCTTGCCGAAAGTGGCACATTAAAGGTGAACGGGTCGTTGTTGGTGCTCAGGGGTGTTTGATTTATTCCGTCTATGGCATAGGTAAAGGTATATGGAGCACTGCCACCGCTAAAATTGACCGAAAATGTTGCAGGCTGTCCTGCACAAATACTGGCAGGTGTGGTCATGCTGAACGTGGCGGAAATGGCAGGGAAAAGCGTAACATTGAAGGTCTGTGATGGCCCTACACAGCCATTGGATTCAGCATGAACCGTTATTGAACCGCTGATAGAAAATGGCAAGGGTGGTACGGTGCCGCTGATGTCTCCAACACCACTGGGCGGGAAAAATGGGATGTTGTTTACTGTCCAGTGATAAGTGGCATTGGGGTCATTCCCAGTAAAAATAACTTCAACAAAATCCCCTGAACAGGCTATGATGTCGGCCGGGTCGTCGGTTAAGGGCAAGGGGTTGACCGTGATCGTAAAAGTTTCTGAAGGGCCGCTACAACCCGCCGACATGGGTGTTACAGTAATGGTCGCTACTTCTTGCTGGGAAAGATTGGAAGGAGGCGTGAAATTGATATTGCCATTCCCGGAGGCGCCCAATCCAATGGCCGTGTTGTCGTTGGTCCAGCTGAAAGTTGGGGGTGGGTTTCCAGTGCCTGTGAACACAACATTAATATTCGTCCCGGCACATCCCACCACGTCCGGCTCAGGGTCAACAGTAGGTTGAACACCTGTAACCAGCACATTGTCAAACCAATACGTTTCAGCCGTTGATTTGTTGGCAGGTCTGATGCGCACCCGGATGGTACTGCCGGAAAGTCCGTTTACCGTGGCCGGGCCAGCAGGAGTACTACCACATACATATCGAAATTGAACCCATCCGCCGCCATCAATGCTATATTCAAACACAATTTGATCGTGGCCGTTGTCAATATTCGCAATATCAGTACATACAAAATAAGGGCCTCCTGCCGAGCATTCAAAAACGCCTATCGTACCATAGTCCACTGAAATGCTCACGTTGCAGTACCCGGCGATCGAAATATCGTTGGTTGTCCAATCATTGTTGCCAGCCCCGCCACCGGCTACCGGGCAGCAGGGAGAACCCTCCATGTCCGTGACTTCATAACGTCCGCCGAGAACCCCGTTAAAAGATTGAACAGTGCCATCACAGTCCGTGAAATTATCTGTCCATCCCGGCGCAGGAGGTGCTCCCGAGAAATTTTCCAGCCAAAGATTGGTCTGGCTGGAAAGACTCTGAACTAAAAACAGGAAAATAAATGGCAAAAAATGCTTGAAAGATTGGAAAGCCATAATCAAACGAATGAAATTCAAGTATTTGGGTGAACCCAGGGGAACATCAGGTTTTTTAAAACGCTGCAAGGTAGTGCAAAACCATAGCCTGATAAAAAATAGCAGGATGAAGTATTGGGCAAATTTTGAAAAGATGGTTTTAAAACAATCCTTCTCCTGATATTTATAATTTTGCGACCATGATTGACCAAATTCGCTCCGAACTTTTGCAATATAATGCCCGACTTGTGGCTGTTTCCAAAACCCATTCGATCGACCGAATTTTGGAAATTTACCAAAAAGGACAACGCATTTTTGGCGAAAACCGCCCACAGGAGATGCTCGAAAAACAAGCCGCGCTGCCTGCCGATATCGAATGGCACCTGATCGGCCATTTGCAAACCAACAAAGTAAAATCCATTGCCCCATTTGTTGCACTGATCCATTCGGTAGACAGCTTGCACCTGCTTCAGGAAATTGACAAACAAGCGCTTAAGCATAGCAGGATCATAAACTGTCTGCTTCAGTTTCACATCGCACAAGAGGACACCAAGTATGGGCTAACGGAAGAGGAGGCGAATGAATTGCTCGTGAACCCCGGATATTTGTCCCTAAAAAACGTGCGTATTTGTGGGGTAATGGGCATGGCAACATTTACGGACGATTTGCAGCTGGTGCGGAACGAATTCCGCCATTTGAAAAATATTTTTGACCGAACAAAAGCACAGTTTTTTCCCCATGCGGATCATTTCAGGGAAATATCAATGGGTATGTCCGGCGATTGGCGCATTGCGCTCGAAGAAGGCAGCACTTTGGTCAGGATTGGCAGCTTGATTTTTTCGCCCGATTGAGACGCTGAAAATTATTTTCATGATCCCTTGCCCAAACCATATTTATTTTTGAAAATTTGCATCACTGTACTGATACGATAAATCACATTTTGAATCAGTCTTTGGACAAATAATGCCGATAGGTAAAACCTTGCTGCTGAAGACTTGTTTTGAAGAAGCATTCTCTGAACACTTCCCAAATCCGCGCCACCTTAAATATGGAATTAAAACCGATATTTAACTTACAAAAACGCCCAATTCTGATTGCTGGGCCATGTTCTGCAGAAACGGAGGAGCAGGTACTCGATACCGCTCGAAGCCTTCGAGCGCTTCAAGGCCTTGTCGGTTTGGAAGTAGATCTGTTCAGGGCAGGTATCTGGAAGCCTCGTACCAGGCCAGGAGCCTTTGAAGGGGTGGGGGTAGCCGGGCTGCCATGGCTTCGCCGGGTAAAAGAAGAAACCGGGATGAAGGTGACTACGGAGGTTGCTACCGGGCAGCATGTTTATGAATGTCTCAAATATGGGGTGGATGTTTTCTGGATCGGTGCTCGCACAACGGTGAACCCTTTTTCGGTACAGGAGATAGCCGAGGCGATGGCAGGAACTGATATTCCGGTCATAGTAAAAAACCCGGTGAACCCTGATTTCAAACTTTGGGTTGGCGCAATCGAGCGCTTGTACAAAGTTGGGTTGCGCCGGATCGCAGCCGTACACCGGGGTTTTTCCACCTATGGCGATTCAAAATACCGCAACGTGCCGCGCTGGCAAATGGCCATTGACCTGATGCAGGAATTTCCGGGCCTTGAGGTAATATGCGATATATCCCATATTTGCGGCAGGCGTGACATCCTGGCTGAAACTGCCCAGAAAGCCTACGACCTCAATTTTGACGGATTGATGGTGGAAGTTCACCCTGACCCGGATACGGCCTGGAGCGATGCTTCACAGCAAATCAACCCACATCGTTTTGGAGAAATCGTAGGTTCGCTTATCCAGCGACAATCAACCCTGGAAGACCCTGATTTTCAGGAACAAATTGAACATTTTCGACAGCAGATCGATGAATTTGACGAGGAAATTATTCAATTGATCGCGCAACGGATGCAGCTTGTACGCGAGATTGGATACGTGAAAAAAGATAAAAATGTAGCAATTTTACAGCCAGAACGCTGGCGGGCATTGGCTGAAGCCTGTCGGCTCCGTGCAGAAAAGGGCGATCTGAGCCGCGAGTTCATCGGTATGTTTTTAGAGGCCATACACCAGGAGGGAATCAACCAACAGGATCGAATTATGAACGGCGGGGTGGAGGAAACCGTATTGACAGGCGATTTATGGATAAATGATTAGAGTTTGTCTCATGTTTCAATTTAAACATCCGGAAATTTTATGGCTGTTAGTTTCGGCGCCTGTTGTGGGGGTGGTATTGTTTGCTTACCTGCATTGGCGTCGCCTGGCTTTGAAGCGCTTGGGCGACACTACGCGCCTGATGCCCGATTTTTCAGGAGTTAAGTTCTGGATAAAAGGCGCTTTGGCTATACTGGCGCTAATTCTATTGACAATTACCTGGGCCAATCCGGAGGGTGGCAGTAAAACACAAACTACCACCCAAAAGGTCGCAGATATATTCATCGCACTTGATATTTCCCAAAGTATGCTTTGCCGGGATATTGCACCCTCCAGGCTCGAACGCGCTAAAATTTTTGCTCAAAAATTGGTACAAAACCTTGAAGGCGACCGTGTTGGCCTCATTTTTTTTGCCGGAAACGCTTTCCTGGCGGTGCCGCTTTCTACCGATTATCCTTTCTTGCTGCAAAGCCTCCAAACTGCCAGCCCTGATCTGCTGACCGAGCAGGGCACAGCGATTGCTTCTGCGCTCGAGTTGGCCGAAAAATCCTTCGAGGCCCAAGCTGGGGGAGGCTATGGGGCCGTTGTTCTGATCACTGATGGCGAAAATCATGATGAAGTGACCCTGGAAGCAGTAAAAAATCTCAAAGAAAAAGGCGGGATAGTGCTTCCCGTGGGTGTCGGCACTTCCGGTGGCGGCCCTATTCCGACAAGTGATTGGGAGGGAAGTCAATTCAAACATGACGAAAATGGGGAGATAGTACTGACACGGCTGAATGAAGCAATGTTGCAAAAAATGGCAGAATCAGGAGGGACTCAGGCCCTTAATGTGAGTCGAGGCGAGCAGGCTGAAGGAGCGGTTGTACGGGAAGCGGGGAACCTGAAAAAACGGGCCATCGAAGTGCATTCATTAACCGAACGGAATTCGTATTATCAGTGGTTTTTATTGCCTGCCCTGCTTTTGTTGGCCATTGAAAAAGCATTTTCATTAAGACAAACATCAAAAGTTATCCCAAAATGAAATTTGTCAGGCACCTGATATTTTTTTGGCTTTACCTCTTTTGTACGACCGCTTCCGGACAGACCGCGCATGCACCCTTATTGAAAGGAGATCGAGCTTATGACCTGGAGAAGTATAAAGAGGCTGAAAAACATTACCGAAAGGCTGCCGATAAGGAGATAGGTAATCCTCAGGCTGTTTTTAATCTGGGAAACGCGCTTTACCAACAAGGTAATATCGAAGATGCTGCCCAGCGTTATCAACAGGCTGCGAACAATGCAAAAACCAGCACGCTCCGGGCCGATGCGCTGCACAATTTAGGGGATGCTTTCTTGAAGCAACAACGATACAAGGACGCGGTGCGTGCCTACGAAGAAAGCCTTCGCATTCGCCCTGCTGACCCAGACACCAAGCAAAACCTGCAAATGGCAAAAAAACGGCTCCAGGAAGCAGAAAAAAAGGAAAAAGAGCAACAACAACAAAAAGACCAGCAGGGGCAAGAGCAAAAACAAGACTCGAACCAGTCCTCGCAGCAAAAACCTCAGGATCAGAATGATAAACAACAAAACCAACCCCAACAGAACGAACAAACGCAACCACAAAAGCCACAAAATGAACAGCAAAAAAAAATGGAAGCGCAGCGACTAAAAAAGGAGGATGCCAAGCGACTCCTTGAAACTGCTGTAGGCGCGGATGACCGTAAAAATGCTAAAAAATATCGATCTGCCCAACAAAAATCAAGGCCTAAAGACTCAAAAAAAGATTGGTGAAGGGTTAGAGCATGTTGGGGATTTTCTGCTGACAAAAAAAGCCCTCGTTTTTGCCGCCAGCAGAAAATCCCCAACATGCTCTCTTAAACTTTCAGATCAGGGTTGATATTTTCCGATAATTCCCGATAAATCTCTTGCCACTCGGGGGTACCGGCAAGAAGATGGAGATGCCTTCGCACGGTGTCGATATCCCCTCGAATCGCAGGGCCTGTTTGCATTCTGACGGGCGAATCTTGAAGCGCCTTGACAAGGGTTTCTTCCATTAACGGGTGCAAGAGTTCAAACGGCAAGTCTTTTTCCTCCAGGATTTTCTCGGCTATTGCAAAACACCGGTTAGCAAAATTATTTGCAAAAACTGCGGCTACGTGTAATACCGCTCGTTGCTCATCATTAACATGATAAACCAGGTTGCCAATGGTTTTTGCGATCCGTTTCAAAATCAATACATCCTCCTCCAACTTTGCATCCACACAAAAAGGGATCTTTGACCAAACGGGGATGTGCTCCATGGAAAATGATTGAAGCGGGTAAAAAACTCCATACCGTTCAAAATGAACGCCCAACACTGCCCCGGATGTTCCACCAGATGTGTGCGTCACTAAAGCATTATTAACAAAGGGCGCAAATGCTTCAGCCACCGATTCGATGGCATCATCCCGTACAGCAAGTATGAGCCAATCAGCATCTGATATCACATCAGCTGGAGAATCTGACCAATTCGTCAGAAGGTTATCGGCCAACGCTTCAGCATGTTCCGCAGTACGGCTAATAACCTGGGAAACAGGTAAACCCTTGCTTTTCAGGCGTTTGCCAAGGTGCCATGCGATACGGCCCGCGCCAACAATTACAATTTTCATAGTTCATACATCATAGTTCATACATCATACATTTTCACCGTTTCCACAAATGCTCGAACTCCATCAAGTGGTGTGTCAGGATAAACTCCGTGACCAAGGTTGGCGATATGATTTCCGCCAAAGGCGCGCAACATGGCAATTGTTTCTTTCTCAATGGTTTTTGTGTCTGCGTATAAGGAACATGGGTCGAGGTTTCCTTGCAATACTTTCGAATTGCCCGTTTTTTGTCTTGCAAATTTGGGTGAAATATTCCAGTCCAAACCAAGCACCTGACAAGGCAGTTCTGCCAATTCCTCCAGTGCAAACCAGGCTCCCTTGGCAAAAACGGTCTTGGGAACTTCGGGTACCGATTCACAGATCTGACGCAAATAAGGCAACGCAAAACTTCGGTAATGTTCCGGAGGCAATTCGCCTGCCCAGGAATCAAACACTTGCAATAGATCGGCGCCTGCAGCTACCTGGCCGCGAAGATAAGCAATGGTGGTGTCAGTGATCTTTTGCAATAATTCATGCGCAAGCAGCGGGTCGGCATAGAGCAAGCGCCGGGCTTTTGAAAATGTTTTGCTGCCGCCGCCTTCTACCATGTAGGCCAAAATGGTCCATGGAGCACCGGCAAAACCGATCAGTGGAACCCGGTCTGCCAGGGCGCGTTTACTGATCCGCAAGGCCTCATAAACATATTCTAAAGATTCTGCTGCCGCTGCCCCTGAATTAAGCTTGGCTACATCCTTTTGGTTTTCAATAGTTTGTGGAAAACGAGGCCCAATTGCTTCGACCATTTCGTAGTCCAAACCCATGGCTTCGGGTATGACCAGAATATCAGAAAAAACAATCGCAGCGTCCACACCCAATTCGTCCACTGGCTGTAAAGTAGCCTCTGCAGCGGCTTCTGGAGTTTTCACAAACGCCTTGAAATCAGGGAATTGTTTGCGCAAGGCCCGGTATTGCGGCAGGATGCGCCCTGCCTGGCGCATTAGCCACACGGGGGGGCGTTCGGTGCTTTCGCCCAGGGCAGCCCGGAGTAAAAGGTGCTTTGTTGCCTGCTTCTCCGCTTTATCAAGGGATACGGCGGTTAAATTGCCATTCGGCGTCTTGCTTGCCAACATTTTTTATCGTTTTATGCTGCAAAAGTAGGTTAGGGTGGGGTAGCGCTGGGAAATTCAGCTGTGTTTTTGACGGGAAAGTGACGAGGGACGGTAATGTTCAGGGTATTTTGCTTGAAATTGGTTTGGCAATAAATATATCGCCCTGTTCGACCAGCGATTGATTATATTTGTAGCTCAATTCAATCAAAAACCTAGGCGCCCAATTATGAAATACTTTTCCCTGTTCCTGTTTTTTGCCATTGTGTTTGGCGGTTCGTCGGCTTACGCTCAACGTAATTCGCTCAGCTTAGGTTTTTTTTATCTGCCCAAGACCGAAACCACAAAAATACACGGCTCTGTCGGCTACTTTCGCGGGTTGGAAGGCAGGCACGCTATTGGCGTGAAGGCTATGTTTAGTGATTGGATCGTCGGGTCTGCCGACCAAAAGAGGAAGGTGTATATTGGCAATATTGATTTTGTAAACCGCTGGACTTTTAAAGAGCGCGCAGGGCCTTCCAAACTAAATTTGGAGGCGGGTTTGTCTATTAGTGGCATTAAGACAAATGAGAAAAATCCATACTTTTATAGGTATTGCGGAACCGGGATGACAGAGGAAATGATGCGGGAGATCGAAAGAAAAATCCGACGGCAATATGACATAATTCCCCATTACGGCATCGCTTCTGCAGCGAGTTGGGAATTTGCACTGGCCCCATTTTTGGGAATTGGCGTTGGCACTACATTCAATATGTATTATGCACCTGGAGATGGCTGGTTATTTTTGTTATTGCCAAATTTTAATGTGGCATATAATTTTTGACACTGCTTTCGCCAGGACGATGGCTAATAATCATGAGACAAAAAAACGACTATTCTCTCGCAGAGGCCATGCAGGCGATGATCAAAGAGTATCGCCTCGGTTCGCAACTCAATGAGATGCGTATCAAGTCTTTATGGGCCTCCCTCATGGGCAAAACTATCAATACCTATACTTCCCAGATTACCGTGCGCAAGGGCGTGCTCTACCTCAACATTCTTTCTGCACCGCTCAAACACGAACTCTCGTACGCTAAAGATAAAATTCGGGATTTGCTTAATGCAGAACTTGGGGAGGACTATATTAAAGACGTAGTAATAAGGTGATTTTTTCTCAAGCTATTTCAATCTTCTGGTTTCGGCGGGATCTCCGGTTAGAGGACAACGCAGGGCTTTATCAAGCGTTAAAAGGGCGGGGGCAGGGTCTCGCCCAGATCCCTGTGCTCCCATTGTTTATTTTTGACCGTGAGATCCTGGATGACCTTTCGGATAAAAAAGATGCCAGGGTTGAATTCATTCATATGGCTATATCCGGGTTGAAAAACCGCCTTGAAGAAATAGGCAGCACGCTTCTAGTGCGATACGGCAAGCCAGCGGAGATATGGGAACAATTGTTAAATGAGTTTGAAGTAGCATCGGTTTATACCAACCATGATTACGAGCCGTATGCCATTAACCGCGACGCCGTCATAGGCCAATTGTTGTCCTCAAAAGGTATTCCTCTTTACAGTTTTAAAGACCACGTCATATTTGAAAAAGACGAGGTGTTAAAAGGCGATGGCACACCTTACACGGTATTCACGCCTTACAGCAAACGTTGGCTTGAAAAACTTCGATCCAGGCACTGCGCTATTCAGGATGAAACTGGTAAACCCGAGCGTATATCTTATTATTTGAGCTCCTACCCAACTGAAAAATATTTTGGCAATCTGTTGAAAACCAATAAGATGCCAATGGTTTCGCTGTACGAATTGGGGTTTGCCCCCGCTGGCATCGAATTTCCGTCCATTCAAGTGGCCCGAAACCTCATCAGGAATTATGACAAAACCCGCGATCTGCCCAGCCTTCAGGGAACTTCAAGGTTGGGCGTTCATTTCAGGTTTGGCACCATTAGTATCCGGGAAAAGGCGCGGCACGCACAAGGGCTAAACGCCACGTATCTCAACGAGCTTATTTGGAGAGATTTTTACAGTCAGATACTAGGCAACTACCCTCATGTGGTCAGCAGCCCATTTCGGCTGCAATATGACCGAGTGGAGTGGCGCAATGCACCCGAAGATTTTGAAAAATGGAAAAACGGCCTTACGGGATTTCCTATTGTTGATGCCGGTATGCGAGAATTGAACACCACGGGATTTATGCACAATCGGGTGCGTATGATCGTGGCCAGTTTTTTAACCAAGCATCTATTGCTTGATTGGCGACTTGGGGAGGCATATTTTGCCCAAAAACTCCTGGATTTTGACTTAGCCAGCAATTCAGGAGGTTGGCAATGGGCGGCTGGTTGCGGCACCGACGCAGCACCCTACTTCCGAATTTTCAACCCATCCGAGCAAACCAAAAAGTTTGATCCGCAACACATTTACATTAAAAAATGGGTCCCTGAATTTGGAACCTCAAGCTATCCCAAACCTATGGTGGATCATAGTTTTGCACGAATCAGGTGTTTGGAAACGTATAAAAGGGCACTTTCTCCAATTTGATGGGCCAATGTCAAAGCTCGCCCGGTGATCCGTTGTACAGCAAGGGGTTATTTCGGCAAATAGCCAAAGAAATTATAGTTTACTGCAAAGTAAAATATCTCGCCTCCCAACTGAGGAGAATCCTTGCCAAAATTCAAGCCGTTCCAACCGAACTTTAGGCGCACCCCATGGTAAGAACCTTTGGGCGTATTCCAGGTGCGATAGTTTTTGGTAAACAATTTAATATCAGCGTTAACTGCAGCAGACAGATGCCATTCCGTAAACTTGAAATTGTCGTAAAAATCAGGCAATGGGTCTTCATCCTCTCCAGGGGTAGGAGGTTTAAGAAAGCCAATGCCGCCGCCAATGCTGGGAAAAAGGCGCAATTTGGAAGAGTTTATAATGTCATAGCCAAATCCAAGACCCAGCGTAAAAAAACTGCTGGGGTCCTCCTTGGGCCACACTTCGCTGTTGACAATTACATCCCTGGTTAGTTTTGGACCTCCGAATGCCCCTTCAAAAAGGAAGTTGCAGCGCCTGGTCCAATAATAGGCATCTATATTAAAGGCATAGGGAGTTGCCAATGTGCGCTCGATCTCGCCTCTCCAATTTCCAAATTGAAGCCCGCCTGAAATACCCAATGCCTGGTTGGAAGGCTTCAAGATCACTGGTTTTCTACTGCGTACAAAACTCAAAAACTTGGAGGCAGGGTAGTGGTTTTCAAATGACTGCAACCGTTCAGCCCATTCCTCTTCATCTGTGTTGAGCCGGAGGAGATATTCAAATAGAAGTGTTGTGAATGCCTTTTCTTCCTGATTTAAAAAGGCATTTTGGATACTGCTGAAAACGGTAAAACGCTGCTCGTTGAGATAATAATCCAACCATTCAAACAGGCTGTCGTTCGGCGGCTGTGTTTTCCATGCTTGAAGGCTTCGCTGGTTGTCGTCAGAGAGACTTACCTCCTCCAACAAGGTTCCGTAAGATTCAGTCCAGAAGTACAACATCCAGCGTTCGTCCCAAATAAGCCCAGCATATTGCTCGTCCTCAAGCCTCGCCAATGAATCCATCCAAATCCCGGCTCCGGCTGGGTCGTCCATTAAAAAAGAAGCCAGTAATTCGAGCCTTGAGTTGGCGATCTTTTCCGGCCTGGATAGAGACGATGAAGCTGGAAGGCTGTCGTTCTGCCCGATTGAAATTAAGGATAAAAAGTTGAAGATCAGTAATATATAAATTCTGTTCATGGTTGAAAAATAGGTTCTTCTATCAGTTCAATTTCACCTTCAAAGACCCGTACAGCCGCTCCGTACAGCCAGATATTCGAAAAGCTGCCGTCGTCATTGGCATCGGCAGTCACGACCAAAGTACCTCCTTTGGTTTGCAATCCGATGCCAAAATGTCCGGTTTTGCCACCCTCACTCAGAAACACCGCGATCGCTGCTGCCGTGGCGCCGGTTCCGCAAGCATAGGTTTCATCCTCCACGCCACGTTCGTAAGTTCGAATCGGGTACCAACCGTTTTGGCCGGTTTCAGCCACTAAATTTACGTTTATACCTTCCTTTTTCCAACGATCCGAATATCGAACAGCCCGGCCTTCTGCCAGCATGTCTAAACTATCGAGCTTTGGTACAAAACGGACGTAATGGGGCGACCCGGTATTGAGAATAAATGCATCCCCATTCTTTTCAACCGATGATACGTTGCTCATTTTCAAATTGACTCCCAGGGATTTCTCCGATCTGGTTTTTTCAAACGGGGCAATGGGGTTGGCCGATACACCAACCCCTGTAATGGTGGCTTCATGCTCGCCGTCAATGGCTATAAAACGACATGTCAAGTCTATAATGCCCAGATAACAGGCAAAAGCCGCGATACAACGCCCCCCATTGCCGCACATACTGCTTTCCCGTCCATCGGAATTGAAATACACCATTTCAAAATCGTAGCCTTCGCGGTTTTGCAACAGGATAAGGCCGTCCGCACCTATTCCAAATCGGCGATCGCAGAGGCTTTCAATAATTGGGGCATCTTTTTTGCTAATCCATTGGTATTCACGTTGGTCAAGCATGATAAAATCGTTGCCTGCTCCTTGATATTTCCAGAATTTCATGCCACAAAATTAGGGGGAGGCGCCAATTAATTTGATTTTTTTGGACGAAAGGATTTTGTATTTTTAGGGGATAAAACATGGTCTTTGCCAACAAATTCTGAACTTGCAACGTTCAGAGCCAATAACTGTATTTACGCTATGAGAAAATATCTTTTGCTGTCCCTGGTTTGCATTGGAAGTTCTTTGCTTTCCGTATTTATTTACAGCCATTTTGCCCAACCGAGCAGGGTGGTATGGGAAAATCAAGGGGGAGAGACCAGGCTGACCGGTCTGGTTGACAAGCTTTTTGACAGCCGGTCAAACAATGAATTCCGTTCGTCTTCTCCGACTGATTTCATTGAATCAGCAGAGCTTGCCACCCCGGCTGTAGTGAACATTCGGGCCTTGCTTGAAACTGGAGGAAGCATTTGGGGCGGGGGCGCACTTACTGGCTCCTCAGGCTCTGGAGTAGTCGTTTCTCCTGACGGGTATATTGTTACCAACCATCATGTGGTTGAAAAAAGTGCCGAAATAAAAGTTACGCTTGCAGACAAACGTACATACAAGGCCAAACTTATCGGTACTGACCCTTCAACGGATATTGCCTTGTTAAAAATTGAAGAGCAGGAATTGCCTTTTGTAGTTTTTGGCAACAGTGATTCGGTCCGCGTAGGGGAGTGGGTGTTGGCCGTGGGCAATCCATTCAATTTGGAAAGCACCGTGACCGCAGGCATCGTGAGCGCCAAGGGAAGGAATATCAACATCCTGTCTGGGGCTGCCAGTATTGAGTCATTTATTCAAACTGATGCAGCGGTGAATCCTGGCAATTCGGGCGGGGCTTTGGTGAATACAGCCGGCGAACTAATTGGAGTAAATACAGCAATTATCACGGAATCAGGTAGTTATGAAGGCTATTCATTTGCGATTCCATCGAATTTGGTAAAAAAAATAGTTCGCGACCTCCGCGAATATGGCTCTCCGCAACGCGCTTTTCTAGGTGTGGGGATTCAAGATCTAGACAGCGAAACCGCGCGCAAGCTTGGTCTGCCAAACGCAGAAGGGGTGCTCATCAACAGGGTTGCATCAGAGGGTGCCGCCTCGGATGCAGGACTGCAAGTTGGGGATGTAGTTATTAAAGTGAACAATACGAATATGCGCAGCACTTCTGAGTTGCAGGAGTTTGTAGGTCGGTTCCGCCCAGGTGAAGCGGTACAGATAGATTACTGGCGCGGCGGCAAAAAACTTCGCTCCAGGATAACCCTCAAAGATGTAAACAACTCCACCAAAATAGCCATCGCCAAAGGCGACGAGTTGGAAGATGAACTTGGCTTGGCCCTTCGAAACTTAAGTCGTGAAGAACAGCGCAAATTGCGTCTTCAGGGTGTTATTGTCAGCAGCATACGTCGAGGAAGTGTTGTTTATCAAACCAATATGCAACCGGGATTCATCATAACCAGTATCAACGGCAAACGGGTCAACACGATTAATGAAGCGGTGGAGGCTATGCAAAGTGCTTACATCAACCTTTCGCTGGATGGATATTACGAAGGGGAGTCGGATTTGTATTCCTATCGTTTTAAGAAGAATGGTTGAAATTCACGATAGGGCTCACCACAAAATCTCATCCTTTAAAAATCGCTTCACATAATCCTCAATGCCTTCTTCCAGACCTATAAACGGCTCCTGATAGCCAGCCGCCCTGAGCTTGTCCATTTCGGCCTGGGTGAAATATTGGTAGGTGTCCCGTATGTCGGCCGGCGTATCTATAAAGGATATTTTGGGTGTCAAATCAAGCGCACGAAAAGTGCCGGTAGCCAAATCCAAAAATGTTCTCGCCTGCCCCGTGCCAAGGTTGTAGATGGCACTTGCCGGTTTGGTCTCTAAAAAATACAACAATACATCCACCAAATCCTTTACATAAATAAAATCGCGGCTCTGCGCACCATCTTGATAATCAGGACGATGAGAGCGAAACAATTTCATCTCGCCAGTTGATTTAATTTGTCTTGCTGTGTGAAAAATTACAGAGGCCATGCGGCCCTTATGGTACTCGTTTGGGCCATATACATTGAAGAATTTGAAACCAGCCCAAGGGAACGATGAACTATGAACGATGAACGAGGAGCCAGCGTAGGTGATCGTTTCTTGTTTGTCGTTCCTTGTTTGTTCCAGCACCCACACATCAAAATCCTGCTTGCTTTGGCCATAAGGGTTAAGGGGTTTCAGCTGAGGTATTGTTTCGTGATCGTCAGTGTATCCAATTTCCCCCAATCCGTAAGTGGCAGCGCTGCTGGCGTATAGTAGCGGAATGTCGAAGCCGGCGCAGATCATCCATAAAGCACGGGAATATTCAAGGTTTAGTTCGTTGAATATCTCCCTGTTTTGTTCCGTGGTATCGGTTCTGGCACCCAGATGAATTACAGCATCTACATCAGCATGGTTTCGCTCCAGCCACCGAACAAAATTAAGGCGGTGCATTTGTCCCCAAAGTTGTTTCCCTTCAAGGTTGCGGTTCTTGTCAGGACGACTAAAATCATCCACTGCCAGCACATCAGTGTACCCTGCGTCATTAAGTCGTTTTACCATGCAGGAACCGATAAAACCTGCCGCGCCTGTAACTGCGATCATGGGTTTGGGTTGATTTGTGGAATGGGTTATTTGGTTAATAGGATAAATTAATCTTTAATTCAGCTTTGAAAAAACCATCCTCTATAGAAGATTTTAGTTCATGCTGCTCAGGATAAAGCAAATCGAGTTGCCGTTTTACATTTCGAAGGCCTATGCCGCTGTTATTCGAATTCCCGGTGGTATTTGCGTCAGGTTCAAGCGTGTTTTGTACGGTATAAGAAAGTTGATTTTCCTTAAGCAAAATTTTTATCAAAATATGGACATCGCCTGTGGTGCTTCCTGCTCCATGTTTAAAACTGTTTTCTACAAAAGGAAGCAACAACAAGGGGGCGATAGAAGTATTGGGATTGTCAATATCTTCCTGGTAATCAATGGTCAAACGCTTGTTGTACCGCAGTTTTTCAAGTTCAATATAATCCTTGATAACCTTAGCTTCGTCGCTAATTGATATCCGGGGGGCCCTACATTCGTAAAGCACAAAGCGCATGATCTTGGAAAGCATCATAATGGCATCCGGGGTATTGTCGCTTTTTTTTCTGGCCAGTACATAAAGGTTATTCAGGGTATTGAACAAGAAATGGGGATTGGTCTGCGCGCGCAGGAAACTTAGTTCGGACTGCAATTTTTCTCGCATCAGCTCTTGTTCAAATTCAAGGCTTTTATAATGGACGCGAATCATTTTGATGGTGACAGCTGCTGCAACCGTAATAAACAGGTCGAACTCAGTAAGCAACAGGCCTTTGGGATTGAGAAAATTGTAAACTTCCCCTGGCCTAAATATTGGAAAATAAATGAATGCAATTTCGAGCCTGTACAGCACCGTGGCTACTGCAAACGCCAACAAGAGCAAGCCTACCAGCTTCCAGATTTTACTTCGATCGAGGTATAGCGGTATGACATAGTAGAAAATAAAATAGGTCAGCAATAGCTTGACAGGCAATGAAAATGCCTCGCCAATAAGCGCATCCCTAAATCCTTCCTCCAAAGATGTGCGCTGCAATATGCAATTGAGCATTGCATTGAGCGGGACATAAACGGCCCAAAAAAGTATGTGGAGTGATATTCTCTGCCAGTTAAGTTTCATGGTATTGAGATGTTTGGATTAAGGTTATCTGTTTAGGCTACCCGCAGGCCATTTGGTACGGGTCGCTCTGGATGAAGCAGGGTTATTACCTTGTTTTCGCCAACAAGGCCCAACACCAGGCATTCCGAAAAAAAAGTAGCAATTTGTTTGGGAGGGAAATTAACCACCGCAATCACCTGCTTTCCCACCAAGCCTTCTTTTTGATACAGATCGGTGATCTGTGCGGAGCTTTTTTTGACGCCAAATTCGCCAAAATCTATCAACAATTGATACGCCGGATGTCGTGCTGCCGGGAAATCCTTTACCTCAAGGATGGTCCCCACGCGCATTTCTACCTTTTCAAATTCTTGCCAGGTCAACATGGTATGTATGATGTATGAACGAATGAACTATGAACTATGATGTATGAACGATGATGTATAAATTTTTCAAATGTTTGAGTTCATAGTTCATCGTTCATCGTTCATACCTATCCATTCAACTTTTTCAAAATCAGGTTTCAGATTGAGGGTATAAAGTGATCGGTCGCGCAGTTTGATTTCTTTTATTGGGATCTCCGTTCTGTCTGCCGTACATTTTTTTACATAGGAGGGAAAACCTACCAGGTAAATTTTTACTTTTTCATAGGTCGGATTGTATTCGCCTTCTTTGCGCTGTCGCAATGAAAAGGTGCCATTTTTTCCCTCTGTTTCAAAAACCTTCAAACTAAAATCTCCCGCTTGATAGGCATATCCTTCGCCTGCGTCTTCATATAAATGGCTGGTTTCCATACCGTTTTTGTAATAAACATACAAAGTTAGTTCTTCAACTGATTCTGTGGTATTCTGAAGCGTTGGGTACACAGGAAGCACTGCGCCTTCCCGTACAAAAAATGGAATCTGGTCGGCCATTACGTTTACAAATACTTCTCCATTTCCAGGCTGCCCGGTCCAGAAATAATACCAGTTTCCTTTGGGCAAATACACGCCCTGACGTTGGACTTTAGCCTGCACTACCGGACTGACCAATAGGTGCTCGCCAAAAAGAAAATCGCGTTCCACTTCCCAGAGTTTTGGGTCTTGCTCATCCGCAAATGCCAAATGTCGCAGCACTGGCAAGCCATCCAGTGTGTGCAACCACATGGCAGAGTAGAGACAAGGTAAAAGGCAATAACGGAGTTCAATGGTTTTTTTCGCCAAATCAGTCCATTTTTCCCCGAAAGACCAGGGTTCTTGGTCTGAAATGTGCAAAGCGGGGTCAACTAATTCAGCCTCTTCGGAAGGCATTACATCTCCAGCGGCATGTCGTCCAATGCTGTGCACGCGCATAAGCGGGTGAAATACACCGAGTTGTAGCCAACGCACAAATAGTTCGCCGTCAGCGTTGCCCGCAAATCCTCCTATGTCGGTGCCACAAAAGGAGAAGCCCGAAATTGAAAGCCGCTGGCATTGAATGTTGGCGATTTGAAGGTGTTCCCAATCTGAGCAATTATCCCCGGTCCAGATGGCTGAAAACCGCTGTCCGCCACTAAAGGAAGCGCGACTAAGCAGAAAAGGCCGCTTCTCTGGTTGAAGGTTTTTGCAGCCTTCCCAGGAAGCTCGGTTCATTTGTTGACCGTAAATGTTGTGCGCTTTTCGATGGCTGCAAGGTTGGCCGTCATGATGGTGCATCACGTTGTCGGGAAGGGTTTTATGCTTGACATGAAATACTGCCGGTTCGTTCATGTCATTCCAAAATCCTGCAATTCCGATGTCGTTGTACATATTTTGGTACAATTCGCCCCACCAACTGCGTACTTCCGGGTCTGTAAAATCAGGGAAGGCGCAAAACCCGGGCCACACTGGCGCTTTAACTACCACTCCGTCAGCAGTTTTGAGAAACCTGTTTTGCTCCAGACCCTCCCGGTATATGCCATAATTTGGGTCTTCCTTGATGCCCGGATCAATCATGGTCACTGTTTGAAACCCCATTTTTTTCAAATCATCCACCAGTGCTTTTGGATCAGGGAATGCCTTTGAGTCCCAGGTGAAACAGCGATAACTGTCCATGTAATCAATATCCAAATAAATAGCATCGCACGGGATCTGACGTTCGCGAAACTCATTTGCGATTTCGCGGACCTGGCTATCCGGGTGGTAACTCCACCTGCATTGATGGTAGCCTAAAGCCCAGCGAGGCGGGAGCTCGTGGGTGCCTGTGAGCTGTGCGTAATTGCGGGCTACGTCGTTTAGTCCAGGACCATATAGAAAGTAATAATTGAGCTCACCACCTTCGGTAAAAAAACTGTTTTCGCCGGTTTCTTCAGAATCAAAATCAAAATGGGTTCTAAAACTGTTGTCGAAAAATATCCCATAGGAAACTCCCTGGTTCAGAGCATAATAGAAAGGAACAGCGCGATAAAGAGGGTCAGTTTCCCGCCCGAAAGCATAAGCATCGGAGCACCAGTTTTCAAATTTTTTACCCGCCAGGTTGGTTCCGCATGTTTTGTCGCCGAGCCCATAAAACACTTCTTTTTTGTGGCATTTTTTTTCTACCCTGAATTCGCACCAACCCTTCATGATACTCCTTTTCGCCGAAAAACCGGCAGCATCTTCGCAGAGCGCACGGTCGTCCTGGTCATAAAACTTCAGCTTCATATCTGCTTTTTCCACAACAACTTGCAGGCTGCCAGAATCAAGCAAATACTCACTATCTCGCTCTTCGAGTCGGACCACCACCTTTTCAGCTTCAAAATCCGGGTCAAGTGCGTAGGAGAAATCGGGTTGGAATGTCCCATCTGGTGAGTACCGCAAACGAAATATACCTGCAGTTAGCACGGATATGCGTAGCATTACCCCGTTATGGCACACAAACTCATATGCGCCATCCCGCCAGCGCACATCAGCCACTTCGTTGGGCCGAATCCATTGAAAAACATCCTCGTAGCGCAAACTCACACTGGCCTCTACGAAATCAATTTCGCTGGGTTCAGCGGAGGCTGGGTTGAGTTCCGCAGGCAAATCAGGATTGGCTTTCATGCTTTATCTATTTCTGGGGGCAAAAGTAGCCACAAAATAACACAGGCCGCCACCGAAAAATCGGGACGACCTGCGGCGGTTCAATTGCTTCATACGATTTGAACCAAATAGATAAGTTGAGCGGCAGGGGTTTTATTACAACATTAATCGCTGGAAAGCTTGCGAATAAAAAGCCTGTTCTTTCATTCAAAAAAACAAAGTTCCATGAAGCGAAAATATTTGCCCGATTTGCTTGCGTGTGGCGCCAATGGATTGGTCAATGAAACCGGAATTAAGAACCGGGTGGCTGGACTTTATTAACCCAGGAAACTGGCTCAAAGGCATTTTGGCTGAAAAACCTAATTCAAATGCCTTGCTCAACTTTACGCCAACACCAAGTGTAGCATCAACACTCCAATTGTCTAACTCGTTGGAACTTAGTTTGCTGGCACCATCCTCAGCGGTTCGGTTGGCGAGTTTTAGAATGTAATCGCCTGAATAATTTTGTTGGTCGGCCTTTGTGGTTAGGGTTCTGGTCAGCGTCATTCCGCCAATAATTTTCAAAGGCCTTGCTACTTGCCAAAACGCAGTAACTGGTATTTCCAAACGATGCAAACGATTGACAGGAATGAACACGCTTGAGCCGAGTGAGTCGCCATAAAAATTATTGCCGGGAGAATTGTATAATTCCTGTCCTGTCAGGGCGTTCAAAATGATCACTTCGCCATTTACGTTTGATTCATAATCCCCGGCATGTACAGCAGCAATAGGGCGATATTTGTCCTGTGGCGTGTGAATATTGTACAGGACTCCGGTGCGGAGACCCCACTTTTTTGCAAATTTCCAATCGATGGTCAGCCCGGTAGAAAAGCCATTGATCGAGTTTAGCTGTTCTGAGGAAAGGTTGGTGGTTGCCCCAAACGCCCAGGACTTTTTCGAAGATACAGGTACTGGTTTTAGCGTTCCGGCTAAATCGATCGTAGGTATTGAAACTGCTTTGGCGTTTACGGATTCTTCTATTGATTGTGCATTTATCGTGAGCCAGTCTAGCGCGATTTGTGTCCGTATTGGAGGAGCCGACAGTCCAGCGCTTTCTTTATCGGTTTGGATATCTGAGAGCGTAGGGTGAAAACTTGAGTTTTTTGGCTCGTTACTCGGGCTATTTTCAAGAACAGACCCTGTTGCCTTTTGGGAAGAGATCTTTTGGGATTTGCTGGAAACCTGGCTGTTTTCTTCAGCAGGAATAAGCAGACTTTGTTGAGAAGCCGCTGGCAGAGCATTGTTCTGGGCAATTGGAGTTGGATACGTGGAGGCTGGTCCTGATTCTTTATTCGTTTTTTGATTTGAGCCATTTTCTGATCCAAGCCAAAGCCAGCTGCCATAGCCAACAATTGGCAACAGCAACAGCCCAATCCACCACCAAGCGAATTTCGGGCGGCGATCTTGCGGCATTTCGCGGTCGAGCAATTTTTGCATCGCTGTCCAACCCTTGTCAATAATATGATTATCCATGTTTAATTAATGCGATTTTTGATTCCAAACTTAGCAATTCTCTAAGTCTTTGTCTTGCTGTACTGAGGTGCCACTTGGAGGTGCCTTCGCTCATTTTCAGGTTTTCGGCTATTTCAGCATGGCTATAGCCTTCAATTGCATAAAGCCGAAAAACTTCTTGAGAGGTAGGCGGCAAAGTGCGCACGGCTTTTAAAATATCTTCTTCGTAAAACGAATCGTTTCCTCGTTCTGCTACACTCAAATCATGGTCTTCAAGTACTAAAAAATGCAGGTAACGGGCATTTTCACGGTAATAATCTGCCATGCAGTGGTAAACAAGCCGGCGCATCCAACCTTCAAGGCTGCCTTTGAATGAAAAAGTGTGGATTTTTTTGAAAACTCGGAGCATTCCATTATTGACAACCTCGATGGCGGTGGTTTCGTCGCGGGTGTAACGGCGTACCATGCGCAGCATTTCAGGAAAAAAACGACGGTAAAGCGCTTCCTGGGCACGACGGTCGTTGGCAGCACAGCCGTCCACGAGCTCTTTGTCCGTATAGTTTTTTTTGCCAAAAAATGCCATTGTTTGCAGTAGGTCAAAGCAAAATGCCTATTCCGATTTCAAGTCGTTTTTGTAATATTTTGTCCTTGTTTTCTACGGTATTCCACCAGTTGGACCAGGTTCGTGTCTTTCGCTGAAAACGCAATCCGCCATGCATGGTAAAATGATTTCCCAAGCGATAGCCTATCTGCCATTGTGCCATCCATCCTCCCTTCCAATCTTGTGAGCTTATGTTAGAAAAGTCGTTTTCTTTTCCGACGAAAGCCCAACCAAGGCCAAGTGCATAAAATGGCGTAACGTTTTTTGGCCAAAGATAACCTCTCACTTCCAAAAACAATGGGTAGGTGGTTACATCCTCTTCTAAATTTCCCAAATGCTCTATTCCGACACCAATGCCGACACCCAACGATCGGTTCAATTTCAACCCCGAACTGTGCTGCAAACCCAGGCCAAAATCCTGATTCCCCCACAATATTTCAAACCGCGAAGCATGATACCAACCCGTTTCCTGAAAGGTATAGGGGCGTTTGAATAAAGGATCTGCCTTGGTTTTTTCGTCGCGACATATTTGCTTGATTTTTTTCACATTGCCCGCCGGCAATTGTATTTTTCCACCGCTCCAACTCGTCATTGTCAAGTCGCCTCCAATATGATAATCAGTAATTTTGCCCAGCAAGATCGAGCCATCGTTAAGGTACACCTGGTCCCTACAATTTTCCTTTGTCTGTGCCGTACCTGATAGAGCAAACAAGAGCAAACAATACAAGGTGTACAAGTTTTTCATGTTTTTGTATTTTATTTGACCACAGGCAAGTGGCTGATTTGCTTTGGATCTCTCGGGTTGCTCACATCGAACTGGTAAAAACCGCCATCACCAATGAGCAACAAGTGCTGCTCGTCCAATGCAATAACATCGTAGGCTTCGATGGCCTTTAGGTGCGACAATTCCTTAACCTGCAATGGATTGCTCTTGTCAAATATTTTCAGTCCATCATCACACAGAAACAGAAAGTTTGGGGTGATTGAAAGTCCGAATGGGCGTTTCATTTGGTATGTTTTTAGCAAGGCAGTAGCTGGCAAGTGTTCGATACCTATTACATCCAATTGATTCAATGTCCCATTGCAATTCGTGCCGTCATGTATCGTAACGTAAGCGTATTTGTCGTCGCATACCACTGGGTCGCAACCTGTGGCGTGAGAAAAACTGGTTTCCAAAACAGGATGAGCCGGGTTGGTATTGTTAAAGATAAAAACCCCTGTTTGGGAACCGACAAAAAGGCGGTTTTTCCATGGAAAAATAGTTTCGATATTCCATCCAACTAATACAGAATCAAGGCGTGATGCGCAAGGCGATGCCACCGACCAGCTGCGCAGCCAATTATTGTCCACAGTATAAAGGTATTCATCAAAGAGGGTAAAACGAGCATAGGAGCCTCCTATTCCTGCGCCTGCAGGGATGCTTGGAGAATTGCCATTATAATTTTCATTGGCCATATCGCCCTCTAAAAACAACACATCATCGCGACGGAACCAATTATTTTGTTGATCGCAGTCGACTTCTTCAGTAATATTTGTTTTTTGATAATCAACCAGGATGCCACGATAGGGGTCGAACCCAAAGAGCGGGAATGCATTTTCCGAGCGGCATACAACTTGCGGGTTTTGAATGTCGTTGATGTCAATGGTCAGCAGGTCAATATATTGGTCGGCATAAAGGATATTGTTGCGAATTGCCATGTCAACATTTCCCGGTATGCTCCAAAAAGCAATTTTTTGCGGATTGGCTGGATTGCTGTTGTCCACAACGTGTATGCCTTCCTGCTTTTCGTTGATAAAAAGGAAATTGCCCAGGGCGTAAATTTTGCCAGGTTTACGCATTTCCCGGGGTGCTTGAACACTGATTCCAACCCGGCATTCAGATACAGTTTTATAGATTGGATCGTAACGCACAAAGCTGCGTTTTGAACTGCATTCGTCACGAAGGCATCCGCTCAGAGCAGTAGCCATGGTGATACCAAAAAATGTGGAAAGGAGGATAGCATTGAATTTCATTGCAAAAAATTTGGATTGTAAAAAATGCTTTATACAGTTATTGTCCAATAATTTCTCGCAAGACAGGCCATTCATCGAAAAAGGTTGGGTAGTTGCTGACAAATTGGAAACCTTTGGCTTTAAACAACCTTGTTGCTGTATGACTGTCCTTGACGAATTAGAAAAAGCCCCCCAGGAAATTGTTTATGCCACATTTGGCGAACGCCTTGTTGCACGACTGATTGATGGCCTTATTTTGATTTTGCCTTCTTTGTTTATTCCTTTCATTTTCTCCTGGCTGTATTTTGCGCTACAGGAAGGCAGTGAGCGTGGCGCAACCATTGGGAAACGGGCAATGGGTATTCGAGTGCTAAGCGAGGATGGGCGCTCTATTGGTTTTGGAACAGCCACCGGGCGTTTCTTTGGCCATCTGCTCAACCTTTTTACCCTTTGTATCGGCTACCTTTTAATGCTTTTTAATGCCAAAAATCAATGCCTGCATGACATCATTACCAGTACAGTGGTTGTTAAAGACAATCCGGTGAGGCGTCATCAGCAAGTGTCTTATCAAAAACCTTCAAATCGTAGCTGGACAAATAAACTGAGCAATTCTGAAACACATTTTGTGGAGATCAATTCCGAAGGGGGGCGTCATTGGCACCGTACCGCCACAAGTGAGCAGGTCAATGATTTTACGCTTTGGCAATTGACAGATGGAATGGTAGACTTGTCAGCAGAGTTTGGAACTGCTGCTTTTGAGGAAATGAAACAATATGCAGAGCAATTATTACGGGGCAATAATTAGGCTTGTTTTTTGAAGGCTGGCCAGTAAAGTTACCTTTGCGGCAAAAATGCAGGCGCAGCTATGTTAAAATCCCTTTACAGATTCTTCTCTCCAGGATTTCAAACCCTGTTTCTTGAATATAAGGTCGCTTTAAAACCTAGGTACGGGCATGGTCTTCCCCCACATGGACGATTGCTCCAAATTATTGAGGCACAACGGGAAACCTATCAATTTTGGCTAAGCAAGATCAGTAGTTTTGCGCCTCAACTTCAGGCCATAAAAAAATTGGCAGATGAAAAAGACCCGGCTCAACCAGGTTGGAACAACCAGTTTTTACCGGGACTTGACATTGCTGCGCTTTATTCTATCATTGCAGAATCCAGGCCGCTACGCTATGTGGAAGTTGGTTCGGGCAATTCCACCAAAGTAGCGCACAAGGCTATAAAGGATCATGGATTGTCAACCCAAATCACCTCGATCGACCCTTTTCCCCGGGCTGAAATTGACAATTTGGCGCATGAGATCGTTCGCCAAGCTTTTGAGGCCGTGGATACTGCATGGCTTGCAGAATTGGAAGATGGTGACATACTTTTTATTGACAACTCTCACCGGATGTTGCCCAACTCGGATGCCACGGTGTTTTTTCTGGAAACTTTGCCTGCGCTAAAAAAGGGGGTTATTGTCCATATCCACGACATCTACCTGCCTTATGATTATCCGCAATTTATGTGCGACCGCTTTTATTCCGAACAATACGGACTCGCCATTGCCATAATGGCTAATCCAAAGCGGTATCAACCTATCTTCCCCTGCTATTTCGTTTCGGAAGATACAAGTCTAAGTGCTTCAATATCAGGTTTGTGGCAACATCCCAATACCGAAGGTGTGGAAAAGCATGGTGGCTCCTTTTGGCTGAAGATCGGAGATTGAACAGGGCAGGATGTTTTTAACCACTCAGGAACCAAGGGGCGTCCAAGCACGCTTCTTAGACTTAATACTCCTTTATTCCTGAGCGGTTTAAACGATGCTGTTTCACCGTACACGTGAAGCCATCATCAAGGATTTTACGCGGCGGGCAGCATCTGACCTGGTATCAGGATCAGCCAGTTTTTGAAGTCCTGCCCAGGAGGCAAAACCATACTCCTTGGCTACCATTTTTTTGAATCCCTCTTCTACGGGGTTGTTTTTTGCGGCAGGCGCAGAAGGTTTTGCCACACCTTTTGCAACACTACTTGGCTCTGCAATTTTTCGAGAAACACGGTTGGGCGTTGCAGCAGCAGCAGTTGCAGTGGTCGTTTCTCCAGGAAAATATTGGAGTAAATCGTAGTCATTTATCAACTTTTGCATACTCCAGCCGTAACGATACCCTTTAATGGCGGTTGAACTGGGCTTTATCCGCTCCCCGGCATGACGGGCTGCATCGTTGTAAAGCTCTGTTCGAGTATATTCCCCGAGATATGATTGTACCAATACGTGAGCGAGCAATATCTGCGGTTTAACATTGTACTCATCAGCTGCATCGCGCACCAGGCCTTTCCATTGTTGGGCTGTGGCAGACACAAAATTTTTATCACTATAAATTGATTTGAGCCGTTCGTCCGCAGATAATTCCTGGACTTTTGACTCACTGGTACGTACAGCCTTGTCTCTTTTACTACTTACACTGGAGTTGCTGCTAACCGGACGGTCTGAGATGGAGCGTGGAGCGTCCTCAATTTCTTTGTCTGAGTTTATTTCAGTGAGGAAGCCGCCTTTGGATTCAGTTTTGATGCCGTCCTTTTTGCCGATAACAATGAAGATCAGGGCTGCGGAAATGCAAGCAGTTGAAAGGAAACCGAAGAGTTCGAAAAAATTTTTCATGTTGAAGTAAATTAAATATGTGAAGGGAGAAAAATGTGTTGGATGTTGTTTGGGGGATT
>JBJXGO010000348.1:0-8248 GCA_046160345.1 Saprospiraceae bacterium
CCCACTGTTGCGCAGGAAAAATCCGGTTCCTGTGCTGTATGGCGTGGCAATCTGGACGATGGTATTGCGGTAATCTTCTACAAAATCAGGCATAAAGGAGGATTAGAAGGGGCGAAAGTACGACGAGGTTTGGATTTAGGAAGACATTGATTTTGGGGGAAAATAGAGGCAGCATCCTGCGGGTCTCGCCAAAGGACCTTTAAAGAACGGCCCTAATTCAACTGTAGAATGGAATCCCTCAGTGCGACCATTTCCTCGTGAAACTGATGACCCATATCTTTCAAGATAGTATCCGAAGCGACTCTGAACTTGTTACTTTTCATTTCTCCAGCTCCAATCATGGACAAAATGTATAGCCATTGACCGTTTTCCAGGAGCGGCGTTTTCTCAAATGCGGCTACATAATCTGCGCAGGCGGCTGCTTTGCTAAAATCGTTTAACCTGAAGTGAGCATGCGCTCTGAGCATTTGGGCTCGGCCATACTGAAGGTCTCCTTTTCCAATCTTTTCGAGTGCTTTGAGTGCATCCTCATACGCGCTGCGTTCGAGCGCTTCAATGGCATGGTTAAGCGGATTTTGAGCGCCATTGCCCCTCAGGTTGCCCAGGCTTCCCCGCTCGAAATTACGGTAAAAATTCGCTGCTAAAGCCCGACGTTTGGGGTCGTCATCCTGATGCTTCGGCTGTTTTTCACGAGTAGTATCAGAGTTTGGCAAGGTTACTTTGGGTAAAATTTCTGTAGGATCAGGCGGCGGTGGGGGCGGCGGTGGGGGTGGGGGCGCCCATTGCCAGTATAGTAAAAAAAACGAAACCAACAACGCCACCACAGCTGCGAACCAATACCAGCGTTTTCTCCAAACTTGCATCCTGCTCCCATTTTCTTCCTCTTCCTGCAATCGTTGAAACTGTGCGCGGATGTCCGTGGCGATCAGTTCTTCAGCAGTATCGAATTCCAGTCGCCGCAATTCCAATTCCGCAGCCAGCTCGGGCTGCTCCCGAAGATTCTGTTCCATTTCGAGCCGTTCCTTGTCGGACAAGTTGCCCAACAGGTACTGTTCGATTTTGTCGTCTGAAAATGGATTACTTTTCATCGCCCGGATTATTAATGTTTAAAAGTTTGCGCAGCCATTCTTGCTGCATCACGAATTTTCTGAATTGCTCCCGACAGCGGTGGATGTATTTTTTGGCCATTTCGGGACTGCTCAGATCAAGTTCCTGGGCGATTTCTGCGTTCGTGTGCGAAAGCATATACAGTGGCAACACTTTCCGGCAAGTCTCGCTCAATTGCAATATAATCCAGGAAATGGCACGCTTCCGCTCTTCTTCCAATATCAGCGTCTCCATATCGACGCCAGCCAGTTCGGGAATTTCCGGGATGGACACGATACGCCTACGGGTTCGCAATAGGTTGAACCAACCCCATTTTGCAATGCCGTAGAAATAGGTTCGCAGCGTACTTCCTCCTTCATAACGCCCTTGTCGGATATTGCGGTCTAACAAGATGACCGATTCTTGGTAAACGTCCGCTCCATCCTGTTTGTCCCCGCCTTCTTTGAGCACATGCGCTATGACCCATTCCCGCCAGTTGGACTGCTGATATAAATACGAAAAAGCCGCTTCTCGCTGAGCAACATTGCCCAGGATAGCGGATTTTAGCTTGTCATCAGTCCATTCCGTTGCTTGTTTCATGGCTTGGTTCAGGCAATGGGTAAAAAGTACCCACTTGGATCGGATTTTTTTGAATAAAATTTCCGGCCTGTGCCGCGAAAAGTAAAAACAATTTCGATGAATTGCCCTAAAGCCTTGGCTTGGAGAAAAAATAATTGCACAATTTTGAAAGCCGAGCCTGAAATTTTCGAGGCGGGCTGGGTACTTTTGGCAAGGCAGGGGAACAAACACCTTGGTTAATTCACACTAAAACATGACAAAGATGAAAATCGATACTTTCTTAGTCGCCCTTGCACTTTCTTCCACTTGTACGCTTTGCACTTTACCCAGTTACACATTGTCAGATACGACGCTTGCAAAGCAGTATTTAGAGGAGGCGAAGGCATTGATCGCTTCGACGAAGTATGATGCGGCTTTGGAGAAGTTGGATACAGCAGAGGTGATTTATAGGAGGGCATTGGGAGAGGATGACTTACACATTGCGAATGTTTTGCAGCAAAAAGGTTGGTGTTCTTTTTACAAAAGCGACTATGACCGCGCGATTGAATACCACCAAAAAACGCTTGAAATCCAGTTAAAAAAATTGAGCGCGGAACACCCTATGGTAGAACGCTCTTACGAGAACTTGGCGATCGTTTATGTAAATAAAGGTGACTTCGACCGTTCGGATGAATACAGTAAAAAAGTCTTAGAAATCAATTTAACAAGAATAAACGCTGAACATCCCTGTGAAGCGGGTACTTACATCAAATTGGGGACTGTCTATTACAACCAATTCGACTGCGAACGTGCCATTGAATGTTACCAAAAGGCCCTTGAAATCCAGTTAAAAAAATTGGGCTATGAACACCCCGATGTGGCAAATTCATACATCAAATTGGGCAGTGCTTATAACCTCAAAGGCGATTACGACTGTGCGATTGAATTCTTTAAAAAAGACTTGGAAATCCAATTTAAAATAGTTGGTTATAAACACTCCAATGTGGCAGACTCTTACATCAAATTGGGCAATGCTTATAACAGCAAAGGCGATTACGATGGTGCTATTCAATATTATCAAAAAGCGCTTGAAATCTATCTGAAAATATTTGGCTATAAACACCCAAAAGTTGCAGATTCTTACCTCGAATTGGGCAAAGCAAATGAGTACAAAGGTGAATACGAAGGTGCTATTCAATATTATCAAAAAACTCTTGAAATCAGGTTGAAAATATATGGCCGAGAGGACTTTTGGGTAGCATACTCTTACAAAAACTTAGGCAATGCTTATTTTGCCAAAGGTGATTACGACCGTGCTATTCAATATTATCAAAAAACGCTTGAAATCAGGTTGAAAATATATGGCCGAGAGGACTTGTGGGTGGCGTACTCTTATAACAACTTAGGCGATGCTTACAACGGAAAAGGTGATTTCGACCGTGCTAATGAATGCCATAAAAAAGCCTTAAAAATCAAGTTAAGAAAATTAGTCTCAAATCGCACAAGCAGAGCACACACTTACAACGAATTGGGTGGCGATTATAGCAGTAAAGGCGAGTACGAACTTGCTATTGAATACCATCTAAAAGCCTTGGAAATTGGCTTAAAAAAATTAGGTTTTGAGCACACCAATGTAGCATACTTTTACGACAACCTGGGAAGCAACTATAGAAACAAAGGTGACTACAATCATGCTATTGAATACCATCTAAAAGCACTGGAAATCAGGCTAAAAGAATCTGACACAGACGACCCATCGGTGTCGTACTCTTACGACAACTTGGGGCTTGATTATGCTGGTAAAGGTGACTATGACTGTGCTATTGAATATCATGAAAAAGCACTGGAAATCAGAGTAAAAAAATTTGACACAGTAGACTATTGGGTGGCTTACTATTACAACCAATTGGGTCATGATTATGGCGGCAAAGGCGACTATGATTGTGCCATTGAATACTCTAAAAAAGCGCTAGAAATCTATTTAACAAAATTTGACTCAGGCCACTATGGTAAAGCACAAACTCACATCAACCACGGTAAGGCACAATCTTACATCAACCTAGGCAATGCCAATAACGACAAAGGCGACTACGACTGTGCTATTGAATACCATCTAAAAGCACTGGAAATCAAGTTGAAATATCAAGGCGCAAAACACATTGATGTGGCAAATTCTTACAGAGATTTGGGAGAGATATGCAAGTCAAAAAGTAATTATACATGTTCAGCCGAATATTTTAAAAAAGCCCTGTTATCTATCACATCCTACCGCAAAAACCTCGAAAACCCCAGCTCCAAATCGACCCTTGTCCAAAAATCAGTACGCGTCTACGAAGGCGGCATCGCCTCCAACTTCCTCCTCCATCAACTCACGGACAGCCTCCACTACCTCTACGAATCTTTCACCTACGCCGAACAGTCAAAGGCACTCAGCCTCTATGAGTCCATGAAAAACACAGAGGCGCTCCACCTCGCCGGCATCCCCGACAGCTTGCTTCAAAAAGAATACGACTTACGGGTGGATATAGCCTTCTATGAGAAACGCCGACAAGAACGCTATGCTGAAGGAAAAGAAGAAACTGATACCACCGTAATGAAAATCAGCAGCAAACTCTTCGAGCTCAACCGCAGCTACGAAAGCCTTATCCTGACTTTCGAGACCGAATATCCCGACTACTACCGCCTCAAATACGACTTCCACACAGAAAATGTGTCCGACATTCAACACGATCTGCTCCAACCCAACCAGGCATTGCTGGAGTATTTCGTAGGTGACAGTAGCGTGTTTATCTTTCTGGTAAAAAAAGACGACTATCGCGTCATCGAGGTCAAAAAAGACTTCCCGCTGGAGGACTGGGCGCGAAAACTGCGACAAAGCATTAGCGGGTATTATACTGACACGCTCCAAATTGGGGATTTGTACGAATCCACCGCTCACGAATACGCCGAGGCAGCCCAATTGATTTACGAAAAATTGCTCGCCCCAGTGGACTCGCTCCTGCCGCAGCGAGTGGTCATCGTACCCGACGGCGTATTGGGCTATGTTCCTTTCGAGGCGCTGCTCACGCAAAAACCGACTTGGTGGAAGCTATTTGAAACCTACTCATACTTCGGGTTGAAGCATGATGTAAGTTATTGTTACTCCGCCACTCTGTTGCGCGAAATGATTACGCGACAGCACCGGAATCAGCCCGCCAATATGTTTTTGGCCATGGCCCCAAAGTTTGATGGCGACACTTCGCTTTTGATGGCTCTAGGGATCGACCCGAGCATTCCGGCAAACAAACTCCCGAGTCTGAAATACGCCTGCGAAGAAGCTCTAGAGCTCGGCCAACTTATGGACGGGACGGCCCTTGTCAGCAAAGACGCGACCGAAGATGCTTTTGCCAAAACGGCTGGACAATACGGCATTGTACATCTCTCTACACACGGCAAGGCCAACGACCAATCAGGCGATTACTCCTTTCTCGCGTTCTCGGAAGTCAAAGACAGCCTTGAAAACGAATGGCTCTACGTCCGCGAGATTTACAACCTCTCGCTCAATGCCGACATGGTTGTGCTGAGTGCTTGCGAGACGGGCATTGGGGAACTCAAGCGCGGCGAAGGCATCATAAGCCTGGCGCGGGCTTTTGCCTATGCGGGCGCCAAGAACATCGTCTCCAGCCTGTGGTCGGTGGACGATGCCCGGACTAAGGAACTGATGATCGGATTTTACAAAAACCTGCTGAAAGGGATGACCAAAGACGCAGCTTTGGCGGAAGCCCGCCGCGCGTATCTGAAAGCACACAAAGGCGAACACGCACACCCCTGGTTCTGGGCGGGCTTTGTGACGATTGGGGATATGGGGGCACTCAAGCGGTAGGCAGCTGACAGGAGCCGTTTTTACCGCCATAGTCTTGGTAGAGGCGGGGCAGTAGGCAGATCAAAAAGCAGTCATCGGGAAGGTGGCTGCTTTTTTATTTTTCTGACCTGTGTGGGTACTTCCGGGCGGTTGATTGAACAAAGGGATATAATGCTTTTGCAAGAGTCATTTTGTTTTCAACTTTTCTTTTCACATCTTTTCAAATTCAATTACAATGAAAAAGCACATTCAATTGCTCGCGTTTTTGATGCTCGTGATTGCAGCATCCATTTACACTGCTTGCAAGAAGGAAACCATTAAATCGCCGGATGCCCAAACTTTTACCGAAGTAACAGAAGGCAAATTCACCTGCGACTTCAAGGTGACCGACCCGAAAAACAACGCCATATTTACCATCCACATCGCCTCTGACGAAGCAAAATTAGTGGGGCTATTCAACCCGCTAACGGTGACCGCCCGCCTGAACTCTCCAGTCGAGCCTGCCGACGAATTCGAAGGCCATTCCGATGATGAAGCCGCTCCCGCTCTGCCAATGGGTGAGCTCACCCGCGTCGTTATTTACGTCTCCCGCATCGAAGCACCAGGTGCCGATGAGTCCACCACCTACGGTATGTCTTTCGAACAATCTCTGGAAGGGGCGCTCAAAGCCGCCCACGCCAAGATGGTTGTGCGCTTGGACAAAACAGAAATCGGCGACATCTCCCGCGAGAAGGTTTACGTCAGTGTCCCTAGAATACGGATTAAAGGCTCTCCAACGGCCACTACCCGCATCAACTGGGGCCCAGGAGGTATTTTCATACATGACTTACATGTGGATTTTCCAATCAACACAAGCACCTGGAGATATTGCAAAGTCTGTCTACCTCACCACAACTACCCGGACAACAAAATCAAAGAATTGGAAGCCAGTTACATCAAAGCTTGGGATGGGTATCGAAAGTGTGAGGAATAAAAGACAGGGAGCGATTTAAAAAGCCATGTGCTGTTGCTGATGCAATTGCCAAAAACTCGTTCGAACGCTATCTGGGCAAAAGCCGAAAAGCCGAGTATTCTATTACTCGACGGACTTCAAACTCTGTCGGGTTTTTTATTTTTCGAAATAAATTTTAGGCCCGCGTGGGTACTTCCGAGCAGTTGATTGAACCAAGGGATATAATGCTTTTGCAAAGGCTTTTTGTTCTATTCACTTCTCAAATTCAATTCGTCATGAAAAACTTTCTTGCTTTCAAACTCCCAATCCTCGCAGGCTTATTCATACTGCTCACTGCCGAAACCTGCGAAGTCACAAGGCTTTCAGCACCGTGTACGGTGACTCCCGGTGTGCCATTTCCCATCGTTTCAACAGTCGTCAGCCATCTGGATGCGGAAGCTGTAATTCCAGTTTATTACTACCTGTCTTACGACCGCTTCATAAACCCGGAGGACATCCTGCTTGGCCAAGATAACATCCAACTTACCCCATTTGGATCCCAGACTTCTGTATTCATTGCTTCTTTGGGAAGCGACGTGTATTCGGGCATATATTACATCATCGCCAAACCGTATGAATCAAACAGCTTTATGTACCGTGAAATAGAAGTAATCGGTCAGCCGAACAACGGTGCCGACTATGTGCCTACCAACCTTCGTTTCGAAGGCTGGAGGTTTTACTTCAGCCTCCAGAACGTTGGTCTACTAGAAGCATCCGGATGTAAAGTCCACGGGTATTTGTCCAAAGACCTGGTGGTAGATGCCAGCGACTCACTGGTATATTCATCTGGAAATCTGCAAATGCCTGGCCATAGTCGCAAAGAGATTAATAATGCCGTGATTGATACAGCTGGCATACCATTCGGTAGTTATAATTTCATCCTTGCAGCAGATGCCACAAATATTGTGACAGAGACTGTTGAAACAAACAACTTCCTTTCGGTGCCAATCTTCATTCCGAATAATTTAAACCTTCCGGCAGAAGAACGGATGGAGGCTCCTATCGTCAATATGCAATCATCATTCACCTTCACCGTGTGGCCGAACCCTGCCAGCGACTATGTCAACATCGCTTTCCAATTGGACGAACCTGCTATGGTCTCGTACGCAGTGCATGACCAAGCTGGGCGCATGGTGAGCGAAATGAGCGAACAGGAACTTAGCCCCGGCGACTATTCCGAACGGGTAAGCGTCCGGGAGGTCCTCAACGGCGTTTATTTCGTTCGTGCTGCCGTGAATGGAGAACAGGTAACCAAGAAAATCGTGGTACAGCGATAGCGCCCGATAAACAAAAAGAGGCGGCACCGGGTGGGTGCCGCCTCTATATTCATGGAGCATTTAAGGCTTACGCCTGCTCTTCGTCTTTCTTTTCTTCTTTATCCGCCGTAGCCTCGGCGGAGGCGGACTCTTCCTCAGTAGCAGGCTCTTCGGCAACTTCGGCCACCGCTTCCTCAGCCACTTCAGCAACTTCCTCAGCGACAGCCTCAACCGTTTCTTCTACCTCCGGCTCCTCAACCTCAGCAACTTCTTCGGAAGCAGCTTCCATCGTCTCTTCAATTTCATCTACTACGCCTTCTTGAGGCAAATGGCCTCCGTCGAAAACGTCAACTTCTGCCACAGCAGTTACTTTCTTGCTCCCCCCGCGGCGCGTTTTCTTCGCCTGGCGGACTTTGCCTTCGTTCGGGTTGTAGGTTTCGTTGAAATCAACCAACTCAATCATCGCAGTCTCGGCACCATCACCACGACGGAAGCCGAGTTTGATGATACGGAGGT
>JBJXGO010000349.1:0-10077 GCA_046160345.1 Saprospiraceae bacterium
CCCACTGTTGCGCAGGAAAAATCCGGTTCCTGTGCTGTATGGCGTGGCAATCTGGACGATGGTATTGCGGTAATCTTCTACAAAATCAGGCATAAAGGAGGATTAGAAGGGGCGAAAGTACGACGAGATTTGGGTTCTATTTCAATTGCTTCAAAAACCACTCCTTATCCACAAAAAGGGGCAGTTTGTCAATCGCCACCAATAATTTGGTTTTTGCTTTCGAATCGTATGGAGGTAATTTCAAAATCTGCCAGATCAAGTCAACAAACAATTTAAAATGCGCTTTTATATCTCCGTCCAATCCGTGTCTTTTCAAATAAACGCGCATACTGTCAAGGAGGGACTCTAAAGGAGCAATTTCCGCTCCTTCGTAAAATATTTTACAGAGCATCTTTTTGGCAATCAGATAGTAATAGGGGTCGTCTGTGTTGAACTCGGCCAATAAGCGCATGGCTTCCGGGTAATTGCCCTTAGCATGCCATAATCGGGCGAGGCAAAAGTGAAAGGCGCTTTCCCGGTGTTTATGCGAGACCTTATTTTGGTGGTCTTGGATGAATCGTTCGGCCCATTCGTATTCTCTCAATGTGATACCAAATGCGGCTGCGTTAGTATAACTGTGGTGCGACAATTGGCCTTCTTTGAGCAAATAGCCGTGCTCAATGCCTAATCGGTATAGATCGAAGCCTTCGCGGGTATAATGCAACTCGCCCTGGTTAGAGCGTTTAATGCAGTAATTAAGGCAAATTCGATAGACGTCCCCGATTTCCCGTTCCATGAACTGGTCTCTACAATCTTGTAGCAAGCGGCGCACTTCTTGAAAATGTGTTTCATTGTTTTGGTCAGTTAATGTGAGGAAGGCATGGTAATAAATCGCCACAGCTGGATAAGACACCCAATCCGGTTTATCTGCCAAAAATGCTAATACTTCGGGTAGGATACTTAAGTCATAATCTTGAGGCCTTATTTTACTCAAGGACTGTTGAGCACAGGCCAATTTCAATTTTTCGGCAAAATAGTGTGCATCCAACATTTTGCCAACCGCTTCGATGTTGGTCTCTTCCATTCTGGATCGGCTGGCAATATAGTCGTAAACTTCATATTCCACTTCAAACGCTTTGCGCAAGTATGCAGGGTTGCGCAGGGGCTGTTTTTCCAGTACTACTTTGATATCACGAATAGTCTGCTCGAAATTATGGTCCTTATTTCGGCGCTTGTAAGCTTTAGAAAGGCTCATTTTTAGCAATACCTCATCTCTAAAAATTTCTTCACAAGCCAGGTATTTCTCTGTCAGTTTGAATAAATAGCTGCGCAGATTAGGGTAGTCAACAGTGTCAAGATCTTTGTCGGGCCAAACTGCTCGACAGGCAGCGGCATCACTGAAATCGGGGCGCTTCTTGCTGTGTTGAGTCTTGTAAAACTCGAACAAACGCAGCACATCTTCACGTTGGTTGTGAAAAGGCGAGCGCAGGAACTGCTCCAAATTTCTAAGTTCCCAGGCATTCAGGTCGCTCAAAAGTTGTAAAAGTTTCGTTTTTTCCACTCGGCGATGTATCTAACTTTTTCTAAGAAAAATGTGACAAAAGCCTCATTTTCAAGAAGTTTGTTATGCAAAGATATTCAAAGACCCAAAAAAATTGTTCTTTTTATCTTGATAGCCTTGTTTCACTTTTGTACTGTTGTAAAACCATTTTGGTTTCTGCATTTAAAAAGCACAGTCACATGAAAATTCAATTTCGTCATCTCGCCTTGTGCCTCGGCGCACGCTCCTACCTCATCTTGGCTTTGTTGTTATCCCTCGGCGGCTTGCTTTGCTGGCGGCTCGTTCGTTTTGTTTTAAAAACCGAAGGATCAACCCTGAGTGAGGACATAACACCTGAACAAACAGCCTCCCTCATGGCCGTGCTTATCTTTCTGGTATTGCTTATTTTGGGCTGGCGGCTGATAGGGGTCAACCAAACCATCCGCAAAACTGTGCTGCATAAATACCGGGAAGCATTGGAACAAAACGACCCCGAGGCGGAACAAAAAGTGCGTCGCTTCGTGGAAGACTTGAATATACGAGGAACGATGTTCCATCGGTTCAACGGGTTGATTCGCCTTGTCCCTGAGCCGTTCGTGGTGCTGGTGGGAGTACTTGGCGGCACCTGCGTTCTGACAGTGCTGACTTATTACTGGCTTCGGCCTTATTCACTGAAAGAAGGTGGCGGCTTCTTGGGGGATATAGTGTTCCCCAATAGCCCTTGGGCGATTGCCACTTTTGTATTTGCTTGGCTGGTCTATAACGACATCTGGGTTTTCAATGAGTTGGAACGCCTCATCATCGGTATCACGGTAGTGCCCTCGCCTGGATATGCAGAACATCTGGAGCATTTCCAGCAGCGACTGTCGCCCGCCGAGATGGCTGTTTTTCAAAAACGCTTTATGGAACGCCACCGCCAAAAAGAAATCGCCGATGCGCTCCACATAGACCTGAGCACCGTCAAATCGCATATCAACCGCATTTACCACAAAATGCGGAGGTATGAGCGGGACAAGAACCTCCGGGGGCCGCTGCTCAATTCCGTACTGCCCGTTTTTCTGACTACCCAAGTCTTTTCCTGAAAAAGCGCTGCCGCTTGTCGTTCCAACCTTTTTCCAACCTGCAATCCGACCTTTATCCAACCCCAAAAAATGGCGGGGCAGGATGAGAGGGGAGACCTTTGCAGCATCCGATTCATTTTTGTACCGCAATCAAACCACTTTGGTTTCACTATTAAAAAGCACAGTCACATGAAACACCAACTTTTTTTCCTGCTTATTGCCACTTTCATTTCTACAAAGTTTCAAGCACAATGCCCTGACAGCATCACCTTTTCTACCCAGGCGCAAATCAACAGTTTTTCTACGGACTATCCCGGATGTACTGTCATACCGGGTGACGTGACAATCAAGGGAACTGGAATAACTGATTTGAATGGGTTGCTTGGCCTTACTTCCGTTGGGGGGAATCTTAGAATTGACAGCAACATCGTGCTCAGCAGTTTATTGGGGCTGGATTCTCTTAAAACTGTTGGTGGCGACTTCACCATAATACAGAATTACAACCTGCTCAATTTGAGCGGGTTGGAAAACCTTACATTCGTTAACGGAGAATTCGCTATTATTTTTAGCGGCGGTTTGACCGCATTGACAAATTTTAACAAACTCCGTTCCCTTGGCAAACATCTGACGGTTTTTGGTAACGCGGCACTGAGTAGTTTAAACGGACTGGACAGCATCCGCTCTGTAGCCGGAGATATAAATCTGTGGAAAAACGATGGTCTGAACGATTTTACCGGTTTGAATCAACTCGATTCTATCAGCGGCAGCCTTTCTATTGGCGGGAATGCTGGTTTGAACAATTTGAATGGCTTTGACAAACTTCGGTTTATCGGCGGCACCCTTTTTATCGGCGATTTTTTTGGGGATTTTAATTCGTCACTGACCAGTTTAAGTGGCTTGGAGAATCTCAAGACTATCAGTGGTGGCCTCCATATTTTCTCCAACCCCCTTTTATCGGATCTATCGAGTCTGGACGCCCTCTCGACCATCAGTAGCCTCCAAATTTTCTCTAACCCGCTTTTGTCGGATTTATCGGGATTGGATTCCATCAATACTGTCGCTGGTGATATCACTATCACCGAAAATGCTTCAATGACCAGCCTGAGCGGTTTGGAAAACATCGTTGACATCGGTGGAACCCTGAAAATTTCTGCCAACCCTATTTTGCCCGATTTGTTGGGGCTGGATGCGCTACAAAGCATCGGTAGCCTTGAAATTTCCAGCAACCCACTTTTGCAGGGTTTGTCTGGATTAGATACACTCAAGTCGGTTGGGAGTTTTCTCCTTATTTCCGGCAACCCGCTTTTGCAGGATTTGTCGGGATTGGATGCGCTCAAGGTCGTTGGTGATTGCATCATGATAAAGGACAATGAGAATCTGCTCACCCTGAATGGTGTAAACAGTCTTGATTCCATAATAGGCGAGAACGTTCTTGGAGGAGTGCCTTTTTCCTTCAGAGGGCTATGGGTACTGAATAATCCTAACCTGGCTAACCTGCAAGGCCTGGAAAATGTTGGTTTTATCCGGGATATTTTAATTCTCAACAATCCAGCCTTATCAGATTTAAGTGCCTTTGACCGTCACTTTCACATAAGAGGCAACCTCCATATATCGGAGAATCCGCTCCTCGCCGCCTGCGCCGTTCAAAGCATCTGTGACTACCTCGACGATCCGCCCGGCAATGTAACCATTCACACCAATGCTCCCGGCTGCAACTTCCCAACCGAAGTGCTTGCCGTTTGCAAAGGTTTCTCCAACGTCATACAAGGCATTCTCTTCCAAGACGAAGGGAACTGCCTCTACGACAGCACCGAACAAACTCTCAAACAATGGCTCGTAAAAGCTGAAAGCGACAGCCTGACCTTTTATGCCGTCACCGATACGGCAGGTCGTTTTTCCATGCTAGTGGACACGGGTACGTATGCGCTCAGCGCCCAACTACCCAGTGCCTTGTGGGAACTATGCGACACAGTCCACATTGCATTCAATCAGCTATTTCAGACCATAGATACGTTCGTCGGTGTAAAAGCGATCGTAGATTGCCCCTTGCTGAACTTGGATATAGCCACGAATATCTTGCGGCGCTGTTTCGACAACTTTTACAACATAAAATGGTGCAATGAAGGCACTGTAGTAGCAGAAAGCACCTACATTGAGTTGAATTTCGACCCATTGTTTCAAGTGGACACTTCTACATTCCCCGGCACTTGGGCAGACCTCGGTGGCAACCGTTTCAGCATTGATCTGGGCGATGTGCCGCCTGGCGACTGCGGCTCATTTTCAGTAAAAGTGGCGGTACCCTGCGATGCTGTGCTTGGTGAAACAAAGTGCGTGACGGCGCACATTTTCCCGGACACAATTTGTCTCTTCGACCCTAATTGGGATGGATCCAATATCGTGGTGACCGTCAAATGCTCTGGAGACACAGTGTTTTTTACCATTAAAAATACAGGCACGGGCGATATGGTGGAGTTCTCCAGTTTTATCATTGTCGAAGATGTGGTATTGCGCCAAAGGGGAGAGTTTAAATTGCAGTCTGGGGCCGACACGGTCGTCGTCGTGGCAAATGCCAACAATCATACCTGGCGCTTGGAAGCCAACCAGCACCCAGCGCATCCATTCAGTCGAGTTGCATCGGTTGCCATTGAAGGCTGCCCCGACTCAACCATTTTCAGTGTTATCCTTCAATTCCCACATGATGAAGCCCGGCCTTCCATAGCCACAGATTGCCACTCCATTGTTGGTTCTTGGGATCCCAATGAGAAGATAGGCTTCCCGCAAGGACTGGGCAACGAGCACACCATCCGCGACAACACGCGATTGGAATACCTCATTGGCTTCCAGAATACTGGCACCGACACGGCTTTCCATGTTGTGCTTCGTGACACCTTATCGCCCTACCTCGATCCGGCAACTGTACGACCCGGTGCATCGAGCCACCCTTATCGCTTTGAAATGAGTGAAAACGGCAACTTGAAATTCACGTTCAACAATATTATGTTGCCCGACAGCAATACGAATGAAGTGGCTTCACACGGCTTTGTGCAATATTCGGTCGCACAAAAATCCCTACCCGCAAACCCGCCCGGAACGGTAATTGAAAACATGGCTGCCATTTACTTTGACTACAACGCGCCAGTGGTGACGAATAAGGTCTCTCACACAGTTGCTAAGATAGACACCCTGTTAACGGAAATCAGAAAAATTTGCGGTCACGGCACACAGGATACCATATTGAAAACCAACTATTCATTCAGCTATCACGATCTGACGCTGGTGACCTTCGTGGAAGCAAGCGAATATGAAACAGCTTTTCTTGACACGCTTGCATCCATAGGTGATACCATATTCGGCATTGTTTATATTGGGCCGGTAACAGTGTTGGACACCCTGATATCTGAGAACGGTTGCGACACCCTTTTATTCGTGCATATTACAACGCCTACATATTCAGCACCTCATCTACTGCCCTTCCTCCTGTATCCCAACCCAACCAGAAGCGACCTGACGCTCCGATATACCCCAGCGATGCAAGAGTGGGATTTGTCCATTGAAATCCACGACACAGCGGGACGGCTTAGGCAAACGCTATCGACCACTTCTTATGGAAGCAATAGTGGCTTTTTGAAGATACCTGTTTCGGATCTGCCGAATGGGGTGTATTTCCTGAGCGCGCGAAGCCCGAACGGAACGTGGACGGGGAAGTTTGTCAAACTGAACTGAGGCCGGTGTATTTTCATCCGTGATTTTATTTCATTCAACACAACTTAAATCTAGTTCCAATGAAAAATACACTTTTTTTCGTCGTCGCTTTCGGGTGCGCCGTGACCTCAACCGCGCAAGATCCGCTCAACCAGTTGTATGTTTTCGCCTCTCTTGGCGGCGGCGGAAGCCATGGCACGGCCAACATCTCGCTGGATTTCATCGCTTCGAACAAATATTTCTTGTCAATCGGCAAGCGCATTCAGATCAAAAACTCCCAGGAAATGCCCAAGGATTATTTTCCCGGCGATGGCCTTTACAACCTGTTGGGCAGCGATGGCCCAGACCAAGAGACAGGCATGTTAGCCTTGACTTTCGGCAGGGCGATACCTTTCGACACTGGTCCTCGTCTTATACTTGCTAGCGGCCTAGGCATTGGCACCGTGACCAAGCCCGGCAATTTTATCAAACAACAGCAGGCGCAAACTTGGTTGGGGACAAGTTCCAATTACACCTACGATTTGGAGGAAACGACCGCGATTGGCCTTCTGCTGAATGCCCGTTTGGATTTTCCGTTTACTCGATTCATAGGGCTTTCGGCCGGCTCAACTGCCATTCTCAGCAAAAAAGACCCCTATATCGGACTGGAACTGTTGCTGCATTTGGGCTATTTGCGCCAACGACTTCGATAAGGACTCCCTCCCTCTCGCGGATTAACATTGACTGTGCTTTTCCACTGCCTTGTGCTTGCACAAGGCTTGAGGGGGAGGGTTTTTCAGGAAAGCACCCTTTTTTCCAACCTTCTATCCACCTTTTTTCCAACCGGGAAAATGCTCAAATCCAAAACGAACGACCGCAACTTTGTCACAATAAAATACTTTACGACATGAAAACTCTTTTCACCTTGTCACTGGCCCTTTTAGCCGCCTTTTCCCTTTGCGCCCAAGCGAACTATGAAAAAGCCGACTCCGTAGCCAAAGCCTTCAAAGAAGAGTACGCCGACGCTGCTGATCTCGCACTGAAACTAACCAAGCCCTTCAGCACAGAGCGGGAAAAAGCGCGGGTCATTTTTGCTTGGGTTGCGTTCAACATCCGCTACGACTACAAAAAATTTAAACACCCGCCACCCAGACCTCGCATCAGCGGGCGAACTCCACAGGAGTTTGAAAAGAATATGAGGGAGTTGCACGAAAATGAAATCAGCAACACCCTTCGTAGCAAAAAAGGTATCTGCGCAGATTACAGCCGTTTGTTTCAAAAAATGTGCGAGGCTGCAAAGCTGGAATCAGTTATCGTAACCGGAGTTTCCCGGAAATTGGGCGGGAAGGGTGGCGGTAGCCATGCCTGGAACGCAATCAAAATCGAAGGGAAATGGTGTCTGCTCGATGCGACTTGGGGCGCAGGTATCGTGGACCGCGAAGATGAACATTTTGTCCGTCGTTATACACCTGCCTATTTCGCTACACCGCCGAACCTGTTTGTACTGAATCACCTGCCAGATGATGAAAAGTGGCAGATGCGCGAAAAACCGATTTCAAAAGCTGAATTCAAAAAACAGCCGATAGTATTTTTCAGCAATCCGGATTTTCCTCTGGAGGCATTCTCGCCGGAAAACGGGAAAATCGCCCTGAAGGAAGGCAAGGCTGAAATACGGTTCAAACTTGCCAAAATGCCAGAAGTGTTCGTCGTGACAGCAGGAAAGAAGAGAGAAATTCCGGCACAACTTCAAGAGAGGGAAGATGGGTGGGCAGTGCTGACGTTCTCCCCAGGCATGGCTTCCGAAATCAGCGTGTTTGTTGGAAGCAGCAGACTAAAAACGATGATGTTGGCGCAGTTTTCTATCAAGTGAGGTCCACGCGATAATCCATTTCATTTCAGTTCAAGACTCTAAAATCCATTCTGCCGGTGTGTGCACCACTGGCTAAGCCACCTCTTTGCCTACCTGAACGCTGACCTTTTTAAGATTCTTTCACCATTCAAATTCAATTCATCCCACGTCACCAACCGAACACTCGCGAAGCCCAGATGTGTCAAGCAGGGCAGTCAATTCTTTTTCCATATTCACCCACATTTTTCACAACATTCAATCACATTGTCATGAAAAAAGCATTTCGTATCCCGATTTTTCTTTTGCCTCTGTTGTTTCTGCTGTTCAGCGCTGAAAAATGCGCAGAAGTAACCGACTTGGAGGCACCGGAAACCGTTGCCACTGGCGTCCCTTTCAACTTTTCTGTCAGAGGCAAAACCACCACACCTTTTACAACGGACGGAAAAGCCCAAGTCGGGTTATTCCTTTCCATTGACTCGAAATGGGACCCAGAAGACCACGTGGTGGCCGAGAAAACCTTCACCGACCTAGAGGATTACAGGGCCTATTCTTGGTCTGCCAGCGTTACCCTGCCCGACGACGTAATTTCCGGAAAGTATTACCTGATTGCTGGGACACCTTATGATGGGTCGTTGGGTTCAGAGCTCTTTAAAATGAATCCCATGTACCGGCAAGTCCAAGTGACAGGCCTTACCCCCGCAGGCCCTGATTTGGTTCCAACTGATCTTTGGGTCAACGAAGAATGGCAGCATCCAAGGGGCGCGAACCAAGCCTTTCAGCCGGGCGACAATTGCATCGTCTCGTTCTCTGTGCGCAATATCGGCATCCTGAATGCGGCACAAATCAAGTTGCGCTTCTATTTGTCATTAGACAACGTGGTCAGTCCGGACGACTTGATACTGCTTGACAAATACACGTTCGGCGGCATACCGTCATTCACTCGGCGCGATATCGCCGAAGCATTCCCTATCCCGGAAAATGCTTTTGACGATTTCGGCAGCCTCGTTTACCTGATCATTCAGGCCGACGTGGACAACCAAGTGGCCGAAGGCAGCGAGTCGAACAACACGCTTTCGGAAAAGCTGATGCTGGCAAAGAAATCAAATTTTGACGAACCGCCGGTAGAAGGCCGTTCGGGTACTGCTGAAGCCGCTCGAATGACCGAAACAGACGCAGCGATTCAAATGACGATTGCGCCAAACCCTGCCGCTGACAACGTCCGCGTTTCGTTCCGACTGAATGCAGAGGCTCTTTTGGGGGCCCAATTGTTCAACAATTCCGGCACCGTGGTAAAAAACATCGAGCCAGTAATCCTTCCACCCGACGACTACACCTTCGATTTCGACGTTAGGGGCTTGCCTACCGGGGTCTATTTCGCCAGGATTGAGGTGAACGAGCATCGGATGACCAAAAAACTAATCATCCAACGGTAAAATTTGCCAATTGGCCTATAGCATGTAAAGCACTGGCCGCATTTCACCACCATTGAAGAAGGGAAGTACCAACAAAAAAGAGGCGGCACCTGTCAGGTACCGCCTCTTCTATATTTCGAGCAATTATTCCTTACGCTTGCTCTTCGTCTTTCTTTTCTTCTTCACCCGCCGTAGCCTCGGAGGAGGGTTCAACCGTTTCAGTCTCTACTTCTGCTTCAACTTCCGCCACAATTTCTTCAGCCACTTCCTCTGCTGTTGCTTCCATTGGCGCTTCCACAACTTCTGCCTCCTCAACCACTTCGGCGGATGATTCTTCTGCCGCTTCCATGACCTTTTCTTCAGCAATTTCTTCGTCTATCATTGGTGCATTTTCTTCTACAGCAGCCACTTTCTTGCTCCCCCCACGACGCGTTTTCTTCGCCTGGCGGACTTTGCCTTCGTTCGGGTTGTAGGTTTCGTTGAAATCAACCAACTCAATCATCGCAGTCTCGGCACCATCACCACGACGGAAGCCGAGTTTGATGATACGGAGGT
>JBJXGO010000350.1:0-8996 GCA_046160345.1 Saprospiraceae bacterium
ATGGATGCTTGCAGCGTCCCGAAAAAATCCATGCTGATCGGAAAATAAGGCAATAAAGAGATCAGCATGATAAGGCCAGGAAATATGGCCAGGAAAAAACTGAATGCCATACTATTCGCCCGGGTCACAATGGCATCTTCTTTAATTTCATCGTATATAAACAACGCCAGATTGTAAAGCGGAATACGCTTCAGACCAGGGAGCGAGTGGTTTTGGGTCCAATCAATAAATTTTAACCACAGCGGGTGCTGCGTAAAAAACTGGAGGATACGTGAAATGAAGTCGAGACGTTGCACTGGTGGGGAGTGGATATTGAAATTGGGATATTAACAAATTGGGTGTTGGGAGAACCGAAAAACCAAATCTTGGACTCCACATGACAAAATCCCAATTTCCAAAAATAAAGGCCAAAGATAGGATTTTGCTCAAAAGGAAAATCCCCCGCTTCCAAAAAATGGGAAGCGGGGGTTCGAGGGTTTCATACCATTAAAGCTATGGTTAAAAGGGCAAAGTGGACCTTCTAATAATGGGAGGACACGAGGCATCGTGGAATCACGCTGTAGTTATTGATGAAAAACCTTGTTCAGCGCTTCCACTTTTGAGTGCACCTGCAACTTTTCATATATTTTCCGAAGGTAGGTCCGCACGGTTTCAATGCTGATAAATAAACGGTCGGCAATCTCCTTATAGGACAGGCCTTTGGCCAGGGCATGCAGGATTTCCTGTTCCCTTGTAGTGAAGGATTCCAGAATCGTGTTATCCTGTTTTTTATTTGGAAAAGAATTCACCACCAGCCGGGCGATTTCGGGCGACATGGGCGAACCGCCACGATGGATATCCCGTATGGCTTCAAAGAGTTGGTTAGGGGTCGAGTTTTTTAGCAAATAGCCCGTAGCGCCTGCACAAAGGGAATCAAAGGTTCGTTCCGCATCGTTGTGCGAGGTACACATAAGATATTGGAGTTCAGGCCGTTTGGGCTTACACTCGCGAACGCATTGAATGCCATCCATTCCCGGTAAAGTGATATCCATCAACACTACGTCGATCATTAATGATTGGTACTGTTTCATATACGCTTCGGCGCGCTCGAACGACCAATTGCAAACAAGGTCGTCGGCTAACAGCATGAGTTCAATCATGGAGGTTCTGATTTCCGGATCATCCTCTACTATACATACCCTTATTTTTCCCATTGTGCTGAATGATTGAAGTGGTGCTACAAAAATCGGCTCTAACAGATAGATTTCTACGTTCGAAAAAGTGTGGCACACCTAAATAATTGGTGTGCCACACTTTCCCGAAAACAAATTTAGGGCAAACCTGCGTGTAAATCAAGAATACTGAATATTTGATATTCGAAGGTCTATTCAAATCTGGTAAAAAGTGGACTATTTTTGATTGGATGCATGTTTGGTTCTCTTACTCCAAATTCCCAGGTGATGGAGTCAATTAAGTCGTATTCCTCCGGCATTGATGGAAGCCGTTTGGCCTTTGCTCAACTTTTTCATGTTTTTGAATTTTAGTTGTGATGCCTACTTGATCTCAGGGCTTCGGCATTCCCTATACTTGAAGGTGGATGGCATTAGTTCAGGCGCACTCCGCCCGCATTGATAGAAGCCGTTTGGCCTTTGCTCAACTTTTTCATGTTTTTAAATTTTAGTTGTGATGATTACTTTTTTAAGAATTCTTGTTGGCTCTTTGGGACTTAATTAATTGAATCTAGCTCCACCCGCATTGATGGAAGCCGTTTGGCCTTTGCTCAACTTTTTCATGTTTTTGAAATTTTAGTGTGATGATTGATTTTATCGGGTTTTTTGTTGGCTCTTTGGGACTGAATTAATTTAATTTACATCCGCCTGCATTGATGGAAGCCGTCTGGCCTTTGCTTAGCTTTTTCATGTTATAAAAATTTTAGAGTGAGGATTGATTCTATCGGGTTTTTTGTAGGCTCTTTTGGACTGAAAATTATTGGAGCTTAATTCCGCCCGCATTGATGGAAGCCGTCTGGCCTTTGCTTAGCTTTTTCATGTTTTTAATTTATTTAGTGAATTATGTGATTGCATTTGACACTACAAAAGTACCCCGATGCCAAAGGCTTGACAATCACATGAAAGTAGATAAAAGCAAGAGCCTGCAGCGCTGGAGCAGCGGAGTGGAAAAAACCGGCAGGATGAAAGGACTGTTAAAAGTCGCCCTCCATAAACTGGTGGTAGTATTTGCCCGCTTTATGAAAGAAATACTCCAGCAGGGTCTTTTCTTCCAGAATTACCACGGCAGAACCTGTGAGGCCTGGAAACAAGCGACCACGCAATCTTCCCGGATCACTGAGCTGAATCCGCAAATTATACTGTCCCGATTCGTCGGGGGCAAGGCTCAATTCCGAAATTTTGCCAGCTACTGCGCCCCATTCATAAAACGGGAAAGAAGCAATCTTTAGCTGGCAATCCTGTTCGGCACGCAGTTTCCCTGCCATGCCCGGGGGGCATTTTACAAAGGCATAAGTAGCTTCATTCCCCGCTGCGATTTTGAAGAGCGTACTTCCACTTTTAAGTTCTTTTTCTCCTTCAAAAAGGTAGGTTATCCGACCGGGAAATGGCGCCAGCAGAATAATAGCGCCTTCCACTACTTCGTAATCACCAAAGGTATGCTGCAACTGTTGCCGGCTTAATTCATGGGAACTTTGATAACCGGAGGCTTCCTGATCTACATTGGTCACAATCAAAGACATTTCCTGCTCAAGACCAGCATTTTCCATGCGGATCTTGTCCATACCCGATAACAGCTGAATACTGTCGAGCCGGAATCCGTTGCGTGCTGTACTCAGGGCTTCCTGTGTGCGGGATGCAGCATTTTCACGCTCCTGAATATCAAGGCGTGATGCCAGTCCGTTCTCATATAGTTGCTTATAAGTTGCCAGTTGTTCACGGGCATTTTTCCACTCCAATGCAAGTTTCGGCTCCTGCCCTTTCCAGTTTTTTTGTAAATACTGCAGGGCGTCTTGTTGCTCCTGTAACCGCAGCAGGTTTTTGTTGATGGAAGCCTGAAGTATTTTTTGTCGCTGCTGGGCAGACAATTTCCCAAAGCTGGAAAAACGGTCTTCACGGGCCTTGATTTCGTTCAGGGACTGAATCATCTGCACCAATTCCGGTGCGGTTATTTTGGCAATTTTGGATTTTGCAGCCACGGAATCACCTGCCCGCACAAAGGTTTCCACAACATAAACCGCGTTGGGGAATTTATAAATTGCCTCCTGATTTTCACCCTTCAACACAAAAGGCAACTCGATCTGGTCCGGAAAACGGACCAGTGCAGCGATCGTGAGCATAAGCATAAACAGCCCAACAGAGGCATAGAACATACCCTTCAACAGGCCACTTCGGTGGTCCATAACCGGTACGTCCTCCTCAAAATAAAGCCGTTGATATTGTTGAGGCTCTAATTCTTCCAGTAGATTGTCAGCCATATTTCCTGTTTTAAGTAATGCCATTAATAGGACACATAAGCTTTCATGAATCGCGCATAAAGTCCATCCTCCATTGCGATCAATTCCTCGTGTTTGCCCTCCTCTACAATACTCCCTTTGTCCATCACCCAAATACGGTCTGCAGTTTTAAGGGTTTGCATCCGGTGCGCTATGCTGATGATGGTTTTGCTGCTAAAATGGGACTTTATATTTTGCATGATGGTCGCTTCTGCCTCCACGTCGAGCATACTGCTTGCCTCGTCAAGGATAATGAGATCGGGATTGCTGAGAAACAAGCGCGCAAAGCCGATTTTCAGTTTCTGCCCTCCCGATAAATTGCCTCCCATATCGCCGACCTTGTAATTGTAGCCCAGGTATTGTCCGGCAATGTAATCGTGGAGATCGGCTAGTTTAGCAGCCTTTATAACTGCCTCCATATCAGCATTTAGGTTGCCATACAAGATGTTCTCGTGGATGGTGCCATTGAAGACATAAATATCCTGAGGGAACAAAAAAACCTTCTTCCGAAGCATCAAGGGATTGATCTTCTGAAGGTCTATGCCGCCCATTTGAATGCTGCCTTCGTACTGTGGGTACAGGTTCAACAGCATTTTTACAAAAGTCGTTTTCCCGGATCCGTTTCTGCCAGCAATACCAATGTGTTCTCCCTGCCGGATAATACAGTTCAGGTCGTTCAATACGTATTCAGGCTGACTACTCAGGTATTTAAATTTCAGGCCATTGATCGTCACCGGAAAAGTTTCAAAATCATTGGCTTTATCGAGTACGGAACTGTTTTCTGTTTCCTGGAGCAGCACATCGTTGAGGCGCGTCAGGCTCACCGATAATTCAACAATATTGTACCAAACCAGCGACAAATTGCTTAACGAGTTCAATACAATGATAAAGATGGAGGTGATAGCCAGGTATTGACCAATGGTAATTTCCTGGTTAAAGGTCATATACGCGCCGGTCCAAAAGACCGCTACCTGTGCCATGTAATACAGGCTTTTTTGGATGGAATGCAATAGTATTCCTTCCCGCTCCGCCTCTTGTACCACATTCAGGGTTCTCTTGAATTTGTTCTTCCACTGCCAGAATTTAAAATTTTCAATAGCCAAAAGTTTAACCGATTGCATCCCCAAAAGTGTATCCAGAAAATCGCCCAAGGTTTCGAGGTTTTTATAAAAAACCTTGTAAACCAGCGCCCTGATCCGAGGGGTATAAAACAAGGTGAACAGGGCGTAAATAGTGACAAATACCAGCGCCAATAAACCCAATTGGGTGTTATATAAAATCAGCAATGGCACATAAAGCAGTATGAAAAGCAGATCTACCACACTTTCGATAACCGATGGATTCACCAGTTGGCGGATAGTGATATTCTCCTGAAACCGCACCATAAAATCTTCGCGTTTGTTGCGGTCGTAAAATTCCTGATAAAGAGAAATGAAGTGTTTGAAGAAACGGCTGAAAAAATTCAATTCAAATTGTACCCGCACATGCACCAGCAACACATTTCGCACATACATAACCATTACCTGAGTGACGAAAGTCAGGATCATACCCAACAAAATGACCATCAGCAATTTCTTGTTCTGGTTGACCAGCACCGCATCCACAATGGTTTGGGTAAAAAATGGCAAGGCCAGGCCGAGTGCCTGAAGCACCGCTGAGGCTACTAATATCTGCCCCAGCACGCCTTTTAATGCCAAAAGGACTGGTTTGTAAAAGCGTGCGTAAAGCGTTTTTTTATTCGCCAAAAACTCCTGGACCGAGGCTTCAAGATCCATGTTCTTAAAAATTTCAGGGGTAGGCTCAATAGCCAAAACGATGCCGTTCCATTTTTTTAAAAAATCATCCTTCGATATCTTATCCTTTCCATAAGCTGGATCAGCTATCCAAACATGGTTTTCGGAGACCTTGTAAACCACGATAAAATGGACGCCACCGTAGTGTGCGATACATGGCAGTTTTATCTCCGATAAATGCTCATAGCCCATTTCATAGGCATCTGTGTTAAAGCCGAATTGTTCGGCTACCTGTGACAGGTTATAAAGATTAACCCCTGCCGTATTTACCTCAGCCAGTTTTGCGATAAGGGGCTGAATATTGTAATAACCATAATACTTGAAAATCATAGCCAGGCATGCGGGGCCACACTCCATCATGCCGGTCTGTTGAATAAACGGGAATCCACGTTCAAATTTCATGTCAGTGGCTTTGCGTAGTTAGGATGTTTTCTTTTATACACAGGTAAAAGTACTCCCGGATATCTTCAAAAGGCAATTGTAGTTCCTCAAGGATCTCCCGGGTGGATCTGCGCTGTCCAATAGACTTCAGAAAATGCTCCCAGGCTGGATTTTCTTCCTCTATTTCATAAACCAGGACTTCATTTTTGACAATAAACAAGCGTTGTCTATCAACATCTTGAACCAAAAAACAATCTTCGGCAAAAAGCACGGTCTCTTCCAAGAGTGCCGTTTCTGTTATAATACCTTGTTGCTCCTTGCAATAGTGCAGCGTGCGGTCACTCCATTCGGCAATGCGCTCCACATAAGGAGCCAGTTGGGTTTCACAATCAAGGCTTTGATCATCCTGTTCGGCCAGTTTCTCCAGGAGTCCCAGGTTTATTACGTTTATCACATACTGCCAGGCAATCGGGTCAGGATGTATTTCAAGTTGGGCAATTTCTGCCAACAAAGCTTTTTTATCAATAACAGGATGGGGTTCGTTCCATTCGCCCAATGCTTCCCGGATCAACAGCCCATCTTCATAGCGTGCCATGAAGGCATAGGTCTGCATCCTTTTATCGTAGCGGCCTGTAGGCGCCGGCATTTTGGGTTTATGTGTAACGTACTCAGGCAGAAACCGGGTGGCTGGAGTACGAAGTATCTGTTTGTCATAGAACAGTGCAGGGTGCAAATTTTCCGGTATCCCAGCTATTAGCGGGACAAAGCGGTGGTCCAGAAATGGATAACGAACGCTACGGTTTCTTGCTCCAACCGCCCGGTTTTCATCCCAAAGCAAGGTGAACAGATTCAGGTGCAGGTTCGATTTCATGTAAAAGTGCCAACGCGTATCCTCCATGTTCCGGCCTGAAATAGATTCGACAAAACCTTTGGTCAGGTAATGCCTGGCCCCCCACAGTGCATGGTGTTTTTCCGGGAGCTGCCCCCGTAATTCCTCCTCGTACAATTGCCGGGATAATTGCTGCCAGCTTTTTTCCGGATCATCCTGATCCGCCACGATCCATCTGGCCAGGCCGCCGTTCATTTGGTCGCTGCCCGTTCCGGTTAACATATAGGCGGGGATAGATTTTTCATGCCGGGTTATTGAATCATGCAACAAGGATTTAACGAGCGAATCAGTATGCACCACCGGAGACTCGGCTTTCCAAATCCTCTTTTTCCACAGCTCATGATCAATGGTGATGGCATTGTAGGGCACCAAGTACTGTACGCTGTTAAAGTCGAGTTCCATGGCCAGCCGGGCGCCAATTTCCGTGCTGCTATCAAGCAAAGTATTTGGTGTAATGGCAGTATAAGTATTAAGTGGCCGGTACTTCCGGGCCAAGACGCAGAGAATGGAGGAGTCCAGTCCGCCACTCAAAAACGAGGCCGCTACATCAGAATCCTGCACCCTGATCCGCACGGCGTCTTCCAGCAAAGCAATATATTCCTCCATTGCCTGCTCCGCCGATCGCACTACTGAATTATTCGCCCCGGCATACGGATTCCAATAGGGCTTTGGAGTGAGCTTGCCGTTGGGCAATTGAATTTGCAAATCCGTTGCTTCTTTCAGCAGGAAAACATCCTGAAACCAAGCATTATAATGGCGTTCGCCATCCAATACAACAAATGGCACGGGGCGTTTCAGGGAGTGAGCCCAGTCAATGCGACGCGGGCAGAGAGGGTGCTGGAGTAAAAATTTGATCTCGGAACCAAAAAGCAGAAAATCATTATGGTGGAAATAAAAGAGCTGTTGAATGCCCATTTGATCGCTTAACAGGTGAATACGTCGTTGACGCTTATCTACCCAACAAATGCTGAAGCGGCCGTTTAATGCGGCAGTTTGATCAAGGCCTCTCTTTAGAAAAAAGGCCAACAGCAGGGCTGCCGTATCAGGAAACCTTGCCTCCGCTTCACCCGTAGCGGCGGCTATTTCGGGGCGGTTGAATATTTCGCCGCAAAAAAACAATTCATATTGTTCTCCAGCGCTGGCATGCTCAAAGTCACCCATCAGGTCTAGTGGAGCTGAAAAAGATTGCGGTTTGCCAGCAAATGCTGCAGCAAATTTCTGACCTAGAACTTTAATACAGGATGCATGCGCAGCCGCAACAGGTTGGCTGGAGTTCCATTTCACGATACCGAAAATAGTGTGCATATCCTTTTCTTTACTGACAAAAGCGAACGCAAATATTGGCTGTATCCGACCAAAACCATTTCACATAAAAGTAGATAATTGCTCAGCTCAACAAAGCGCCAAAAAATTCCAGCGTTGTTCCGCTGCCGGGGGTAGATTTGATGACCATTTGTCCTCCCACCGCTTCCATTCGTTTTTTCATGTTTTCCAAACCATTTCCGCTGCCTTGTATGAGATTGTCAGTCATGCCTACCCCATCGTCGGCAACAACAAGCAGATATTGTCCATCGCTGAACTTAAAAGTAACATTTAGCCTGGAGGCTTTGCTGTATTTCAAGGCATTATGGATAGATTCTTTCAATACCAGGAAAAGGTTTTGGCGCAACTCCGGATGGATAGATACTTCCGGCAGTTCTTCCGGAAAATCAATCTGATATTCCAGGGGAGCATCTTCCAAAAATTTGTTCAGAAATACACGCACATAAGACAACAGACTTTGAAGGTTATCGCGTTCGGGGTTGATCGACCAGATTATATCGCTCAATTTGGTGACGGATTCGCGTGAAAAATGCGTAATTTTTTCTATCAACCCATCATCTTTTGTTGCCCCGGATTTATCAATTTTCAGTTTGAGCCGTTCTGACAAAAGGGATATTTTGGTCAAGTTAGTACTGATATCATCATGGATGTCTTGCGAAATTTTTTCGCGCAGGAGTGCTTTTTCTTTTTGCTTTTCGATCTCGATCAATTGTTCCTGGGTTTCCCGGAGTTCCTGCATAGCATCAGACAAGCGCACATTCTTGTCTTCAAGCAGCAAATTAGCGTTTCTTTGGTTGATAAAGTTCCTGTAAATGAACAGCAGTAAAAACATCAAAAGGATCAGGCCTATGACAAAATATAGCCTTTCGTTGCGCTTTTTTGCAACGGCCAACTTATCGAGTTCTATTTGCTTGTTCTTGAGGTCAATCTCGCGCTGCGTGGTGAGTGCTTCAATCTGCAGCTTGCTTTCTGTGGAAAAAAGCGAGTCCTGGGCGGAATCAAATTTTTTATAATAAAACAATGCCTTTTCATAGTCTCCCAATTCGGAATAAACCTGATAAAGTTGTTCACTAAAGATACTAAGGGTACTCAATTCGCTAGCCTCGTCGGAAGCTTCTACTGCCTGCCG
>JBJXGO010000351.1:0-4412 GCA_046160345.1 Saprospiraceae bacterium
GTAACTATCCAGCCGCCTTCGGCGGCGGGGATATATTGAGAGTGATATCGAGCACAGCATTGATTGCGTAGAATACAGATTGTCCATTTTTGATTGCAGAATCAATAACGGAACGGATAACAGCGAATTCATGCTGTAAGGACTTGAACTGGCCTGATATCTTGGTTTTGACTTTGACCATTCGAAAGGCTCTTTCCGATCCGTTGTTGTCGAAAGGGACGTCGCTGTGATACAAGCATGTGAATAGGGCGTGTCTAATCGCAAGCATGCCTTTGAAGAAGGTAATGGTTTGCTTGTGCAGCAAAGGTTGGGATGCCAGTTGTTGGACTATGTAGGGGAGCAGCAATTGATCGGCTCGTTGTTCTATCGATTGTGTTTGAGGATTGTCTTTTTCATAAGCGGGCCGTTGTTGTTTGAGATGGATAGCGTCTTGGAGCAGGATTTTGAAGTTTTCAGCCCAAGGGGTTTGTTCCGCTGCGATGAGGTAGTTCAATTCTCGAAGCAAGTGCGGAAGGCAGGCTTGGTTGCCTTTTGTTGTGGTGGAAAGTTGGGCGGCTAATCGGTCAGAGCCAAGGATGGCATTGGGCAGACCGTGCGGAAACTGCTCTGCGATGACGGCCTTAGAGCGTGAAGTGGCGGCCACGAGGTAAGTCACCAAGGAGTTCTGCCATACCCAAAACCAGTTCTTTGAGCCTTTTGATTTGAAGGAAGTCTCGTCCGAGCCGACAAAAGCAGCTTCCATTATGGCCCCCTTCAAGGCATCGTAGGCAGGCTGGGCCTTTTGAGCGGCACGGCGCAATATGTTCTCAATAGTGCCTTTGCAGATGGAGACGTTGCAGACTTTTATGAAGAAGTCCTGGAGGCGGCCAAAGGGCAAAAACTGATAATAACTTTGGTAAACGACCAAACTTTGTATGTTTTTGCCGTATTGAACATGGTTTGCAACGCTGGAGGGGAAAATGCCGCACTGATAGTGACCACAACTGCACTGTGTGCCAAAACTTTGGTATTCGGTTATGACAGGGACGATAGGCGGGATGTCTAGAACCTGACGGCGCGCTGCCAATTCAAATGTTGAGTCGTGAAGAGAGCCTCCGCATCGGTTGCAAAAATTGGGATAGATTTTCTCCGTCACATCGGGCGTCTGGCTCATCTTGAGTGTTTTGCCTTTGTGGCCCTTTTGACCCCCAACAGGATTGTCGCTTTTCTGACGTAGACTTTGATTCTTGCGGGCTAGGTCAATCGATGGAGGCTTGTGGCTGTTGTGGCTATTTTTGGCAGTGGAGAGTTTCAATAGAAGCACCTCCAACTCGGAAATCCGGGTTAAAGCATGGGACAATTCACCTTTAAGGTACTCTATTTGCTCTTTGTCTGTCATTTTAAGCCTTAAAAATATGATTAATCCTTCATTTCATCACAATATCATTGCCGCCGAAGGCGGCTGGATAGTTACACTTTGCCTTTATCTTTTGCATACCAGATTAAATAATCAGCTGTCTGCTCAAAGTAATCCGACCCCATCGGCATTGTCTTCTTCCTAAAAGTTATCAGAGAACAGAAATTCTCTGCCCCAAATACCTCATCCATGATACAGCGGACACGGTGGATGTTTTCATCTGAAATTTGCACAAAAATGCTGCCGCTATCAGTGAGCAGGTCTTTGGCGAGCAGCAAGCGGTCGCGGAGATAGGTGAGGTAGGAATGTATGCCAAGTTGCCAAGTGTCGCGGAAGGCTTTTACCATTTCCGGCTCGGTGCTTAGGTCTTGGTCGTTACCGTCTGAAACGTCTCGCTTATCGGTGAATGGCTGAAAATTCGACTTGTACTTGATGCCGTAGGGCGGGTCGAAATAAATCATCTGCACCCCGCCCGCCATTGCTTCTTTTTCGAGCAGGGAATTCATTACCAGCAGCGAGTCGCCCGCAATGAGGCGGTTTTGCCAGTTTTGAGCGTGTTTGTAAAATTCGAGTGCTTCGCCCAATGGCAAATCGGGTTGAGCGAATAGGTCGCCTTGTACCCCCAACCCGCGTTTGCGGACGGCTTGCATTACCCGGCGGGCATCAATATGTTCGTGTGTGTGTAGGCTGACTGTGGGAATGTCAAAAGCGGTGCGCTCGGCTTTTCCCGCCCATTGCAAGGAAGGGTCAATGTGCGGATCGTAGGCATATTCCTTTTTGGCCTTGCCTACGGATTCGTTTTCGTCCACCAAGCCAATGGGAGGGTTGTTGAGGCGGGTTTGGGTACGGTGGTCGTTTTGTTCGATTTGGATGGGCGGGGCGGAAGCGTTGGATTTTTTTGCCATAAGGTTGGGTTTGAGCACTCTTGCGCTGGCAAAGAAATGCGTTTTCCTTGGAATTTGCTTTTTCGCTCATCCTTGCCCGCTTGAAATGTCAGCCCTATTGCAAATCTATGTCCACGTTTTCCTCAAAAAGCCACACTAATTGAGCAGTCGGGGTGTACCCGGTCAACCCTTCCCCGGTCTTGTCATTCACCCAATCATATACCTCTGGGGCATAGATGAAATCTTTACATTCTACACTTGGAACGATCGTTTTTGTACTGCTTTTTTCCTCTTTTGGAAGGTTGAATCCGAAACTGTCAAAGAGGTGGTAAGGCTTCATTGCCTTGTAAATGTTAATCATTGCAGCGACGTAAATCTTTGGGGGCATCTTTCCTTTGTCTCTTGCGTCGAAGTCTGTGAAAATCTTACTTCCGTATTTGATGGTTTCAATCAAATCCCTTCGGTGACTTCCAACGCGGCGTATTTTTTGGGCAAGAGGGGAAGTGAATTTTTCCGTCCATTTCTTTTGCCATTCCAATTTCAAGAGATCAGCCATTGCTTTGTTAGGCACAATCAAATGCAAATGCGGATTGTACCATTTTCGTTTGGGGTTGAAATTGCATTCCAAGCATTTGATACCCATAAATTTGATTTTCCCGCCTCTTTGATTTCGCTTTTTGTATTTATTTTTGATTTGGCGAAACGCTTTGTCCACTCCGAAAAACCACCGCTCCAGTTTTTCGGCAGGGACGGACTTCTGGGTGAGTGTGACAAAATACGGGTCTTCCCAAGTTTCAATCACTGGCAAATACCGATTGATGAATTCCCCTCTTCTGATAGAGACACAAAGTGGGCAGAATCGATTTTTGCAATAATCGCCGTAAGAACGCCCTTTGTGGCTGACCAACTTTCGTTGGCAATGGAAGGTGTTCCAAAAAGTGCGGGCAAGTTCCTTTTCCCCTCTCTTTTCTAACTCGGTGGCAACCATCACACACAAAACCTGTGCAGTTAGTTTTCGCCTTGCACGATTATTCAACGCCCGTTTGTCGGCTAAATCTGTCCCTTTCCCAAAGAGCGTTCGTATTGGCATTTCTGTGGCACTTTCTATTTTGGTTGTCCCACATTCTGCTAACGTATAGATTGCCTTTTCCGAAGGCTGTGGTGTTTTCTTTTCCATAGCCTAAGATTTTTTGCTGCGAGCGGTAGCCGCCCGTTTGCTGTTATCAAAAAGAGATTGTGTAAAAGCCTCAACGACTTCCTGATGCCGGAAGCGGACAATGCCACCCGTGCGGTACTTTTTTAGAACACCACTTTTTACTTTGTTGTCAACCGTTGCAAGGCACACGCCCGCGAGGTCGGCGGCTTCCTTTCGGGTGAGTAGTTTTTGATTGTCCGCTGATGCGGAAGGGGGAGATGGGTTTTCTAAAATGACGGAACGGACGGCATCTTGTATGACCTTGAACAAACGTTCGTCATCGAAATTCACTGTGAGCATAAGCCAGAGTTTTATTTGAAAAACTGGTTCAAATGTCTCGGCATCTCTAAAACCTCTTCATAGACCCTATATTGGGTGGTGTATTATTTTTCTAACATTTTTTTTGTAATAACTTCTAATTCTTTGAAAATCTTAGTATTAGTATCAGGATTCGCAGTGCTAAATGCTTGGCTTAAATCCTTGTCGTACTCAGATAAGTCTATTTGTAGTGCATTTCCAACTGCTATCATCGCAGATAGTTTACTCGATTTCAGACCGTTTTGTTCTGTGAAAAATCCTAATTCCCACATAGCATTTACAATCCTAATCAGGTCAATCTTAGCACCTTTTCGGTCTGATAATCGTAAGCCTGAATCTTGAGTTTGCAAGTCCATTTGGATTGAAACTGGCTCAGATTCATAAGGTGTAGCGTCTTCAATCAGCCTTAGTACGTATTGTATCCGCTTGTCGTAACTCTCATTCATGGGGCAATTGTCGCGTTTGGTGCATATTTCTTTATGCTTTGCATAGTTCCTTTTAAGCATTTTATCACACCACTCCAAAAACGGCAATTCCAGATTTTTTGAAATAGTTCCAACCTTATCTTCTATGTAACTTTGGAAGTCTCTCCATTCATCCTTTTGATAGATTATTTTGG